>CAMDRF010000099.1 GCA_945906765.1 Nitrosovibrio sp. Nv4 | reverse complement strand
GAAGCGTCGCTTTCCGGTTGACTCGAAAATCAAGTCTCGCCACACCGCGAACGCGGTGCTGAAGCAAGCTGGATTGCCGAAGAAGTTCTGACGCAGGTAGTAAAGCAGGCCCCGTCGAGGGAGGAACTCATGAACCGCCGCGACACGCTATTCGCACTTCTTGCCCTGGGCGCCGCTAGTCCCGCGCTGCAGGTGCGCGCGCAGGCTGGTAAGACTCATCGGGTGGCTTCCGCGTGGATGGCGACCGAGGCTACTGTCAGGCCATACGAGCAGGCGTTTCTCGATGCGCTGCAGAAACTCGGTCACGTGGTGGGACGCAATCTCGTCTACGAGTCGCGCTATGCCGACGGGCGAGCGGGCCCGGTTGCCCGGATTGATCGACGAACTCATTGCGCTCAAGCCCGGCGTGCTTGCCGGAACGAACCGTGCCGAGGTAGAACAGGCATTCGTCGAGATGGCGAAGAATCGGCCGGATGCGCTGGTCGGGGGTGCCGGCTCCGGCATGCTGTTCGGGCTGATGTCCTACGGCCCAAGTTTGGAAGAGGCATTTCGCCTGGCGGCGACCTACGTGGACCGGATCCTCAAGGGCGCAAAACCGGCTGATCTGCCTGTCCAGCAAGCGACCCGGTTCGAGATGGTGATCAACCTCAAGACGGCGAAGGCACTCGGCGTCACGATCCCGCAGTCGGTGCTGCTCCGGGCAGACAGAGTGATCGAGTAACTACACAGCGGCGATGGCCTGAACCTCGATCAGGTATTGCTCGCCGACCAAGCGGTCGATGATCAGCAAGGTGTTGGGCGGGTATTTTCCGTCGGAGAACAGCTTCGGGAATTCGCGCAGGCGCCAGGCCATGAATTTCGGGATGTCCTGTGAGTGCACCAGGTAGGTAGTGAACTGCACCACGTTGCTCCAGCCCGCGCCCGCGGACTTGAGCGCAGTTTCGAGCTGCTTGAATACGCCCGTGCATTGCGCGTCGAAATCATCGCCGGGGGCCAGCATTCCGGCGATATAGAGCGTTTCATGGGCGCCCTTGACGCGCGCCATGTGCGAGTACTGGCCGAGCGGCTTGCCCAGCGCCTCGACATTCTCGATCCTGATTTCCGGCATGCCTACCTCCCGCCAGGTTGATGCACGCCGGCCTGCTGCCCGCCGCTGCCGATTTGCGCCTTGACCGCGGCGACCAGGGACTCGCGCACGATCGGCTTGACCACATAGTCGCTGATGCCCATCGACCGGCAGACGTTCTTGGTGTTCTCGTCGGCCATGACCGAGACGATGATCACCGGAGTTTTCCTGTTGCGCGGGGTAGTCCGGATCGCCTTCAATACTGCGATACCTCCGGCCCCTGGCATCAGCAGATCCAGCAGGATGATGTCGAAGATGCGGCTGCCGGCCAGTTGCAGCGCCTGCTCGCAGGTCCCCGCCAGCGTAACCTCCGCCTGGAGCCCGGTGACCAGGATCCGGGCGAGGAACAGGCGCATCGATTCCTCGTCATCGACGATCAGTACGCGATGACGCATCTTCTTGCCGGAGGCTTTGTGCGCTGTCACCGCGATATCCTCTTGGCCAAGTCCACGAAATCCCGGGCGTTGTAATCGAAGGAAGGCTCCGGCGACACGTCCACCTTGACCTTGGGGCCCTTTTCGCGCGGCCGGCGCACGAATGCCGTGGCCAATCCGCAGGCCTGCGCCGCGCGCAGGTCGTCCTTGTGCGCCGCGACCATCATGACCTCTGAAGGCTCCAGTCCCAGCATCGCCGCGGCGCCAAGGTAGGCCTCCGGGTCGGGCTTGTAGTGATGGAACAGTTCCGCGGACAGCACGGCGTCCCAGGGCAGGCGGCCGTGCTTCGCCATGTTGACGAGCAGCGCCACGTTGCCGTTCGAGAGGGTGGCGATGATATGGCGGCGCTTGAGCAGCGCCAGGCCGCGGCGCACATCGGTCCAGGGGTCGAGCCGGTGCCAGACGCGGTTCAGGTGATCGATCTCCTCCTCGGTGAGGCTGTCGATGGCGAAGCGCTGCAGCAGCTCATCCAGGAGCATGCGGTGCAGCTGGTCGATGTTCATCCACGGCAACTCGCCCGAACGCACGCGGGCCATCGCAGGACGGTATCCCGCGCGCCAGGCGTCGGTGAATGCATCCCAGTCGACGGCGAGTCTTTTCGCGCGTCCGAGGGCGCGGCATTCGCGCAATATCGAGCCGCGCCAATCCACGACCGTGCCGAATACATCGAATACCAAGGCTCGGATCGTGCGCGCGCGGGCAGGCATGGGGTGATTCTAACGCCCCGGCGCGCGCGGCCGTCAGGCCTTCGGCTTGCGCTCGTGCCGCCAGAGCACGTCGCCGCGCTTGCCGGCGCGGTTCAGCGTGCGTCCCAGGACGAACAGCAGGTCCGAGAGCCGGTTCAGATACTGGCGCGCGTGCTCGCCGACAGGCGCGGCACGGCCAAGGGCGACCAGACTGCGCTCGGCACGCCGGCAGGCGGTGCGTGAGAGGTGAGCGAGGGCGGCGGCGCGAGTGCCGCCCGGCAGGATGAATTCCTTCAGCGGCGGCAGGCGCTTGTTGTACGTTGCCAGCAGCCCGTCCAGATGTGCCACGTGTGCCTCGGTGACCATGGTGTGGCCCGGGATGCAGACCTCGCCGCCGAGGTCGAACAGGTCGTGCTGGATTCGCAGCAGCGCCTCGCGCAGCGACGCCGGCATTTTTTCGGCCAGCAGCACGCCGATGCTCGAATTCAATTCATCTATGTCGCCCAGCGCCTGGATGCGGGCCGAGTCCTTGGCCACCCGCGTGCCGTCGCCGAGGCCCGTTTCGCCCTTGTCGCCGGTGCGCGTCGCGATTTTAGAAAGGCGATTTCCCATGGGCGCGAGTCACGAAGCCAGCAGCAAAGCGAGGGCGATGATGCCCGGGATGGCCTGTACGAAGAGGATCTTGCGGTTTACCGTGGCGCCGCCGAACAGCCCGGCCACGATGACGCAGGCGAGGAAAAACACCTTCACATCGATTCCTGCGGCGCCCATGGCAAGGCCCCACACCAGCCCGGCGGCGAGGAAGCCGTTGTACAGCCCCTGATTCGCCGCTAGGCCTTTCGAGGCTGCGGCGAATTCGGGAGTCAGCTTGAACGTGCGCATGCCGTAGGGCTTGTCCCAGAGAAACATTTCCAGCACCAGGAAGTACGCGTGCAGCAGCGCTACCAGAGCAATCACGATGTTTGCCGCTGCCGTCATATAACTCGCCTTCTCCAAGAATGCCTGAGATTATCCTCTTAGTATCGCCCGCCATGCCTTGAGCTTTCTGTTCAAGGGCACGGAGGCGTTCGCCGGGCTGGTGGAGGGAAGGCGCGCAAACAGAAACGAATCGACGTCGATTTTCCCATGCACGTGCCGTTTGAACGAGGCTTCCGCTTTCGCGCCGTTGAAGAATACCTGCGTAATTTTCCCGTGGGCCCGAAAGAACCTCCGGAAGTCGTTTGCCTTTTCCGTGTCGTTCTCGATTTTCGTGTCCAAGCTTCCCTGCCGCACACACGAGTGAAGCACATCCCAGACTGCGATACGGGCTGCCTTTAGAGCACGAACCCGCTCCTCGTATGGTGACGCTGGATCGAGATCGAGAAGTTCGCAGACGATTCGCCAGAACGCATTCTGCCCATGCGCATAGTACTGGCGAACCTGCAGCGACTTTATTCCCGGCATGCTGCCAAGGACGAGGACTCGCGCATTCCTGCCTGCGATCGGATCGAAGCTGCGAACGCGTGCCCGGGACACGGCGCTCAGCCCCTTTTCAGGACTTCGCTTTCGATTTCGCCTTTGGCCAGGGTTGTGGCGATGCGTTCCCCCGGCGCGACCTGCGCGGCATCGCGCACGATTTCCCTGCGCGAATTCAAGGTGAGGCTGTAGCCGCGCGCAAGTACCGCGGTGTGGCCGAGGTTGGCGAGACGGGCGCCGGCCAGGCCGATTCTGCCGAACCATTGTTGCAACAGGCGCGACGCGGCGGACGACAGGCGTTTTTCAAGCTGCTGCAGGAATTGTCGCGAAGCGCGCAGGCGCTCGGCCGGATGCAGCAGGCGGCGGGCAAGGGCGTCCACGGCTTGCATTGCGTATTCGATCTTCCTCGTGGTCTGCCTCGATATGCGCAGCGCCGTTTCCGCGATTCGCGCACGCAAGTCTTCGAGCGACGGGCTGACCAGTTCGGCTGCCGCGGTCGGTGTCGGCGCGCGCTCATCGGCCGCGAAGTCGGCAATGGTGAAGTCGGTTTCATGACCGACGCCGACGACGACCGGGATCGCGGAGGCGCGTATCGCGCGGGCGAGAGACTCTTCGTTGAACTGCCAGAGGTCCTCGATCGAGCCGCCACCGCGCACCAGCAGCAGGACATCGCACTCGGCGCGCGCATTGGCGGCGGCGAGTGCCTGAGCCAGCTTCGCGGCGGCGCCTTCGCCCTGCACCGGCGCCGGATACACGACCACGGGGATGGACGGATTGCGGCGGCGCAGCGTCGTCAGGACGTCGCGCAGCGCGGCTGCGGCGAGCGAAGTAACCACCCCGATCTGCGTTGGATGCTCCGGGATGGGGCGTTTTGCGCCTGCATCGAAGAGGCCCTCGCGCTGAAGCTTGTCCTTGAGCTTCAGGAACCGCTCGTAAAGGGGTCCGAGCCCCGCCCGGCGCATACCTTCGACGTTCAGCTGGAAACGGCCGCGCGGTTCGTACAGGGTCACCAGGGCCCGTACCTCGACCCGCAGGCCGTCGGCCGGCTCCCAGTCCAGGGCAGCGGCGCGGCTCTTGAACATCACGCAGTCGACCTGCGCCGATTCGTCCTTGATCGTGAAATACAGGTGCCCGGAGGCGGCCGGACGAAGGTTGGAGATCTCGCCCGCGATCCATTGCAAGGGGAAACGCCGCTCGAGCAGGTCGCGCGCGCTGCGCAGCAGCTGGGAGACGCTCAGGACGGCGGGTCCGCCAGGGGGGAAGTCAAGCTCCATGACGGCGCCGAGACTACACTAATCCACACGCGCGACGATCCGCCTTGCACTTCAGTAAGGAATCGTCGTGGAGGCCGATTCTTATACATAACACGCTGTTTCGAATACGAAAACGGATGATGAAAATTTAATCGCGACCGTCTTGGCGCGCATCTCTAGGATGACGCGTTCCGTTGTTCAGGGATAATCCACAAACTTATCCACATGTTTTGTGGATATCGGGCGCGAGACGGTCGGCTAAACGGCGCTGGACTGAATTCCGTAGTTGCCGCGCACATGCGGTTTGGCTAAAGTGCGCGCACGCATGCATTGACGTTTCAAAGGATAATGCCTTGTTCGCCATCATTCAGGCCGCAGGCTGGCCAATCTGGCCGTTGCTGTTGACCTCCATCATCGCGGTGGCCCTGATCATCGAGCGTTCGATCTCGCTGCGCGAAGCGAAGATCGTTCCTCCGACCCTGCTCGCGGACGTGACCGCGGTGTATGCGCGCCAGGGCCTGAACGCCGACATCCTCGACAAGCTCGCCAAGGATTCGCCCTTGGGCGAGGTGCTGGCGGCCGGCCTCAGGAACGAGAAGAGCCCGCGCCATGTCATGAAAGAGGCGATCGAGGAGGCGGGCCGCGCCACGGCGCACAATCTGGAGCGCTTCCTCACGACGCTGGGCACCATCGCCACCGCCGCGCCGCTGCTGGGCCTGTTTGGCACGGTGATCGGCATGATCGAGATCTTCGGTTCGCAGTCGCCCGGCGGCACCAATCCGCAGCAGCTCGCCCACGGCATCTCGATCGCGCTCTACAACACCGCGGCCGGCATCGCGATCTCGATCCCCTCGCTGATTTTTTACCGCCACTTCAAGAACAAGGTGGACAGTTTCGTGGTGCTGATGGAACAGGCGGCCTCGAAGCTGATCGACATCGTGCATGGCGAGCGCGAGGGTTTCCAGGGCCGGGCGAAATAGGCCGGTGAAGCTCCCGCGATGAACTTCCAGCGCGGCCGCTACAAGGAAGAGCCCGAGATCAATCTCGTGCCCCTGATCGACGTCATGATGGTGATCCTGATCTTCCTCATGATCACCACCACCTACTCGAAGTACACCGAACTGCAGATCAACCTGCCCACGGCCGATGCGGACAAGCAGTTCGAACGCCCGGGCGAGGTAAGCGTGTTGGTGAACGCCAAGGGCCAGTACGTGATCAACAAGGCGCCGGTGGAGTTTGCGAGCATCGAGCAGCTCTCCGGGGAATTGCGCCGCGCCGGCGCGGGCCTGCGCGAGCCGATCGTCATCATCAGCGCCGACGCCACCGCCACGCACCAGTCGGTGATCCGCGTGATGGAAGCCGCGCGTGTCGCCGGCCTGACGCAGATCACCTTCACCACGCAGTCGGCAAAGTAGTGCGCCACTGGGGCCGCCGCGGCGCCCTCGCCTGGCTGCTGTGGCCGGCGAGCCTCGCGTTCGGGCTTGTCGTTTTCATTCGTCGTTTTCTCTACAGGATAAGAGTACTGGGATCAAAACATCCCGGCGTTCCGGTCATCGTGGTGGGCAACCTCACGGCGGGAGGCAGCGGCAAGACGCCGCTGGTGCTGCGCATCGTCGAACTCCTGCGGGAGCACGGCTGGAAGCCCGGCATCGTTTCGCGGGGCCACGGAGGGTCCGTGGCGGCGAAGGGCGAGGCGCCGAGAGAGGCGAACATCGCCTCCGACCCGTCGGAAGTCGGCGACGAGCCGATCCTGCTGGCGCGCCGCAGCGGCTGCCCGGTATGGGTGGCGCCCGAGCGCGGCGCCGCCTGCCGGGCGCTGCGCGAGCAGCATCCGGAGTGCGACGTGATCGTCACTGATGACGGCCTGCAGCACTATGCTCTGGCGCGCGACATCGAGATCTGCGTGGTGGACGGCCGCGGTTTCGGCAATGGTTTCCTCATGCCCGCGGGTCCGCTGCGCGAGCCGCGATCCCGTTTGTCGTCCGTCGACGCGGTCGTCACGCACGGGAGTGCGGAGGTAAAGGGCTACAAGATGCAACTGCAGGGCGAGTCCCTGGTCCGGATCACCGACGCGCACGATGTGCGGCCGGCGAAATCCTTCGCCGGGCAGACAGTGCACGCGGTGGCGGGCATCGGCGACCCGAAGCGTTTCTTCCTCGATCTGGCGCGCTTCGGCATCAAGCCGGTGCCGCATCCGTTCCCGGATCACCACCCGTTCCGCGCCGGGGATCTGGACTTCGGCGACGATGCGCCGGTCGTGATGACCGAAAAGGACGCGGTAAAATGGCGGCGTCTGGCCGAGCCGAATCACTGGGTCTTCCCGGTGAGCGCATCGCTCGATCCCGCGTTCGAACGCTGGCTGCTGGAGAAACTCAGTGGATCCGAAGCTGCTTGAAATCCTGGTCTGCCCCCTCTGCAAGGGGCCGCTGTTGTACCGCCGGGCGGCCGAAGAACTGGTCTGCAAGGCCGACCGCCTCGGCTTTCCGATCAAGGACGGCATTCCGGTGATGCTCGAAGAAGACGCGCGCAAGCTTCCTCCCGAAGAGGAAGTCGCCTGAGCTTTCATGTCCTGATTCCGGCGCGCTACGCAGCCAGCCGTTTTCCGGGCAAGCCGCTCGCGGATCTCGGCGGCAAGCCGATGGTGGTGCGGGTCTGCGAGCGCGCGGCGGCGAGCGGTGCGCTCAGCGTGGCGGTCGCCACGGATGACGAAAGAATCCTGCAGGCGGTCCAGGGACACGGGCATCGCGCGCTGATGACCCGCGCGGATCACCCCTCGGGTACGGACCGGATCGCCGAAGCTGCGGCCGCCCTCGGCCTGGGCGGCGACGAGATCGTGGTGAACGTGCAGGGCGACGAGCCGCTGATCGCACCCGGCCTGATCGGCGAAGTCGCCGCGACCCTCGAGCGCAACCCCGAGGCGAGCGTGTCGACCGCCTGCCATCCGATCCACGACGCGTCGGATATCGCCAATCCGAACGTGGTCAAGGTCGTGCTCGATGCCCGGGGATACGCGCTCTATTTCAGTCGTGCCGGGATTCCCTTCGTCAGGCAAGGCACGGCGTCGGCATACAGGCACATCGGCATCTATGGCTACCGGGTGGCGTTCCTGAAGCAGTACGGATCCCTGCCTGCCGCACCCATCGAGAAAACCGAAGCGCTCGAACAATTGCGCGCACTTTGGCATGGATACCGCATCGCGGTGGCGCTGAGCGCCGCCGCCCCCCCCGGAGTCGATACGCCGCAGGACCTCGACGCCGTGCGTAGAATGCTGGCCTGGGGAGATAACAAAAAATGCGACTGATACTTCTCGGCCCGCCCGGCGCCGGCAAGGGTACCCAGGCGACGTACCTCACCAAGCACTTCGGCACCACGCAGATTTCCACCGGCGACATGCTGCGCGCGGCTTTCAAGGCGGGAACCACGCTCGGCCTCGAGGCAAAGAAGGTGATCGACTCCGGCGCGCTGGTGTCGGATGACATCATCATCGGCCTGGTCAAGGAGCGGCTGAAGCAGTCCGATTGCGCCAAGGGTTATCTGTTTGACGGCATTCCGCGCACCATCCCGCAGGCCGAAGCGCTGCGTGACGCGGGCGTGGCGATCGACTTCGTGCTCGAAATCGACGTCCCGCCGGAGGACATCATCACCCGCATGAGCGGCCGGCGCGCGCACCTCGCTTCTGGCCGCACCTACCACGTGAAATTCAATCCGCCGAAGGCGGAGAGCAGGGACGATGTCACCGGCGAGGCGCTGGTGCAGCGCGACGACGACCGCGAGGAAATCGTCCGCAAGCGGATCGAGGTCTACCAGGCGCAAACCCGGCCCCTGATCGAATTCTACGGGCGCTGGGCCGCCACCGGCGCCGCCGCCGCGCCCAAATACCGCAAGATCTCTGGCCAGGGCGGCGTCGAGGCCATCCGCGACCGGGCGATAGCTGCCCTGAACTGATAAAATTCGCCCTCTTTTCAAGGGGAATCAGCATGTCCGGTGGCATCATTTTCGCGCTCGCCTGCTCCGCGATCGCAATCCTGTACGGCGTTGTTTCGATCAAGTGGATCCTCGCGCAACCCGAGGGCAACGAACGCATGCGCGAGATCGCCGGCGCCATCAAGGAGGGCGCCGGCGCCTATCTTAACCGCCAGTACATGACCATCGGCATGGTCGGCGTGGTGCTGACGGTGCTGATTTACGCTTTCCTCGACGGTTACACTGCCGCTGGTTTCGTGATCGGCGCGGTGCTGTCGGGACTGACCGGCTACATCGGCATGAACGTGTCGGTGCGCGCCAACGTGCGCACCGCCGAGGCGGCGCGCACCGGCCTGAATGAGGCACTTAACGTCGCCTTTCGCGGCGGTGCGATCACCGGCATGCTGGTGGTGGGCCTGGCGCTGCTCGGCGTCGCCGGCTATTTCGCGTTCCTGTACGCCAACGCGCTCGACAAGTCGAATCTCGCGCATATCATCCATCCGCTCATCGGCCTGGGCTTCGGCGGTTCCCTGATCTCGATTTTCGCGCGATTGGGCGGCGGCATCTTCACCAAGGGCGCCGATGTCGGCGCCGATCTCGTCGGCAAGGTGGAAGCCGGCATTCCCGAGGACGATCCGCGCAACCCCGCGGTGATCGCCGACAACGTCGGCGACAACGTGGGCGACTGCGCCGGCATGGCCGCCGACCTGTTCGAGACCTACGCCGTCACCATCATCGCCACCATGCTGCTCGCCGCACTGATGGTGAAAACGGCGAGCGCGAACGCGGTGGTCTATCCGCTCGTGATCGGCGGCTTCGCCATCATCGCTTCGATCGCCGGCGCCTGGTTCGTGAAGGCCAAGCCCGGCGAGAAGAACGTCATGCCCGCGCTCTACAAGGGTCTCGCCTGGGCGGGCGGCATCGCGCTGATCGCGTTCTGGCCGATCACGCAGTGGATGATGGGCGACATCGTCGCCACAGTGCCCTTCGACATCGGCGGGCAGAAGAAGATGATCACGGTCGGCCACCTCTGGGGCACGGCGGTGGTCGGCATGGCGCTGACCGGGTTCCTGGTCTGGATCACCGAGTACTACACCGGCACGCAATACAAGCCGGTGCAGCACGTCGCGGCCGCGAGCGTCACCGGGCATGCCACCAACATGATCGCGGGCCTGGGCGTGTCGATGAAATCCACCGCCTGGCCGGTGATCGCGGTGTGCGTGGCGATCTACGCCTCCTACTCGCTCGCGGGTTTGTACGGCATCGCAATGGCCGCGGTGTCAATGCTCTCGATGGCGGGGATCATCGTGGCCCTGGACGCCTACGGCCCGATCACCGACAACGCGGGTGGCATCGCCCAGATGGCGAACCTGCCCGAGTCGGTGCGCGCCATCACCGATCCGCTGGACGCGGTCGGCAATACCACCAAGGCGGTCACCAAGGGCTATGCCATCGGCTCCGCCGGCCTCGCCGCGCTGGTGCTGTTCGCCGACTACACGTATGCGCTGGAGGCGGCGGGCAAGGCGGTTTCCTTCGATCTGTCCAACCACATGGTGGTGATCGGCCTGCTGATCGGCGGCATGGTGCCGTTCCTGTTCGCCGCCATGGCGATGGAGGCAGTCGGCCGCGCCGCGGG
>CAMDRF010000098.1 GCA_945906765.1 Nitrosovibrio sp. Nv4 | reverse complement strand
GATGAACGAGAACAATCCCGAAGCGGCGCCGGTATGCCCGACATCGGCATCCGCCGTCTCTATGGGCACGGCGGCTGCCGCGGGGCCGTCGACATCTCGAATCACGGCGTAGATCCGGTCGCCGTCGCGCTTGGCGTCGTGGAGGCGCTTGAGCACCACGCAGGCCGCGCCTTCGCCGGGTGTACGTCCCGCATCCGTGGCGAGCAGCGCTCGCAGGTCGCCATTCAGGTCCACGGCACCGGCGAGCGCGACATCGAGCTCGTGCTTCTGGAGGGCGTGCACCGCCACCTGCAGGGCGCGCAGGCCGGAGGTCTCCTCGCTGGAGATGCTGTGACTCGGTCCGCCGATGTGAAATTCGCGCGCGATGCGGCTGGCGACGATGCCGCCGAGCGCGCCCAGGGTGCGGTCGGCGCTCAGGGGCGGACCCGCGGCGTCGCACAAGTCCGCGATCCACTTGTTCGATTCGACGCTCCCCGCATCGAGCCCCGCCTTGCCCGCCCACTCGGCGGCGCGCCGCTTCATCGCCCAGCGGAAATGGAAATCGGTGGTGCGCAGATCGAGGCCGAGGCCGATGAAGACGCCGCTGCGCGATGGATCGAGCTTCGGATTGCCTGCGTCATCGAGAGCGGATTTCGCAACGTCGAGCATGAGAAGTTGCTGCGGCAGCATCTCCGCCATTTCGCGCGGCGCAATGTGAAAGCGCTCGATTGGAATGGAAAGATCATCGAGAAAATATCCCGGGAAACTCCGGCCCCATACGCTGCGGATTTCTTCGCTGCTCAAGCCGCGCCAATTCTTGCGCTGCTCTGGTTTCTCGTCAGAGCCACCGTACAGCACGCGCTCCTGAAACGCTTTCAGGTCCGGCCAGCGGCCCACTCGCGTCGCCATGCCAACTACCGCGACCGGTTCAGGTGGGGAAATTGCAGGTGCGGGTTGGGCGCTTGATTGACCGAGCCATTCCTCGATCAGCAAGTGCGCATTGATGCCGCCAAAGCCGAAGCCGTTGATGGCGGCACGGCGCGGCACATCTGCGGCGCGGCGCTCCCAGGGCCGGCTTTGCTTGAGTATCTCGAACGGGCTGCCGTGGAGCGGAATCTTCCCGGAGGGCTGTTCGAAGTTCGCCACCGGCGGCAGCTTGCCGTGCTGCATCGCGAGCAGTGTCTTGATCAGACCGGCGCTGCCCGCGGCCGTAAGCAGGTGACCGATGTTCGACTTCACGGCGCTCAAAACGCATTGGGCCTGTTTCCACTTGCCGCCTTGCCACAGCCGGGACAGGCTCTCGAACTCGATCGCGTCGCCTACCGGGGTGCCGGTGGCGTGGCACTCGATCAGGTCCACCATCTGCGGCGTCCAGCCGGCTTGCGCGTACGCCATCTTCAAGGCGCGCAACTGGCCCTCTGAACTCGGCGACAGCAGCTTGCCCTCGAGATCGTTGGACAGGCCGGCGCCGCGAATCAGCGCCAGGATCCGGTCGCCGTCGTGCAGTGCATCCGCCAGGCGCTTCAGCACCACGACGCCAGCGCCCTCGCCCACGATGAGGCCGTCGCCCTTGCGGTCGAACGGCGAACAGCGTCCGCTCGGAGAAAGGGCGCGCAACTGCGAGAAACCCATTTGCGTGTACAGCGAATCGGGTCTCGACAATCCGCCGGCGAGCATCGCGCTGGCGCGATGCGCAAGGAGCTCGTCGCAGGCGAGCTTCACCGCATAGAGCGACGACGCACAGGCGGCGTCGAGCGTGTAACAGGCGCCGCCCAGGCCAAGCGATCGGGCCAGCAAGGCAGCGGGAAGGCCGGTGACGTACCGGTTTACCGCGTTTGTTTTCAGCGAAGGCTTCCCGAGCGTGCGTCCGAATACCTTCTGCTCGAACAGCGGCAAAAGAATTTCATCGGCCAGCGCGGAGGCGGCCGCGGTCGGCAGGGCGATGTTGCCTAGAACGACGCCGACCTCGCTGCGCTTCAGGTTTCCAGTGCGGGCATCGGCGAAGGCGGCCTGCCCGGCCCGGATGAGGAGCTGAAACATCGGATCGAGTTCGCCCTCCAGCGAAGGATCCTCGATGAAGCAGCCGCGATTCGTGAGTACCGCGTCGGGCGCGCCGGGGACGGTGCTCTGGATAGTCTCCGGATCCAGCAGCCAGCGGCCCGCCGGCACCGTGCCGCAGGTATCGCGGCCCTCTTCGATCAGGCGCCAGAATTCCGCGAGTGAGGACGCGCCGGGAAAGACACCGCCCATGCCGACGATGGCGATGGGCTCGGGGAAGCTGGCGTTGCCGCCGCTGGAGGACGGCTCGGAGTTACTTTTCAAGCCCTGGCCAAATCGAAAAGGGGGATCATTTTACCCTCTGGCGCGGGCCGACCCTACCAGCTACCATATATGGCACCATGCCCACCGCCATGCACAAGACCACGATCTATCTGGACGATGACACGCGCCTGTGCCTGCGCCGGGCGGCGCAGCGCGAAGGCAAGACCCAGGCCGAAATCCTGCGCGACGCCGTGCGCCGGTACGAGCGCGAGACGCATGAGGGGCTGCCCCCCGGGGTGGGCGGGTTCCGCAGCGGGCGGCGCGATGTCGGCGAACGGGCCGAAACGCTGCTGCGTGCGGCGACACGCAAGCGCAAGTGGCGTTGATCCTCGATTCGGGCGCGCTTTACGCGGCCTACGACGCGGACGACAAGCATCACAAAGCCATCCTCGGCGTCCTGCGCCGCCATCGGCCGCCCTATGTCGTTGCGTCGGCGATTCTCGCCGAAATAGACTATCTGCTCGTCGAGTTCCTCGGCGTGGACGCGGAATTGAAGTTCCTGGATGCCGTGCGCTCCGGGTACTACTCGCTCGAACCGGTGGCGCGCGCCGATCTCGACTACTGCCGGCGCGTGCTTGCGCAGTATCGGGACCTTGAGATCGGCCTCGCCGACGCGGCGGTGATGGCCGTCGCGGAAAGGCTTGGGATCAACCGTATCGCGACCCTTGATCTGCGTGATTTCAGAGCGGTCAAACCCGAGCGCTGGGCGGCGTTCGAGTTGCTGCCTGGTTGATGTGCCACCGGCGGGTGCTACGGCGGGCGATGATAGTGCGGGGCTCGCCCGATGGCGTACTTGGCTAACTTGGCCAGATGGTTGTAAACTGCGCCCGCTTCAACCCATCGCGAGGTAGCGGCCATGCAATGCAATATGCTCGAAGCCAAGAACCAGCTTTCCAAACTGGTGCATGCTGCTCTGGCGGGTGAGGATGTCGTAATCGCGAACAAGGGTATTCCCGTTGTCAGACTGGTCCGGATTGCAACGCGGGTTTCCATGCGCAAGCCGGGCGCCTGGGCCGCTTTGCCTAAAGCCAAAACCGATTGGGATGCAGCCGAAACCAACGCAGCTATTGCTGAAGCGTTGGCCGGCGGCAAGCGGTTTTGAAGCGATATTTACTCGATACTCATCTGATTTACTGCTGGGCGAACAACTGGAAGCGCAGGGTTTTGTGTTGTTGCCGATCCTGCCGCGCCATATCGAAGCACTGCGCGCATTGGATATCCCGCACCCCGACCCGTTCGATCGCCTGCTGATCGCGCAGGCACAGGATGAAAGGTTGACACTGCTGACACGCGATGCGGCAATTTTGTTGCTTGGGCGGGATGGCGTGGTAAAGGGCTAATCAGCTCAGGAAAGCTGGCGTTGCCGCCGCCGGGGGACGGCGCGGAGTTACTTTTCAAGGGGAGTCATTTTACCCTCCGGCACGAGCCCTCCGTCTTGGGGAATCCCCGGCCCACGACTTGGCGCTCACCACGGCGAGCAATGCTAGTATTCCCGTTTGTCATACGAATCGGAATACAACGATGAATGCCATCTCGATGCGCCTTCCCGACGACACGCTGCGCGAGATTGACCGGCGCGCAGCGCAACTCAAGCTAAGCCGGACCGAGTACATTCGGGCGGCCCTGCGGGCGATGAACCGAGCGGTGGACGAAAAACGCCGCGCGGCGCGCATACGCGGTGCGTCGCTGCGCGTGCGCGGCGAAAGCCTGCGGGTCAACGCCGAGTTTTCGCGCATCGAGCATGCCCCGGATTGACCCGGGCTCGATCTGGCTGGCCGATCTCGAACCGCGGCGCGGCACCGAGCCCGGCAAGGTCCGACCCGTGCTTGTCGTGCAGGGCGGCGCCCTGCTGGATGCCGGACATCCCTCGACCCTGGTCGTGCCGCTGACGACAAACCTCATCGACGACGCCGAACCGCTGCGCATCCGCGTCACGGCGTTCGGTCGGCTGCGAAAGGATTCCGACCTCCTGATCGATCAGCTTCGCGCCATCGACAATCGCCGCTTGACCGGTCGGCCGCCTGAGCGACGAACAGTTACGCAAGGCGCGCGTGGCGATCGCCGACATTCTCGACATCGAGGCGCCATGAGCACCGTCCTGAACTCCAACAAAGGGCAGATCGTCCTGCCGCCCGCGCCGGCGAAAAAACCGCGACGCTGGAGGAAATCCAGTCTCTGCTCAAGTACACCGGGCCGGTGGTGCCGATCAGGGCGATGCGCGCGACCGGCTACAAGGGCTGCGCGAACACCCGGTGTATGTGCCGGTGACCGTGATGCTCGAACTGGAATGGGTGCTGCGCTCGCGCTATGGCTATCCGGCGGCGGTGATCGCGCAGGCGCTGGAGAAAATCGCGGCGCTGGAAAAGGTGATCATGGGAGAGCGCGAGGCGGTGATCGCCGCGGCTGCGATGAGTTCGTGACGCTCGATGCCGATCTGGCCAGACGCTCCAGGCGCATGCCGGCTATCGACCCGTCGGTCACACGGCTGTAGAGCCGCTCGAAGTTACTTTTCAAGCCCCAGCCGGTTCAGGCGGAAGGCGTCGCGCAGCTTGGCGTCCATGACGAATTCGCAGCCTTCGGCGGAGGCGAGTAAATTTCCCTGGCGGTCGAAAAACTGGATCGTCGCCACGGCGATCGCGCTGATGCCGAGCGCCACCGCGATGACCGCGCGGCAGCCACCCTTTGGAAACACGGAGACGAACTGGCGGTAGCTTTTCAGCGTGCTGGGAAGCGAAGGCGCGCCGCGGTGCGCCGTGCTCCAGAGGATCATCATCTGGAAGGCGCTGTCCAGCACCAGCGGATCCGCGATCCAGGTGCCGCGCAGCGGGTGGGTCATCCACTTGATGGGGGCGGAGGCTGCCTTGAGGATGGCGGCGACACCTTTCTCCGCGATGCCTTCGATGCGCTCGATGCCGTGCAAGGCCGCGCCGTGGAACAGGACGCCAAGCGCGTAGGCATCGGCGTAGCCGCCGCCGCGAATGTCGACCACCGCGGGCTCGGGTGCTGCGGGCAGGTTGTCGGTGGTCAGCAGCACGTCGGCTTGCGCGTGCAGGATCTCGCGGCCCGCGTCTTTGCTCGTCATGCGCACCGGCACGACATGCAGGTTATCGCGCCGTTTTTCGGCGGCAGTGCGCAGGCTCACGGTGACCGATTGCCGCGCTTCGAGCACGATGCCCTTCAATACCTTGAAATTGTCCAGGCCATGAAACGCCATTCCCGGATTGCCGTGCAGCGCGGCTTGCGCGAGCCATTCGACCATCAGCGCCGCGGGCAGCACGGCACGGCCGTTGAAGACATGGGATTCGAGGCAGGGCAGGGCTTCGACGCTGACTTCGCGCACGAAGGCGACGCTGTCCGCGTAAGCGGATTTGGCTTCAGGGGTAATTCCAACAACAGGCGAGGGCGCAAGCGCGAGTACTTCGACCTCAGCCTTGTCGGCGGAACAGAGTTCGCGGACGAGGAATTCCGCGCCCGCCGCCGGCTCGATGAGCCCGACGCCTTCCTGTTCGAAGAGCTTGCGCACGCCCGGTGTCGCCATGCCGCCGTTCCACGGACCCCAGTTGATCGAGACCACGCGGCAGTCCGGGCGGCGGCGTGCCTCCACCTGGGCGAGCTTGTTGAGGACTTCATTGGCGGCGGCATAGTCCACCTGGCCGGCGCGCCCGACGCGGCCGGAGATGGATGAAAACAGCGCGATCACTTTCAAATCCTCCCGCGCGAGCGCAGCGAGCAGGTTGCGCAAGCCCGTCACTTTCGTGCCATAGACCAGGTCGAACTGTTCCGCGGTCTTGTCTTCGATGCGGCGGTCGGCGAGCACGCCCGCGCCGTGCACCAGTCCGCGAATCGCGCCATGGCGCCGGCGGACCTCGGTCAGGATGCGCTCCAGCGCCGCGCCGTCGCGCACGTCGACCGCGTGGTAGGAGGCCTGCGCGCCGGCGGCTTCAAGCCGCCCGAGCTGCGCGCGGATTTCACGCCGGGCAAGCACGTCCCGGTACTCCGCCTCCACCGCCTTGGGCGAGCTGGCGCCCTTCTTCCTGTCGAGCAGGGCCTGCTTGATGCCGGCCTCCGTCTGCAGGTCCTGCAGCCATCCCGCTTCGCTTTCGCCGAGTCCGGTGCGGCCCAGCAATATGAGCGTCGGGCGGAAGGCGCTTGCAAGCGCCAACGCGGCATCGCCGGTGACGCCGCGGGCGCCGCCGGAGACAACGACCACGTCGCCCTCGGCGAGCGGCGCTTGAACACCGATGCGCTCGATGCTTGAAACGGCGACCTCGAGCGCCACGCGGCCGTGCCCCGAAATGCCGACTTCCACGGGACCGGCACGGAAGATCTCCGAAACAATCTGTTCAGCGGCCGCCGCGGCGTCCGTGAATTCGGCATCGAGGTCGAGCGCCTTGCAGTGGACTTCCGGCCATTCGTGGCGCGCGGTTTTTACAAATCCGGCGAGGCCGCCGCTGACGGGATCGCATTTGCCTTTCAGATCGCCGAAGCCGAACGCGCCATCCAGCCGGGAAACCGTGGCGAGAATCGCGGCGCCCGCGTTGCCGGCCTTGCGCAGCGCAGGCCCGGCCCGCTGCATGAGACGGAACGCGTGCTTGAGGAAGGCATCGTCGCTGCCGCCAGCGGGCGCGAGAACGATGAGCGCGGCGAGTTCGGCGGCGCCGTTGCCGGAAAAGCCCTGGCGCAAGTCGCCGCGATGCACGATCAGGCGCTGCGCACGCAGGCGTTCTTCGATGCGCCTGCACAGCTCGGAGCCGTCGTCGGTTAGCCAGACTTGCGCGCCGGCAGGCAGGCCGATCACGTCACGGTGGTCGTCGCGGCAAAGCTCCACTGGGCGGACGATCTGCCGCAGCACTTCGCCCGGTACTTGCGGAATGGGCGGTTCCGGCAATTTCGCCTGCGCCACCGGCGCCGCGACAGGAGGCGGAGCGATGACCGGTTGCGCGGGCTGGCCGACGAGAAAATCGACGACTTGCTGCAACGTCTGCAACGATCCAAGATGTTCGGGCTTGATTTCCGGCGAGCCCGGCAGCTTGCCGCGCAATGCAGCCATGATTTCGACGCGCTTGATGGAGTCGATGCCCAGATCGGCGTCCATGCCCATACCGAGGTTCAGCATTTCAACCGGGTAGCCGGTCTTCTCCGCCACCACGGCGAGCAGCGTGTTGCTGATGTGCGAGACGAGTGGCGTGGGCGTTGTGGATTCAACAGGAACGACAGCCACCGGAACGACTGTGGCCGGAGCGCCGCTGGCGAGGAAGGCGACAACCTGCTCAAGGGTCTGCAAGGTGCCGAGATGCTCGGGCTTGATTTCCGGTGCCTCCGGAAGTCTTGTACGCAGCGCGGCCATGATCTCGACGCGTTTGATGGAGTCGATGCCTAGATCGGAATCCATGCCCATGCCAAGCGTGAGCATCTCGACCGGATAGCCGGTTTTGTCGCACACGACTTCGAGCACCGCGCGCTCGTAGCGGCTGCGCTCGAATGTCGGAGCCGGCAGGATCGAAGACGGGACTGCGGGTGGCGCAACCAAGGCGGGCGTTGCAACCGCCTGCGGGAACGTCGCGCCGCCGCGCAGCTCGAGAAGCGATTGAATGCTGCGCCGGGCGGATTCCTGACCTTCGAGGAACTGCTTGTGGAGCTGCGCGGTCTGCTCTTGCAGGCGTTGCAGCGCGAGAATGCCTTCCTGCGCGGCACGCAAGGCGACGGGAATTTCTTTGGGTTGTGAGGGTAAAAGATTTTTCTGTAAAACCGGGCGCGCTTCCGCGGGCGGGCGGGGCGTGGTGGGCGAGCGATAGTTCGCGCCGGAAATCGGCAGCATCAAGGCGGGTTTGCCCGCGTTCGCCTCGATCGGGGCCGGCGCGTTTTCCCATTTCTGCAGATTGACCTCGTGTCCCAGCGACGCGAGCCGGGCCAGCGCCAGCGCGAGATCGAAGGTGCCGGAGCGCTTGCCTTTCGACGCATCGAGCGCGATGGCCGCCACTTCCCCGCCGGGCAGGATGGACTGCACCAGGTCGGAGAGGACGTGGCCGGGGCCGACTTCGATAAAGGTGCGCACGCCGTCCGCGTGCATCGCCTGGATCTGCTCCATGAAGTTCACCGGCCGCACGATCTGGCTGGCGAGTACTTCGCGCGCCTGCCCGGGGTGCGTCGGGTATTCGCGGCCCGTCGCGTTGGCGTAGACGGACATCCGGCCCTTGTCGAATGCGATGCCTTCGAGCGCGTCGGCGAACGGCGCGCGCGCATCGGCCACCAGCGGGCTGTGAAACGCCGCGGATACCTGCAGCAAGCGGCTGCGGATGGCGCGCTTGGCCAGGCTGTCCAGCGCGCGCCTGATCTGTTCGACGGGGCCGGAAAGCACGAACTGCTTCGGCGAATTGCGGTTCGCGACCACCAGCTGGCCGCCGTCTTCACGCAGGAATTCCTGCACCGCAGCCTCGTCCGCCTGCACGGCGAGCATCGCGCCGCGGTCGCCAGTGCCGTTGTTGCCGGCCATCAGGCGGCCGCGCAGGTTGGAAAGCTGATGCAGCGCTGCCGCGTCGATGCGCCCGGCGCCGCAAAGCGCGAGGAGCTCGCCATAGCTGTGGCCGCACGCCGCTTGCGCGGTGACACCAAAACAATCCAGCACCTTGAGCGCGCCCATGCTCACTGCGCCAAGCGCGGGCTGCGCGATGTCCGTCGCCTTGAGCGCCTGTTCCTGCAGCTGGCGGGCTTCGTCGGAAAAAACCGGCTGCGGGTAGATGAAGTCGCTCAGACGCCGCACGTCCTTGGAACGCTCGCGCGCGAAGGCTTCGTCCGCTTCGGCGAGCGCCTGCATCATTCCCGGGAACTGGCAGGCGAGATCGCGCAGCATCCCGGTGTACTGCGAGCCTTGCCCGGGAAACAGCGCGCCCAGCTTGCCATGCCTGTTGCCCGAACCGAACGCGATGCCGGCCGGCGCGGTCCAGGAAGTCCTGCCGGGATTTTTCTCCAGCATCGTCAGCGCAGTCTGCTTCAGGCTCGCACGTTCGGACTCCCTCGCGACGATGACGAGCAGGCGGAATTGCGCGTCGCGCTGGAATTTCTGGCGCGACTGGTGCGCCTCACGCCTGAACTCCGTCCAGGGGGAGTCCGCCCGTTGCGCGTTCAGTTGCGCCATCAGGTCGCCAAGAGTGTCGCTCGAGAAGGCGAGAATCTCGACGCTGCCTTCCCAGTCCGCTCCGGGTTTCTCGGCGCCGTGCTCTTCCAGCACGCAATGAAAATTCGTGCCGCCGAAACCGAGGGCGCTGACCCCAGCGCGCCGGGGGTGATCCGCGGCCGGCAGCCACGGGCGCTTGCTGGTGTTCAGGTAGAACGGCGAGCGGCCCGGCGCGGCATCGTCGAGCGGCCGCGTGATCTTGATGGTGGGCGGGAGAACTTTCTGATGCAGCGCCATCGCCGCCTTGATGACGCCCGCCACGCCCGCCGCCGCCTTGGTGTGGCCGATCTGCGATTTCACCGAGCCCAGGGCGCACCAGGCATCAGCGGATTTATCTTTGTTCGTGGACTGGAACACCTCGGTCAGCGAGGACAGTTCCGTCGCGTCGCCGACCTTGGTGCCGGTGCCGTGCGCTTCGATGAGGCCGATGGTCTGCGGCGTGATTTCAGCGTCTGCATAGGCGCGCCGCAGCGCGAGCTTCTGGCCGCCGGCGCGCGGCGCGTAAATGGCGCTGCTGCGTCCGTCGCTGGATGAACCGATGCCTTTGAGCACCGCATAGATGCGGTCGCCGTCGCGCTCGGCGTCGGCAAGGCGCTTGAGCACCAGCAGGCCGAGGCCTTCGCCAAGCACCGTACCGTCGCAGTCACGGTCAAACGGCTTCGCATCGCCCGTCGGCGAGAGCGCCGGGGTCTTGCTGAAGCACATGTACATGAAAATGTCGTTGAACGTGTCCACGCCGCCGGTGATGACCATGTCGGAGCGGCCCGCGGCAAGCTCAAGACTGGCGAGGTGGATCGCTGCCAGCGAGCTCGCGCAGGCGGCGTCGACGACGCAATTCGTTCCGCCCAGGTCGAGGCGGTTGGCGATGCGGCCGGCGGCGACGTTGCCGAGCAACCCGGGAAACGAGTTTTCCTGCCAGCCGACGTAGGAGTCCGAGATGCGTTGCACGACGTCATCGGCGACCGCGCCCTCGACGCCCGCGTCCTTGAGCGCCCTGCGCCAGATCGGGTGACCAAGCCGTGCGCCGAGCGGGATGACGAGTTCCAGCGCACCGGTGACGCCGAGGATCACGCTGGTGCGCTCGCGATCGAA
>CAMDRF010000097.1:0-10561 GCA_945906765.1 Nitrosovibrio sp. Nv4 | reverse complement strand
CCCTGTACTCGACGCTGAAGCAACTCTCGACGCCGGCAGTCAACGTCTGCACCGTCGAGGACCCGATCGAAATGGTCGAGGGCTCCTTTAACCAGATGCAGGTGACGCCGGCGATCGACCTGGGCTTCGCCGAGGGTTTGCGCGCGCTGATGCGGCAGGATCCGGACATCATCATGGTGGGCGAGATCCGCGACCTTGAAACCGCGGAAATGGCGGTGCAGGCCGCGCTCACCGGGCACCTGGTGCTCTCCACGCTGCATACGAATGATGCGCCCAGCGCGGTGACGCGCCTGCTCGAGCTCGGCATCAAGCCCTACCTGCTGGTGGCGACGCTCAACGGGGTGATGGCGCAGCGCCTGGTTCGCATCCTGTGTCCGCACTGCAAGCAGAAGATCGATCTGCATCGCGTCGAAGACATGCACGCCTGGGAGGGACTGGTGGCGCCGTGGAAGGCGAACCGGCCGGTATCGGTCTACAAGCCGGTGGGCTGCCTCGAGTGCCGCATGACCGGCTTCGCCGGCCGCGTCGGCATCTACGAGACGCTGGTCTGCACCCGCGGCATCAAGGAAATCGTCGCCGCCGGCGCGGACCTCGGCAAGATCCGCGACCAGGCATTTCGCGACGGCATGAAGCCGCTGCGCATCAGCGGCGCCATGAAAGTGGCTGCGGGCTTTACCACCATCGAGGAAGTGATCAAAACAGCACCGCCGGCGCTGGAATCGGCGGGCTAGCCCGTGGCCTGGTCGCAGCTCGTAGAGACGCTGCTGCTGGTCGTCGGCGGGCTGGTGCTGTTCGGCGTCTGGGCCGGCGCGCGGCGGCGCGACCGGCAGGTGACGCAGGCGCTGCGCCAATCCGAGGAACGCTTTCGCCAGTTGACCTCGCTATCGGCAGACTGGTACTGGGAGACCGACGCCGAGCACCGCATCAGCTGGCTCTCGGGCGGGCCCGCGGTGGCCGCCCTGTTTGGCGCCGAAATGGCGCACGGCAAGCGGCTGTGGGACGTGCCGGGCGTCGAAGTCGAGCCGCGCGCGCTGGTGGAGCACTTCGAGCGCCTGCAGCAGCTCGATGCACAGTTGCCGTTCTTCGATTTCGTGATCTCGCGCAGCGCCGACGGCGAGCGGCGCGAGCACGTGGTCACGGGCAAGCCGCACTATGACGCCGCGGGCAGATTCCTCGGCTACCGCGGCGTCGGCAAGGACATCACCGACAAGCGGCGCGCAGAGCGCTCGCTCGCCGAGGCCAAGGAGCGGCTGGAACTCGCGCTCGAGGGCTCGAGCACGAGCCTGTGGGATACCGACCTGCGCACCGGTGAGGTATACCTGAGCGAAGGCTGGGCCGAGTTCCTCGGCCAGCCGCCCGCCACTACGCGCACCACCGTCGAGGCGCTCATGCGCATGGTGCATCCCGAAGACCTGCCCCGCGTGGCGCGCGAATCGATGCTGGCGGTGAAAGGCACGAGCGACGGGTACGCGGGCGAGCACCGGGTGCAATTCGCGTCCGGCAGCTGGAAATGGGTGCTCTCGCGCGGCAAGGTCGTGGCGCGCGATGCGATGACGGGCCGCGCGCTGCGCATGACCGGCACCAACCTCGACATCACCGAGCGCAAGCGCGCCGAGCATGCGAGCCGCGACGCCGAGGCGCGCTACCGCGCGTTGGTCGAACTCGCGCCTGACGGGGTGGCGGTGTTCTCGAACGGCTTCATCGAATACGTCAATCCGGCGGCGGCGCGTATCCTGAAGGCCGGCTCGCCGAAGCAACTGATGGGAATGAAGATCGAAGACTTCGTCCATCCCGAGCATCGCGCGCGCCTGGCCGAGCGCCTCGCCTATCTCTCGGCGGGGCCGGGGGTGACGTCGTTCGAGGAGCGCAGGCTGCGTTGCCTCGACGGCAGCGACGTCGTCGTCGAGACGGCGAGCGTCTCGTTCCTGGAGCGCGGCCGGCTGGTGGTGCAATCGGTGCTGCGCGACGTCACCGAGCAGCGCAAGGCGCGCGAACTGCTGGCCGAGCGCGAGAAGCGGTTCCGCGACGTGCTCGAGGCCTGCGGTGAATATGTCTGGGAGACCGACGCTGCCTGGCGCTATACCTTTCTTTCCGAGAGGGTCGAAACGGTGCTTGGCTACCTGCGCCACGAGATGATCGGGCGCACGCCGCGCGAGTTCATGCCGCTGGGCGAGGCGCAGGCGATGGACGACTGGTTTGCAAAGCGCGCCGCGCCGTCCCGGGGTTTTCGCGACCTGGTGCACCGTTCCCTTACCAAGTCGGGACGCATCGTCTGGCAGTCCGTCACCTGCGTGCCGGTGTTGGATGCCGCCGGCGTCCTCTCCGGTTATCGCGGCACCGGCGCCGATATAACCGCGCGCACGCAGGCCGAAGACCGCATCCGCTTCCTGGTGACACGCGATGCGCTTACCGGATTGCCCAACCGCGTGCTGCTCTCGGATCGCGCCAGCCAGGCGATTCTCGCCGCGGCGCGCGCGCGAGGCGTGCTCGCGCTGCTGTTGCTTGACCTGGACCGCTTCAAGCTGATCAACGATTCGCTCGGCCATGCAGCGGGCGATGCGCTGCTGCGCGCGGTTGCCGAACGCCTGGGCGCCACCTTGCAACCCGACGACACGCTGGCGCGCATCGGCGGTGACGAGTTCGTGCTGCTCAGCACCGGGTTGAAGAACTCGCAGGCAGCGGCCACGCTCGCGCGGCGCGCGCTGGGGATCCTGGCGCGGCCGTTTGCCGTCGAAGGGCGCACGCTGAACGTCACGGCATCGATCGGCATCAGCGTGTATCCGGGCGACGGCCGCGATTTCAGCGAACTGCTGCAGAATGCGGGCACGGCGGCCAACCATGCCAAGGAAACCGGCCGCGACCGCTTCCTGTTCTTCTCGCCCGAGCTGAACGCGCGCGCGGTGGCGCGCCTGGGAATGGAAAATGAACTGCGGCGCGCGCTCGCGCGCGGCGAACTGCTGCTGCACTGGCAGCCCGTCCTCTCGAACCATCCCTCACGGCCCGGCGGCAAAGTGGTCGGCGCCGAGGTGCTGGTGCGCTGGCAGCATCCGCGGGAAGGCATGCTGATGCCCGACCGGTTCATCGCGGTGGCGGAGGACAGCGGCCTGATCCGGCCGCTCGGCCAATGGATCCTGGAGCGTGCCCTGTCGCAGATCGGCGCCTGGCGGCGCAGGTATTTGAAGGACATGCGAGGGGAAATGCGCCAGGAGCTCTGGTTCGCGCTGAACGTTTCCGCGCACGAGCTGGCGCAGGGCGACGTCTATGTCGCGCAGGTGGCGCAGGCGCTGGCGGCGAATCAGGTGCCCGGCCATTGCCTGGAGCTGGAAATCACCGAGCGGGTGCTGATGTCGCACCTCGCGGAAAATGTCGAGACGCTGCGCAAGCTCGGCCGCCTTGGCGTGCGCGTCGCGATCGACGATTTCGGCACCGGCTATTCGAGCCTCGCCTACCTGCGGCAACTGCCGATCGACAAACTGAAGATCGACCGCTCCTTCCTGCGCGAACTCGACGCGCACCCGGCCGACGCCACCATCGTCCAGACCATCGCCGCGATGGCCAAGGCGCTCGGCTTGCGCGTCGCCGCCGAAGGCGTGGAAAGCGAAGCGCAGGTCGCGCGCCTGCGCGCGCTGGGCTGCGACGAATGGCAGGGCCACCATTTCAGCGCCGCCCTCGATGCCGCCGGATTCGAGCGCCTGATCGCGGGCAGCGGCGCGCAGCGCGCCGCGGGCTAGCTGCGAGTATCTTGCGACCCATGCCTGCGCTTTACCGTTACACGGTCTCTGCTGCCGAAAATCAGGGACAGACCACGTTTTTTCCGGATCGACGGATGAAACCGGAAAGCGCTGATAAACGTGGTCTGTCCCTGATTTTTCCCGCTGCCGCTGACGATTTCGCTCGCGCTGTCGCTGTTCTCGGGCCTGCTGATTTTCCTCGTCGGCGGCGTGCAGTACCACGTCATCCAGGGACGCCGCGCGCAGTTCATGTCGCGTTTCCTGTCGCCGGCGGTGGCCGAGATGGTCGGGCGGCGCGGCCTGAAGAGCGCCACCAACGAGCAGACCATCGAACTGTCGGTGGTGTGCTGCGACCGAATGCGGCGGCACCATCAAGGACCAGGCCGGCGACGGGGTGCTGATCCTGGTGGGCGCGCCGATCCAGTATCCGGACCACGCGCAGCGCGCGCTGCTGCTCGCACAGCGCATCCGTGAAAAGGGCATGGAGATCACCGCGAGCTGGTCGGACCGTGAACTGGATCTCGGCGTTGGCGTGGCGAGCGGTTTTGTCACGGTCGGCGTGATCGGCGCCGCCTCGCGCCTCGAATACACCGCGGTCGGCCCGGCGGTGAACCTCGCGTCGCGGCTGTGCTCGGAGGCGGCGCACGGAGAGATCCTCGTCGATGCGCGCAGCATCGAATTGCTGGGCGAAGGATCAAAGGGCCACCGGCTCATGGCGGGCGAGGCGCTGCAGCTCAAGGGCTTCCAGCACCCCGTGCAGAGCTACACCCTGTCGGCCGCCTGAGTCAGTTCGATTTCTGCAGGCGCCGATCGAGTATGATCCGCTTAACCTGCAAGAATTCCTGTCGCCAAATCCGTCCGTCGCCGTCCTTGTCGAGATTGCTGTCGCGCGCGCGGTAGGTGATGCCGAATCCGCCCGCGCCCAGCACCTGCTTGATGCGGTACTCCAGCAGCATCGATTGCATCTGCAGCGCGTTGCGAAAGTGCGCGGCTGTCATTCGAACAGTTCGTCCGCCGAGTAGCGCCGTGGGATGAGGCCCTGGCGGAAAACATAGTCGACCGCTACATCGAGATTGCGGCGGTTTGCCTCGATGCCGAACGGACTGGTTTCAGCGTCTTTTGCCCCGATGTTTTTACTTTCCTGTAAAAGCCGAAACACCTCGTCAACAACGTCCTGCGGTAGCGAATCCCGCACGCAGACCAGGTGGTTGACCTGGATGGCGCCCTTGCGCCGGCGCCAGTCGGCGGCCGCAGCAACGGGATCGGGAATGACGCTTTTGATGCGTCCGTCCTTTGGCACAGGATCGGCCAGCACCGCGGCATCGACCTCGCCGTCGAGCAGCATGCCGAGCGGCGTCTTGCCCGCGGGCGCGCGCTCGGTGCCGGGCGGGTCGAGGTACTCGGCGACGTGCGCGTCCTCGAAGGTGACCCACTTCACGCGGCCGAGATCCACGCCATAGTCGTCGGCGAGCATGCCGCGGATCCAGGCTACCGTGGTCACGGAGCTCGAACGAACGGCGACCCGCTTGCCCTCCAGATCTTTTGGAGAAAGATTTTTTATAGAAACCAGGTATTGGTGCTGAAAGCGGCCAAACATGACTGCCGGCAGCAAGCGCAGCGGCTTGCCGTAGGCCTTCGCCATCAGGAAGGTGACGATGGCAATTTCCGCGACATCGAACTCAAGATCCCGCACCACGCGCTTGAAGGCGGTGTGCGGAACTTTGATATCGGCGAAGTCGAAGTCGAGTGACGCGCTGCGCACGCGGCCTTCTTTCAAGGCGCGCGTGACCGGATAATCGCCAAGAAGTGCCTTTAATCGCATAACTCGCGTACAATCCCGGCTCTTTTTTGCAGATAAATCAAGGCCATGCCTCGCGCAATCCGAAACTTAGCCATTATCGCCCACGTTGACCACGGCAAGACCACCCTGGTCGACAAACTGTTGCAGCAGTCCGGCACCTTCGCCGCTCACGAGCACCTCCAGGAACGGGTGATGGACTCCAACGACCTGGAGCGCGAGCGCGGCATCACGATCCTCGCCAAGAACTGCGCGGTGCGTTACCAGGGCACGCACATCAATATCGTCGATACGCCGGGGCATGCCGATTTCGGCGGTGAGGTGGAGCGCGTGCTGTCGATGGTGGACGGGGTGCTGCTGCTGGTGGACGCGGTTGAAGGGCCGATGCCGCAGACGCGCTTCGTCACGCGCAAGGCGCTGGCGCTGGGCCTGAAACCCATCGTGGTGGTGAACAAGGTGGACCGCCATGGCGAGCGTGCCGAATGGGTGGTGAACCAGACGTTCGACTTGTTCGACAAGCTTGGTGCGACCGAGGAGCAATTGGATTTCCCGGTGGTCTACGCATCGGCCCTGCTGGGTTGGGCGAAGAACCATCTGAATGAAGAGTCGAAAGACCTCAGCCCGCTGTTCGAGGCGATCCTCAAGTATGTGCCGATGCGCGACGAGAATCCGGATGAGCCGCTGCAGCTGCAGGTCTGCTCGCTCGACTACTCCAGCTACGTCGGCAAGATCGGCATCGGCCGCATCCGCCGCGGGCGCCTCAAGCCGGCACAGGAAGTACTGGTGCTCGAAGGCGCGAAGTCCTTCAAGGCCAAGGTCAAGGAAGTGCTGATGTTCGAGGGCCTCGAGCGCGTCCAGGTGGACGTGGCCGAGGCGGGCGACATCGTGCTCATCAACGGCATCGAGGACATCGGCATCGGCGCGACGCTGTGCGACCTGGAGCACCCGGATCCGCTGCCGCTGCTCAAGGTGGACGAGCCGACGCTGACGATGAATTTCCTCGTCAATGCCTCGCCGCTCGCCGGCCGCGAAGGCAAGTTCCTCACCAGCCGCCAGATCCGCGAACGCCTGGAGCGCGAGACCAAGAGCAATGTGGCGATGCGGGTCGAGTATCCCACCGACACCGACACCTTCATCGTGCACGGCCGGGGCGAGTTGCACCTGACCATCCTGCTGGAGAACATGCGCCGCGAAGGCTACGAAATCGCGGTATCGCGGCCGCGAGTGATCTACAAAGACATCGACGGCGTGCGCAGCGAGCCCTACGAGGTGCTCACGGTGGATGTCGAGGAAAGCAACCAGGGCGGCGTGATGGAGGAGCTCGGCCGCCGGCGCGGCGAGTTGCTCGACATGGCGCCCGACGGCAAGGGCCGCGTGCGGCTCGACTACCGTATTCCGGCTCGCGGGCTGATCGGCTTCCAGGGTGAATTCATGACGCTTACCCGCGGCACTGGCGTGATGAGCCACGTGTTCGACGAGTATGCACCGGTCCACAAGATCGAGATGGCAGAGCGCCGCAATGGCGTGCTGGTGTCGCAGGACAACGGCGTGGCGGTCGCCTACGCCATCTGGAAGCTGCAGGAGCGCGGCCGGATGTTCGTGAGTCCCGGCGAGCCCGTGTACGAAGGCATGATCGTCGGCATTCACAGCCGCGACAACGACCTGACCGTGAACCCGATCCGTACCAAGCAGCTCACCAACATCCGCGCCTCGGGCAAGGACGAGGCGATCGACCTGGTGCCGCCGATCGGCCTGACGCTGGAATACGCGGTGGAATTCATCGCCGACGACGAGCTGGTCGAGATCACGCCGAAATCCATCCGCCTGCGCAAGCGCCACCTGCAGGAACACGATCGTCGGCGGGCGGACAGGGCGGCCGCCTAAGGCGTCGGAGGGGACCATCCCGTGAGGCGGCCTACTTCCGCCTTCACGTAGTTCGACATCGCGACGCGGTCGTTTACCAGCATCACCATGCGGAACCCCTGGTCGATGTAGCGCTGCGTGTACTTGGAGCTGGTGGTGTGCATGGCGGCCACCACGTTGTGGCGGCGGCAGGTTTCGAGAATCCGGTTCACGGTGGCGACGTGCTTCGGGTCGTCGTTGTCCATCACCGGCGGCAGCCCGAGCGAGAGCGCGAGGTCGGTCGGACCGATGTACACCGCGTCGAGGTCCGGCGTAGAGATGATTTCCTCCATTTTCTCTATGCCCTCGGCGGTTTCGATCATCGCCACGCATGCCATTTCGCGGTCGACGGGCCGGGGGACGAGAGCGGGCCGCGGCACCTGCGTCCGGGCCTGGGCCTGCTGACGCTGCGGCGCGAATTGAAGCTGTTCGCGAACTTTCGCCCCGCATTCCTGTTTCCCGAGCTGGTCGAAGGCCTGGACCTGATGATCCTGCGCGAATTGAACGGCGACATCTATTACGGCGAGCCGCGCGGCATTTCGATCGACGCCGATGGCCGGCGCCATGGCGTGAATACGATGCGTTACAGCGAGCCCGAAATCGAGCGCATCGCGCACGTAGGATTCAAGACCGCGCGCGAGCGACGCGACGGTGCTGCGGACCCTGGCCGCGGTGCCCGGGGCGCTACCGGCTGCGCCCGCCACGAAGGCGACGGAACTGGAATTCTGGCGCTCGATCAAGGACGGCAACGATCCCGCCGACTTCGACCTCTACGTGCAGCAGTTTCCGAGCGGCATTTACGCGGCGCTCGCCAAGCGGCGTAGCGCCAAGCTGAGGGGCCTCGTTACCGAGGGAGACGAAGCGAAGGCCAAGCAGGCGCAGGAGCAGGAGCGGCGTGAAATCGAAGAGGCGGCGCGCCGCGAGGCCGACGCAAGAATGAAGCTGGCCGAGGAAAAAGCCGAAATGGAAGCGGCCCTCGCGAAGCGCGAAGCCGAATTCCAGCAGCGCGAAGCGGCGCTGAAAAAGCGCGAAGCCGAGCTGATGAAGAAACTGGATCTCGCCCGGCAGCGTGAAGCCGAGGCGAAGAAATCGGGCGATGTGGGCAAGCAGCGCGAACTTGCCGAGTTGACCCGGCAGCGCGAAGCGGCGGGGCAGGCCGCCAAACGCTATGGCGACATGCTGCAAAAGGGTGTGCCGGGCGTGCCGCGCGACTACGGCGAGGCGCTCAGGTACTACGAGATCGCGCGCCTGAACGGCGTCGACGTCCCCGTCTCCAAGAGCCGCTAGTCAGAGTTTGCGCAGAGGCGGCACGGCATCGCCGGGCAATGGCATGCCGGCAGTGTTGAGAACCATCGCCATCATCGAGTAGTAGCCGTTCAGCGCCAGCAGCTCGAGCGTGCCGTCGAGGCCGAAGCGCTCGCGAACGGCGGTGAAAGTTTCATCGTCCAGCCGTCCGGTCTTATGCGCCTGACTGCTGGCCTTGTAGACCAGCGCCTCATCCGCGGACATGTTCTGCGGCTCCTTGCCCAGCGCGAGCGCTTCGATGATGCGCGGGTCGAGCCCCGCCTTGCGCGCGATCTTCTCGTGCATGTACCACTCGTGCTGGCAATTCCATTCGCGGGCCGTGACCAGCACCGCGATTTCCAGGAGACCCGGCGCGAGCTTGCTGTTCCAGCGCAGGTGCTCGCCCAGTTGCTGGACGCGGCGCGCGAGCTCCGCATTGTGAATCAGGGCGATGAACGGGCCGCGCACCTCGCCGCGCGGGCCGGCGGAGATTTCAGCCGCAACCTCGCGCTGCGCGGGGGTCATGGCTTCGGGCCTGAGGCGGGGGAAACGGGTCATGTGGAGGCCTACACCCAAACCTGCAGCACGTAGTCGTAGGCCGCCTGCGCATTGGTCATGTCCACGCGCTGCAGCTTGATGCGGTAACCGCTTTTCGTTTTCTTCAAATGATGAATATAGGAACCCGCAAAGTGCCGCACGTCGTCGCGCCGCAGTTCCATCATGTGAAAGCGTGAGTGAGCTTCCACGTCACCGTTCTTCGAGATTTTTTTTAAACAGACATTTGACACAATATGGTTCGTTTCCCACAGCGGCCGCTGCGACCAGGCGTCCGGGTGCAGCACGCGCAGCTTGCGCACCGTCATCAGGTTCCTGTCCTCGGCGAATATCGCCGGCTGGCCATCCCAGGTCTTGTAGCTCGCATCCGGCGGCATCCAGTAGATGCCGTCGGCGGTAAACAGGTCGATCCAGTCCTGCCAGCGCTTCGTATCGAGAAGCTCCGACTGCTTGTACAGAAATTGCTCTACGTCATATTGAATTTTCATATTTGCATGTATTTCGCCCAGGCTTTCATTTGATTCCTCATCGGTGCCTCGGAGGTCCCCATCTTCGGCCCGCTTTCGACTGCGCCATTCTTCTCGATGTCGCGGCCCAGGTGACGCCCGAGGCTGACCCAGTCGCCGCCGTCCGAAGCGAGGCCCTGTTGGCATTTCCAGAAGTTCTCCAGGTCGTCGGCGTTGATCAGGGTGGCGGGCGAATTCACCAGGTTGTAGTAGGCGAGCGAACGCCGGTAGATCGCCTCGGGCGCTCCCTTCAGGCGGAAGTGCCAGATCTCCGTCAGCGTGCGGTCCACGCCCAGCGGCCGCACCGCGCGCAGCTGCTGCAGCGGCGACTGCACCGAGAGGCCGGGATAGACCAGCACATGGTGGATGTTGACGCCGACGATCTTCTCGAAGCGCTTCCTGCCATAGGCCTTTAGCATGACCTTGTCGTAGGCGAGCGTGTCCGGGTCCTGCGGCCGCAGCCCCATGTAGCCGGTGAGGATGCAGTGGCCGTAGGGGTAGTTGATGGTCTGGAAGTCGTCCCATTTGTCGATCGTCACGGTCGCGAACGCCGACAGCATGTGGTACGAAAGCGGCGCCGCGCCGCCCTTGGCTTTCTTGGCCAGGATCTTCTCTACTTCGTGCGCGGCGCGGCCCGTGGACTGGTGCACCACGGATGGATGCAGCGCGTCGATCTGGTTTTCCATGAACAGTTTCCAGTTCGAGTGCTGGATGACACGGAAGCAGTTCGGCACCACCTCGACTTCGCCTTCCGGCGCGCGGTCGCACATGTCGTCGAAGGCGAC
>CAMDRF010000096.1:0-10602 GCA_945906765.1 Nitrosovibrio sp. Nv4 | reverse complement strand
CAGCGGCTACCTCACGGCGCTGCTCGCGCACCGCTCGGCGCATGTCCATTCCGTCGAAATCCAGCCCGCGCTCGCCGCCTTCGGCAAGGCGAACATCGCGCGCCACGGCGTCGACAACGTCAGCCTCGCGCTCGGCGACGGCGCCAATGGCGTGGTCTGCGGAGGCCCCTTCGACATCATCGTGCTTACCGGGTCGGTGCCGCAGCTGCCGAGGGCGTTGCTCGATTTGCTTGCTCCCGGCGGGCATGCTTTCGCGGTGATCGGCGACTTGCCGATCATGACCGCGCAACTCATCGCTTGCACCGCCGCCGGCGCGCTGCGCACGGTCGAGCTGTTCGAGACCGTGCTCGCGCCTCTCGCCAATTGCACGCAGCCTTCCCGCTTCAGGTTCTGATAAGGTCCGACAGATGCGTGTTCTGTTGCTTGCCCTTTCACTTCTCGCGCTGCCCGCGGCGGCGCAGGACCTGCAGCAGGTCTACCGCGACGCCAAAAGCTACGACGCGCAGTACGCCGCGGCGCGCTACGCGCTGCAGGCCGGCCTGGAGAAGCTGCCCCAGGGCCGCGCGCTGATCCTGCCGACGCTGAACCTCTCTGGCAACGCCACTAACACGCGCACCGAAACCGAGCCGCACAACAGCGCCGTAGGCGCGGCCACGCTGCGCGACGCGCGCTCCCATGGATACTCGCTCTCGTTCTCGCAACCGATCTACCGCAGGCAGAATTCGCTCCAGTACAGTCAGGCCGAGTTCCAGGTCAAGCAGGCCGGGGCGACTTTCGGCCAGGCCGGCCAGGATCTGATCGTGCGCACGGCGCAGGCCTATTTCGACGTGCTCGCGGCGCAGGACACGCTGGCCCTGGTGCAGGCGCAGAAGGCCGCGATCAGCGAGCAACTGGCGCAGGCCAGGCGCAACTTCGAGGTCGGCGCCGCCACCATCACCGACACGCACGAAGCGCAGGCGCGCTTCGACCTGTCCTCGTCGCAGGAAATCGCCGCACTGAACGACCTCGATACCAAGAAGAGCGCGCTGCAGCAGATCACCGGCAAGCAGTACGCGGCGCTCAAGCCGCTGCGCGCGGAGGTCAAGCTCACGCCGCCGAATCCCGCCAACATGCAGAGTTGGGTGGAGGTCGCCGAGAAGCAGGGCTTCCCGGTACAGATCCAGGAGTCGGCCGCCGAGATCGCGCAGCTCGAGGCCAAGCGCCAGGCGGCCGGCCACTATCCGACCGTGGACCTGGTCGCGAGCCACGGCTGGACCTCGCAAACCGCATCGCAGCTGTCTGCAGTTCCAAGCAATGTGACCAGCAGCGTGTTCGGCGTGCAGCTTGGCTTGCCGCTCTACCAGGGCGGCGCGATCAGCTCGCGCGAGCGCGAAGCGGCCGCGCTCTACGAGAAATCGAAACAGGACCTGGAAAACGCCCGGCGCGGCCAGGCGTTGTCGGCGCGCCAGACCTACCTTGCGGTGACCAACGGCATCGCCCAGGTCGGTGCGCTGGAGCAGGCGCTGGTGTCCTCGCAGAGCGCGCTCGACTCGAACAAGCTCGGCTACGAAGTCGGCGTGCGCATCAACATCGATGTGCTTAACGCGCAGCAGCAGCTGTTCTCGACGCGGCGCGATCTCGCGGTGGCGCGCTACAACACCATCACCAGCCACCTGCGGCTGAAGGCCGCCGCCGGCAGCCTGCGCGACGAGGATCTCGAAGAGGTCAACCGGGCGCTGATACCGTAACTGCGGCCGTCGTTGCAGTCCCGAGCAGTTCCTCGCATAGCGCCAAGTGTTTCTGCGTCGCCCCCCGGTGCGCATCGCAAAGCGCCTTGCCCGCCGCGCCCATTTTCTTTCTTTGTTCTGAATTGGAAAGCAACTTCACGGCCTCGCCGATTGCTCCGGCCGCATCCGCCGCCTGTACTGCGGCACCGGCTTCCAGCGCGAGACGCGCCGCCTCTGAAAAGTTGAACATGCTCGGACCGAACACCACCGGCACGCCGGCCGCGCAGGCCTCGATCAGGTTCTGGCCGCCAAGCGGCGCGAACGAGCCGCCGATCACGGCGACATCCGCCGCCGCGAAGTAGAAATCCATCTCGCCCATCGTGTCTCCGAGATGGACGCGATCCCCAGGCGCCGGCATCAAAGCGCGGCTGCGACGGGACTGGGCAAAATCAGAAACCTCCTCGAAACGCCGGGGATGACGGGGCACGACAAGCAGCAGCAGGTTTTCATCCCACGGGGGCAATGCCTCGAGCAGTGCTTTTTCCTCCCCTTCGCGCGTGCTGGCTAATAGCAGCACCGGACGCGCCAGGCGCGCGCGCCATGCTCTTCCTTCGCTGCGCTTCGCCTCGTCGGGCACGACGTCGAATTTCACATTGCCGATAACCTCGATGCGGCGCGCGCCGAGCGCGCGCAGGCGCGCCGCGTCCTTGTCGCTTTGCGCACAGACAATCGCCAGCGCGGCGATCGCCGGATGCGTGAGCCCTCGCCAGCGTTGATAGGAGAGCGCCGACTTCTCGGACATGCGCGCGTTGGCCAGCAGCACCGGAACTCCATGCTCGGCGCAGGCGGCGACCAGATTGGGCCAAATCTCGGTCTCCATCAGCACCGCAAGGCGCGGCCGGAAGTGCTCCAGGAACCGGCGCGCGGCGCCCGGATAGTCGTAAGGCAGCCAGGCGATGTGAACCGACTCGCCATGCAGTTCCCGCAGCGCTTCGCGCCCCGCGGCCGTCATGCAAGTAAGCAGCACGCCACATTCGGGGTGAGCCGTCCCCAGAGCGCGTACCAGCCTCGCACACGCACGCGCTTCGCCCACCGATACGGCATGCAGCCAGATCAGCGGCTTTCCCGAGGGCGCATCGCGGTAGTAACCGAAGCGCTCGCCGATGCGCCTGCGGTAGAAAGGCTCCCGTCGCCCGCGCCACCAGAGCCTGGCCAGGATGAAGGGCACGGCCGCCAGGATCAAGCACGAGTAACCCAGGCGCCACATCAGAGCAGGGGCTCCAGGACTTCCAGCACCTCTGCCACCGCAGGCGGGGCGCCGCGATTGCCGAGACTGCGCACCCCATTGCCGCCCTGCAGGCCGGTAAGTGCGGGATCGGAGCCGCAGTACAAGCCAAGCACCGGAACATCGACCGCTACCGCGAGGTGAGCGAGTCCCGTGTCCACTCCCACCACGCATCGCGCCTGGCGCGCGAGACTCGCCAGTTCCGTCAACATCAGGCGCTGCGGCACGACGGCCCCCGGGACGGCAGTGGCGATGCGTGCACAACGGCGCCGCTCCTCCTCCGTACCCCAAGGCAGCAGGCAGTGCAGGCCACGTGCCTCCAGCGCATTGCCGAGCGAGCGCCAGTGCTCTTCCGGCCAAAGTTTGTCATCGCGGCTGGTCATGGTGAACAGCAAGACGTAACGGGAAGATGCGGGCCCGCGCACCTGCAACGGCACTTCGTCCGATACGCGCAAACCGTAGTCGCAGGGTCCCTCGACGCGATAACCGAGAGCAGACGCGGCAAGCTGACGATTTCTCTCCACCGCGTGCAGATTTACCGGCACCGCATGCCCGGCATCGTAGAAACGCGCGGCAAACGGCTCGCGCGCGCTGGCACGATCGAATCCGTGCTTGCGGCCCAGCGCCAGTGTCGCGACCAGGGCGCTCTTGACCAGGCCCTGGCTGTCGATCACCGCGTCATAGCGCTCGCTGCGCAACGCCGCGCGGAACGCACTGAACCCCGACCATGTATCAGCAGTGAGCAGCGCGCCGCGCCAGCGCCGGATCGCCACCGGGATCACGCGCCGCACGTGCGGGTGCAAGGCCACGACTTCGGCAAAGGACTCTTCAACGACCCAGTCGATGACCGCGCCCGGCACGTGGTGCGCGACATCCGTGAGCGCCGGGCAGTTGTGCACGACGTCGCCGAGCGAGGAGGTTTTGACGAACAGGATGCGCGGCACGGGGAAAAACGCCCTCCGGGAGTGCAGGACGCCCTATGGGCGTAGGCTAGAATACCGCTTTGTTTTCAAGCGATTTTAACCTTCCTTTGCCTCTGTCGGTCGTCCTGATCACGCAAAACGCGGCCGCGCAGCTGCCCGAATGCCTTGCCAGCGTCGCCTTCGCCGACGAGGTCGTGGTGGTCGACTCCGGCAGCAGTGACGGCACTACCGAGGTCGCAACGCGCTACGGTGCGCGCGTGGTGATGCAGGAATGGCTCGGCTTCGGACGGCAAAAGCAGTACGCGGTCGAGCAGGCGACGCACGACTGGGTGTTGTGCCTGGATGCCGACGAGCGAGTTTCGCCCGAGCTCGCGGCGAGCCTGGTGCGCACGCTGCAGGCGCCCGAGGCGCCGGTCTACCGCATGGCGCGCCGCAACCGTTTCCTCGGCCGCTGGCTGCGGCATGGCGAAGGCTACCCGGACTGGAGCCTGCGCCTCTTTGACCGGCGCCATGCACGCTGGAGCGACGACGAAGTGCACGAGAAAGTGCTCTACGCGGTTTCGCCAGGCACGCTCACCGGCGACCTGCTGCACGAGTCCGGCGAGGAACTCGGCCGCTACCTCGAGAAGCAGAATCGCTATACCACCCTGGCAGCGCAGGAACTGCACCGGCGGGGACGCCGCGCTGGCTTCGTCGAAATCATCCTCTCGCCGCTGCTGCGCTTTTTCAAGTTCTACCTGCTGCGGCTGGGATTCCTCGACGGCATGCCGGGCCTGGTGCACATCTCGATCGGCTGCATGAACAGTTTCATGAAGTATGCGAAGTTGATCGAACTGCAGAGGATGCAAGGCCGGTGACCGCGCTTGGCGCACGCGAGCTGACCGCTTTCCACGACAGCCGGCATGCCATTGCCGGGTGGGCGAAGAGCGGCGCCGCGGCGCACCCTAGCGGCGTGTGGCAGGCGCTCGAAGACAACCACCGCTGCAACTGCCTGCTGTGGGACGAGGAAGACCTGGCGCGCCGGCGCAATGTGCCGGATGCGGCGATCGCCGCGAACAAGCGCGCCATCGACGCCAATAACCAGAAGCGCAACGATGCGATAGAGCGCATTGATGAACATTTATCGGGTTTATTCTCAAATACAAAAGAAAATGCAACGTTGAACAGCGAGACCCCCGGCGCGATGACTGACCGCCTGTCGATCCTGTCCTTGAAGATCCACCACATGCGCCTGCAAACGCTGCGCCGCGATGTCGCCAGTGCTCACATCGAGAATTGTCTTTTGAAATTGAATCGATTGCTGGAGCAACGGACGGATTTGGCGGCATGCCTCGACCGCCTGCTCGCCGAGTGCGCGCGCGGCGAGAGCCATTTTAAGGTCTACCGGCAATTCAAGATGTACAACGACCCCGCGCTCAATCCCGCGATCTACGGCGAGAAAAATTAGGCAAGCAGTCTCCCGAGCCGGTCATGAACGAGCGCGTCGGCAAGTTCGGAAACGCTTTTGTCCGCCTCGAGATACTCAGCCTTCGGCCCGCGCGGCGCCCATTGCGCCGGCGATGGCGAAACGTCCGGCTCGGCAAACAAGCCCAGCACGCCGCCCGGGCTCGCGGCGGCGAAGTGCATCAGGCCGCTATCCGGGAAAATACTGGTCCGCGCGCTCCCTATCAGGCCCAGCGCTTCGGGCAAGGGTCCGCGAAACGGATGGATCTGCGGCGCATGCCCGTGAGATACGGCATCGAGCACCGGTTGCGCCACATCATCGTCCCCGGGGTAGAGCGGGTCGCCCGACTTCCCCGGCGTCCACAGGAAGACCGTATCCAGGTCCCAGCGCTGCTTCAGGTGCGCGCTCCAGGCAAGCACCTGGGCGGTACTCGGCTGCTTCTTCGGCCGGCGTGCGCCCAGGCCGAGCACAACGTATTTTCCCGGGGTGAGTCCGCGTCCGGCGAGCCAGTTGAGCGCAAATGTGGAACATTCCTTTGGAAGTTTGTACGTTGGAAAAAGCTTTTCCGGAGGCAAGGAAATTCCCAGCGGCGCGAGCAAAGCAAGAAGCCGTTCGATCTCATGGCTTGAAACGCCGGGCGGCAAAGGATCGGTCAATCGAGGATATTTCGACGCATCAGCACAGCGCGCGACAATGCGCGCGCCGCCCAAGGACAAGCCGCGCCGGATCGCGCGCGGCGATTCGTCGCCGTTGGCCACGATCACCCAGTCGTAGCGCTCGCGCCTGAGCGCAAGACTTTGCCATAGCCACTGCCATACCGCGCCCAGGCTGAGGCGGCCGGCGTTGCGCACGCGGCGGTATACCCAGACGCGGTCCACATGTGGATTGCCCGCCACCACCCACGCGTTGTAATCGTTCGCCAGCAGGTGCGTCTCCACCTGCGGCAGGCCGGCCTTGAGCAGCGCGAGCAGCGGCGTGGTGAGCAGCAGATCGCCGATCTTGTCGCGTTTGATGACGAGGACCTTCATGGGATGCGCAACGTGAGAAGGTGAGCGCCGATTATAATCGCCGCCTCTCCGTCGCCCAGGTCCATCGCCTCCGCGGTCGCGCCCGATGCTGCACATCCACCACGTCAACCTGCAACCGATTGGCGGCGGCGGCGAGGTCTATACGCGGGCCCTGGCCGACGCGGGCGCGAAGCTAACGCTCTATGCACACCCCGCGGTGCGCCTGTGGGATGGCATCGACGGGCCAGGGCTGGAAGTGGTGCGGATTGAGAACGAGGCCCGGCTGCTCGAGCGCCTGCCGGCGAAAGACGCGCTGATACTCACGCCAAGTCCCATCTCCCCGCCGAGCGTCGGGCGTTTGGCGACGCAGCATCGGCTCGCGGGATTCGCGCATATGCCGATGTTCCAGCGCAGCGCCGAGGGCTTTCGCGCCTATCACCTCGTGATCACGGTGTCGCACTACTGCATCGGCCTGCTGCGCGCCGCGGGGCTCGCGCAGGTATATCCGGAGCCGGTGTATGGTACGGCCGACCTCGGCGCCGGTAATCCGCCGCTCGCCGTATATCGTCGATCCACGTAAATTCCGCGACGTTCTGATTGGCGGCTTCGGTGCGCTAGCCGGCGTTGCCAGCCGCGAAGTCGAGCAGTTCAACAAGCAACCCGGTCTGACGCTCGGCCTGGTTTCCCTGATCGCCCCGATCAAGCGGTTTCCGCAACTGTTTTCCATCCTTGCGCCGATCCTCGCGCGGCGGCCGTCGGTGAACCTCGAGATCTTCGGCGCCGGCGGCTACGCCCAGGTGCGCGACCTGCGGCGTGCGGTGGCGCCTCTGGGGAAGCGCGTACGATTCTGGGGCTACCAGACCAATGTCGGCGCGATCTATCCGCAACTCGATTACCTGATGACCGGGCTGCCGGAAAAGGAAGCCTTGGGCCTGAACGCGCTGGAAGCCCAGGCCAGCGGCACGCCGGTGCTCGCGCCGGACGCACCGCCGTTCACCGAAACCGTGCTCGATGGCGCGAGCGGCTTCCGCTATCGCGACCCGCGCCAGGATGGCGGCCGGCACTTCGGGGAGATCATCGATGCGATCCTCGCCGGACGCGCGAGACCCGATCCGCGCGTCGCGGCGCGGGAACACCTCGCGAAATTTTCGTATCCGGCGCTGGTCGAGCGCGCGGGTCGAATAATCAGAGCGCTTTCTGAACTGAAATAGGTACTTGCCTCGGAATTCTGACGCTCCGCAAACTGCTAGAATCAAATTGTTCAAGTTCGCTTTCTCTAAGGAGCTCGACAGGGACGTGAAATCGGTGCATCGCGATATCCATGCCCTGATGGAAATCGGACTGGTGACGAAGGACAGCAGAGGCAGCGTGCTCGTGCCCTTTTCCCGGATCCGCACCGAATTCGATCTCCAGCCGAAACAGGCCGCGTAAGCGGAAAGCGGGTCGCAAAGGTATGCCGGCCATGTCCCAGGAAATAATCCCCGTCATTCTCTGCGGCGGCGCGGGCAGCCGTCTGTGGCCGGTGTCGCGCCAGATGCTGCCCAAGCAGTTCCTGCCGCTGGTCACCGGGCGCACCCTGCTGCAGGACACCGCATTGCGCGCGAAAGAGGCCGCCGGCGGCGCGACGCCAATCGTGGTTTGCAATGAAGCGCACCGGTTTCTGGTCAACGATCAGCTCGCGGAAATAGGCATTGCCGCCCGCATCGTGCTGGAGCCCGCGGGCCGCAACACCGCCGCCGCCGTCGCGGTCGCCGCGCTCGCCTGCGAGAAGGAGGATCCCGTCCTGTTGGTGCTTGCCTCGGACCACGCGATCCGCGGTGCGGAAGCCTTCAACCGCGCGGTGCAGCGCGCCGCCAAAGTCGCCGCCTCCGGAATGCTGGTGACCTTCGGCATCGCCGCGGCGCGACCCGACAGCGGCTTCGGCTACATAGAGCGTGGCGAACCCGTGCAGGACGGCGCCAACGCCGTGACCAGTGACGCGAAGGCATACAAAGTTGCACGTTTTGTCGAGAAACCCTCGGCAGATCAGGCACGCGCCATGATCGCCACCGGGCGCGTCTACTGGAACAGCGGCATGTTTGCGTTCGGCGCGAAGCGCGTCCTGGAAGAACTCGGCCGCTACCGGCCCGATATTCTCGAAGCCGCGCGCGCGTCGGTCGCCGCCGCGACCGACGACCTGGGATTCCTCAGGCTGGGCAAGGAGGCTTTTCTCGCCTGCCCCGCGGAAGCCATCGACCGCGCCGTGATGGAGCGCACCGCGCACGCCGCCGTGATTCCGGCGGATTTCGGCTGGAGCGACGTCGGCTCCTGGTCCGCGCTCTGGGACCTGGCGGAGAAGGACGCCTCGGGCAACGCGGCGCGCGGCGACGTGCAGCTCCAGGACACGCGCGACTCGCTGGTGTTCGGCGACCGGCGCCTGATCGCGACGCTGGGTGTGGACAACCTGGTCATCGTGGACACCGACGACGCGCTGCTGGTGGCGGACCGCTCGCGCAGCCAGGACGTGCGCGAAGTAGTCGAAGACCTGAAACGCGCCAACCGCTCCGAACACCTGAGCCACCGGCGCGTCTACCGGCCTTGGGGCTACTTCGAGTCCGTCGACGCTGGCGAGCGCTACCAGGTCAAGCGCCTGATGGTGAAGCCGGGGCACGCGCTTTCGCTTCAACTTCACCGCAAGCGCGCCGAACACTGGGTGGTCGTATCCGGCCGCGCGCGCGTCACGCGCGGCGAGGACACCCTCTATCTGGAAGAGAACCAGTCCACCTTCATTCCGGTCGGCACCAAACACCGCTTGGAGAACGCCGGCGAGAAACCGCTGCTGATCATCGAGGTGCAGTCCGGCAGCTACCTCGGCGAGGACGACATCGAGCGCTTCGAGGACCGCTACAACCGCGGCTAGGCCGCGCGGGGGGGCGCCGAGCATGCATTGTGCCGCCCCCGTCGGGATGGTAGGCTGGCCCGCCATACACATCTGGAGGTGTACCGTGCGGACCAACATCGTGCTCGACGACAAGCTGCTCAGGGAGGCCATGAAGCTCGCCAATCTCACGACCAAGCGCGAGGCGGTGCAGCTCGCGCTGCGGCGTTTCGTGCAACACGGCAAGCAGAAGAAACTCCTCGATCTCTACGGCGTGGGCGGGGTGCGCAAGGGCTACGACTACAAGCGGGCGCGCTCGGCTGCCTGACGTGGTCCTGGTGGACACCTCCGTCTGGGTGGACTTTCTGCGCGCGAAGCCGACGCCGCAAGTGCGCGCGCTGAAGGAGCTGCTTGCCGGAGAGGAAATCGCCGGTGTGGCGCCGGTCATCCTGCAGGAAATTTTGCAGGGCGCGGACTCCGGCGGCCGCTTCGAGAAGTGGGGCGAATACTTCGCCGGACTGTGCTGCTACGCGCCCGGGGATCCCGTCGAATCGTACGTCGCGGCGGCCCGTCTGTATCAGTCGTGCCGCCGTGCGGGCAAGGCGCCTCGCAGCAGCAACGACTGCCTGATCGCGCGCATCGCGATCGAGCACGCACTGTTCCTGCTTCACGATGACCGGGACTTCGAGGCCATTGCCGCCGTGGTCCCCAAGTTGCGGCTTTACCCCGTTCACTAGCTTTTCCATAGCGAACGCACCCGGCGAGCGGCGCCTCCAGGTGGGCGCGCCGAACATCACGCTCTCAGTCGTCAGCCATGGCCAGAACGCGCTCGTCAACCAGCATCCGAACTGAAGGCGGCGCGCGCGGAGCTTCGCGAGGTCCGTGCGCGTCGTCCTTGATACCAACGTCGTCGCCTCCGCCCTTCTCTGGGGCGGCGCCCCCGAAAGGCTGATCGAGCTCGCCGGCATCCTCGGGCGATCCAAGTTCGCCCGGAAGCTCAGACAAAAGAACGTCTCGGGCGACGCCGATCTGCATGCGCTCGGCAACTACCGGGGTATTTCCGTCCTTTCGCCCGCCGACTGCCTCAAGCGCGTCGCCACCTGAAAGAATGGAAAATGGGGACAGACTCGCTTTCTCGGCCCCGGCTGCCTATCTGGAGCGCGAGCAACGAAACATCGCGAGGATTCGCGAAGGCCTGGCGCAGGCCAGGGCGGCGCCCGGCACGCCCCGGTCATGCAGATTGAGTATTTAACTTGCAATTTGCATAATCGGGTGCGGCCATGGCGGCATGATTCCGCGGCTGCGCGGCCTTCCCGCGCAAGCCGTACGCCAACCTCGAGGCGCCGGACGTCCGCCAGTTCGCGCTCGAGGATCCGCGCG
>CAMDRF010000095.1 GCA_945906765.1 Nitrosovibrio sp. Nv4 | reverse complement strand
ACTTTGGCGACGACGCCGGCGCCCACGGTCTTGCCGCCCTCGCGGATCGCGAAGCGCAAGCCCTGCTCCATCGCGATCGGCGTGATCAGCGTCACCACCATCTTGATGTTGTCCCCCGGCATCACCATCTCGGTGCCCTTGGGCAACTCCACCGCCCCGGTCACGTCGGTGGTGCGGAAGTAGAACTGCGGCCGGTAGTTGTTGAAAAACGGGGTATGCCTGCCACCCTCTTCCTTGGACAGGATGTACACCTCGCACTCGAACTTCGCGTGCGGGGTGATCGAACCGGGTTTGGCCAGCACCTGCCCGCGCTCGACTTCTTCGCGCTTGGTGCCTCTCAAGAGGATGCCCACGTTGTCCCCCGCCTGGCCCTCATCGAGCAACTTGCGGAACATCTCCACCCCGGTGCACACCGTCTTCAACGTGGGCTTCAGGCCCACGATCTCGATCTCCTCGCCCACCTTCACCACGCCGCGCTCCACCCTTCCGGTGACCACCGTGCCCCGGCCCGAGATCGAGAACACGTCCTCCACCGGCATCAGAAACGGCCCGTCGATCGCCCGTTTCGGTTGCGGAATGTACGTATCGAGCGCCTCGGCCAGCTTCAGGATCGCCTTCACCCCCAGGTCGCTGTCCTCCCCCGCCAGGGCCTTCAACGCCGAGCCAATGATGATCGGGGTCTTGTCCCCCGGAAACTCGTACTTGCTGAGCAACTCCCGGACCTCCACCTCCACTAGCTCCAGGAGCTCCTTGTCATCCACCATGTCGGCCTTGTTCAGGAACACCACGATGTAGGGCACCCCCACCTGGCGCGCCAGCAGAATATGTTCCCGCGTCTGCGGCATCGGCCCATCGGCCGCCGACACCACCAGGATCGCCCCGTCCATCTGCGCCGCCCCCGTGATCATGTTCTTGATGTAATCCGCGTGCCCCGGGCAGTCCACGTGCGCGTAGTGGCGCTTCTGCGTCTGGTACTCCACGTGCGCCGTGTTGATCGTGATGCCGCGCGCCTTTTCCTCCGGCGCCGCATCGATCTGATCGTAGTTCTTCGCCTCCCCGCCATACTTCTTCGCAAGAATATGCGTCAGCGCCGCCGTCAGCGTCGTCTTGCCATGATCCACGTGACCGATCGTCCCCACGTTCAGGTGCGGTTTGGTCCTCTCAAATTTGCCTTTTGCCATCTTCTCGACCTTTGGGTGGTTATTTTTTCGCGCTGATCACTGCTTCGGAAACGCTCTTCGGCGCTTCCGCGTAATGCTTGAATTCCATCGTGTAGGTGGCGCGGCCCTGGGTGAGCGAGCGCACCGTCGTCGAGTAACCGAACATCTCGCCCAGCGGCACCTCGGCCTTGATCGTCTTGCCGCCGGCCAGGTCTTCCATTCCCTGGATCACGCCGCGCCGCGAGGAAAGGTCGCCCATCACGTCGCCCATTTTTTCCTCGGGCATCTCGACCTCGACCGCCATGATCGGCTCGAGCAGCACCGGGGTGCCGGCGCGCATGCCGTCCTTGAAGGCGAAGATGGCGGCCATCTTGAACGCGTTCTCGTTCGAGTCCACGTCGTGGTACGAACCGTCGAACAGGGTGACTTTCACGTCCACGACCGGGTAGCCGGCAAGCACGCCGTCCAGCAGCGCCTCGTCAACGCCCTTCTTGACCGCGGGAATGAATTCCTTTGGCACCCTGCCGCCTTTGACGCCGTCGACGAATTCGTAGCCGGTGCCATGGGGCTGGGGCTCGAGTTTGAGCCAGACGTGGCCGTACTGGCCGCGGCCGCCCGATTGCTTGATGAACTTGCCCTCGGATTCGAGCGCTTTCTTGAACGTCTCGCGGTACGCCACCTGCGGCTTGCCGACCGAGGCTTCGACACCGAACTCGCGCTTCATGCGGTCGACGATGATCTCCAGGTGGAGCTCGCCCATGCCCGAGATGATGGTCTGGCCGGATTCCTCGTCGGTATGGACGCGGAACGACGGATCTTCCTGCGCCAATCGATTCAGCGCCACGCCCATCTTTTCCTGGTCGACCTTGGTCTTGGGTTCCACGGCCTGGGAGATCACTGGGTCCGGGAACTCCATCTTCTCCAGCGTGATGGTTTTCTTCACGTCGGAGATGGTCTCGCCGGTGATCACGTCCTTCAGTCCGACCACCGCGGCGATGTCGCCCGCGCGGACTTCCTTGATCTCATGACGCTCGTTGGCGTGCATCTGCAGCAGGCGGCCGATGCGCTCTTTGCGGCCGCGCACCGACGTCAGCACCGTGTCGCCGGAGGCGAGCACGCCGGAGTACACCCGGATGAACGACAGCTGGCCGACGAAAGGGTCGGTCATGATCTTGAACGCGAGCGCCGCGAACGGCTCTTCATCGGCCGGCCGGCGCGAAACCGGCTCGCCCCTGTCGTTCTCGCCCTTGACCGGTGGGATGTCCACGGGCGAAGGCAGGTAGTCGATCACCGCATCCAGCATCGCCTGCACGCCCTTGTTCTTGAACGCGGTACCGCACAGCATCGGCACGATCTCGTTGTTGATCGTGCGCATGCGGATGCCCTTCTTGATCTCCTCGGCCGAAAGCGCGTTCGACTCGAGGTACTTGTTCATCAGCTCTTCATTTGCTTCGGCCGCGGCCTCGACCATCTTGTCGCGCCATTCCTTCGCCTCGGCGAGGAGTTCGGCGGGAATCTCTCTTTTCTCGAACTTCATGCCCTGGGAAGCCTCGTCCCAGTAAATTGCCTGCATGGTCACGAGATCCACCACGCCCTCGAACTTGTCCTCCGCGCCGATCGGAATCTGGATCGGCACCGGATTGCCCTTCAGGCGGTTCTTGATGTGGTCGTAGGACTTGAAGAACGTGGCCCCGACGCGGTCCATCTTGTTGATGAAGGCGAGCCGCGGCACCTTGTACTTGTTCGCCTGGCGCCACACCGTCTCCGATTGCGGCTGCACGCCTGCGACCGCGTCATACACCATGCACGCGCCGTCGAGCACGCGCATCGAGCGCTCGACTTCGATGGTGAAGTCGACGTGGCCCGGGGTGTCGATGATATTGATGTGGTGCTCGGGATAGGAAAGGTCCATGCCCTTCCAGAAGCAGGTGGTGGCAGCCGAGGTGATGGTGATGCCGCGCTCCTGTTCCTGCTCCATCCAGTCCATGGTGGCCGCGCCGTCATGCACTTCGCCAATCTTGTGATTGACGCCGGTGTAGAACAGGATGCGCTCGGTCGTGGTCGTCTTTCCGGCGTCAATGTGCGCCGAAATTCCGATGTTCCGATAACGCTCGATGGGGGTCTTGCGGGCCACGCTCATTTACCTAACTATGTCCTTAGAACCTGTAGTGCGAGAAAGCTTTGTTTGCTTCCGCCATGCGATGAACCTCTTCGCGCTTCTTCATCGCGCCGCCGCGGCCCTCGGCCGCTTCGGCCAATTCGCCCGCCAGGCGCGCCATCATCGACTTCTCGCCGCGCTTTTGCGCCGCCTCGCGGATCCAGCGCATCGACAGCGCCATGCGCCGCACCGGGCGCACCTCGACCGGAACCTGGTAGTTCGCGCCGCCGACCCGGCGGCTCTTCACCTCGACCACCGGCTTGACGTTCTGCACCGCCTGCGAAAACACCTCGATCGGGTCCTTGCCCGACTTCGACTTGATCATCGCCAGCGCGCCGTAGACGATGCTCTCGGCGACCGACTTCTTGCCGCGCGTCATGAGCACGTTCATGAACTTCGCCAGGTCAATACTGGCGAACTTCGGATCCGGAAGGATTTCGCGCTTGGGTACTTCTCTGCGACGGGGCATGCGTGCTCTCTTCCGTGTTCTTTTAGGCGGACTTCGCCATCTTGGCGCCGTACTTCGAGCGGCTCTGCTTGCGGTCCTTGACACCCTGCGTGTCGAGCGAACCGCGCACGATGTGGTAACGCACGCCCGGCAGGTCCTTGACCCGGCCGCCGCGGATCAGCACCACCGAGTGCTCCTGCAGATTGTGGCCTTCGCCGCCGATGTAGCCGATCACCTCGAAGCCGTTGGTCAGGCGCACTTTCGCGACCTTGCGCAGCGCCGAATTCGGCTTTTTGGGTGTCGTGGTGTACACCCGCGTGCAGACGCCCCGCTTTTGCGGCGAGCCGGCCAGGGCCGGAACCTTGGACTTGGCCGCCTTGGCTACGCGCCCATGGCGCATTAACTGATTGACGGTAGGCATGTTTTTTTAGTTTCCAGAAACGAACCGGGCGACCACGTGTGCTACACGCGTAGCCGCCCAGATGCAAAAAAGAGGCCGGATTATAAAGAGATTTTTGCCGCGGTGCAAGGACTCATGCGGTGGACTCATGCGGTGGGATTGGGGGCGAAGCCGAAGCGTCCGGGCACCGCCCCGCAGGCGATCGTGGGCAGCCCGGGGGCCCGATCGGCGTATTCCGCCAGATCCCGGTCGTCCAGCAGCCCGATCCCCGTCTTTCCATGCATCAGAACGGAGCCTTCCTCGTCAACGAACGCCTGCTCGAGCTGGAAGGGCCTGCCGCAGTGGTCGAAAAGGGCTTCGCCCTCGAAATGCAGCACCAGCGGCGTGTAGGCAAGCGCAACAAACACGCGCTGCGGACCGTTCTGGAAGTACCAGCAACCCCGGGAATCCGGCTGGTAATTGCGGCCGATGAATTCGCGTAGCGCGGCGTTGCCGATTTTTTCGAACGAAGGGGTCGCACCCGTGCTCCGGATCAACCAGTTGCCGCGGCGATCGAGCGACAGCCACCCGTAGACGTCGGGAACGTCAGGCCATTTCGCCATGCTGCGCAGTACGGTCTCGTCCATGGCGCGGGCCATATTACACTCGGGCGCACGATGACCGGACCGCTGCTGTACTGGGAAGATTTCCCCGTGGGAGACACCATGGAGATGGGCTCCCATACGTTCACCGAGGCGGAAATCATCGCCTTTGCCCGCCAGTTCGATCCGCAGCCGTTCCACATCGATCCCGAGGCGGCGAAAAACTCGTTTTTCAAGGGCCTGATCGCGAGCGGTTGGCACACCTGCGCGATCGCGATGCGGCTGATGGTGGACAAGTACGTCGCCCGCTCCGCCAGTCTGGGTTCGCCGGGCCTGGACAACATCCGCTGGGTGACGCCGGTGCGCGCCGGCGACACCATCAGTTATCGCCGCACCACCACCGCGGCCCGGCCCTCGGAAAGCAAACCGGACATCGGCCTGGTGCACTCGCGCTGGGAGGCGGTCAACCAGCGCGGCGAAAGCGTGATGACGATGGAAGGCTGGGGCATGTTCCGGCGCCGGCCCGGCTAGTGCTGGCGGTCGTAGCCGTAGAAGGCGAGCAGCAGGCGGGCGATGCGGTAGCTCGCCCAGATCCGCGCCCGCAGCAGGAACGGCAGACGCCGCCTGCGCCGCGGAATCGCCAATGAGCCGTTTTCGATGGCTTCGTGCAGGCTCGCGCGCAGCTCGGCCGCGAATCCCGCGTCATCGACGAATACGTTCGCCTCGCGCGCCATGAGCAGGCTCAACGGGTCGATGTTCGACGACCCGACGCTGGCGACGCGGCCATCGAAGACCGCGACTTTCGCGTGCAGGAAACTGCGGTGGTATTCATGGATCCTGACTCCGGCCAGCAGCAAAGGGCCGTACAGGGCCCGCGAGGCGTAGTGCAGCAGGCGGTAATCGGCCTTTCCCTGCAGCAGCACCGTGACGTTCACGCCGCGGCGCGCGGCGCGCGTGAGCGCGATGCGGAAGCGGCGGCCCGGGAAAAAATAGGCGCTGGCGATCACCACTTCTTCGCGCGCCGCGTCGATCAGCTCGAGGTAGGCGTCTTCGATGTCGCGGCGGTGCCGCAGATTGTCCCGCACCGCGAGCGCCGCGTGGTGGCTGCCCGCGGCCGGCTCTCCTTGCGGCGGCGAATGCCGCGGTGCGCGGCCCGACAGCGCGGCAAACCCCGGCCAGCGGCGCCAGCGTTTGCCGAAGGTCGCCCAGGAGACGCGCATCCAGAGCTTCGAGGCCTCCGCGTGCACGTGGGCCGCGAGCGGACCTTCGATGCACACCGCGTAGTCGTAGCGCGGCGGCGTCTGGTTCGGCGTATGGTAGTCGTCGATGATGTTGATGCCACCGACGAACGCAACCGCGCCGTCGATGCTCGCCATCTTGCGGTGCATGCGGCGCAGCCGCATGCGTTGCCGCCAAGGCGGCCACGGACTGATAGCGGGGCGGAAGACGAGAACCTCGGCGTTCGCCTTCGACAGCATCTCGCGAAAACGCGGCGCGAAGTCCTGCGCGCCGAAGCCATCAATGAGCAGGTGTGTCGCGACGCCGCGCGCCGCCGCGCGTGCCAGAGCATCTGCGACCAGGCTCCCGGTCTGGTCGTCGGCGAAGATGTAGGTCTCGAGAAACACTTCCGCCGTCGCCGCGTCAATCGCGGCGACCAGCGCCGGGAAGTACTGCTCGCCGTTCTTCAGCAGCGTGAGCCGGTTGCCGCCGACGTAGTCAAGCACGTTCCAGCTCCGCGCTCACTGCGAGGTGGTCCGAGAGCAGCGACCAGGGCGGGCCGCGATGCACCTGTGTGCTGAGCACCTTGAAGCCGCGCACGTAGATGCGGTCCAGGCCGAACATCGGCAGCACGCTGGGAAAGGTGCGGCTGTGCCGTCCGCCCGCGGCGATCGACACTTCGGTCATGCCGAGGCTTTTCTCGAGTATGCCGCTGGCGCGCTGCCGCCAGTCATTGAAGTCGCCGGCAACGATGATCGGCAAACGCTTGTCGACGAGACTCTCCAGGCGCGCGGCGATCGCATCGAGTTGCCGGCGGCGGCCGCGTTCGTGCAGCGAAAGGTGCACGCAAACGCAGTGCAGATTGCGCCGCCAGCCCGGTACCTTGAGCACGGTGTGCAGCAACCCGCGGCGCTCGTAGCGGTGGTCGGATACATCCTCGTTCTCGGAGGAAAGAATCGGATAGCGCGAAAGGAGCGCGTTACCGTAGTGCCCGTGCTGGTGCACGCGGTTGCGGCCGTAGACGTGCTCGAGCTCGTCGCCGGCCAGAAATTCGTGCTGCGCCTCGCCCGGCCACGCCCCGAAGCGCAGCGCATGGCGCTGGTTCAGGCCCGCCACCTCCTGCAGGAATACCAGGTCTGGCTTGAGAGCGCGCAATCCCTCGCGCAGGTCGTGGATCACCACGCGGCGATTGAACTGCGACAGGCCTTTGTGGATGTTCAGCGTGACGACCCGCAGCTTCGCCGTCATTTGAGGTCGAAGCTGAAGCGTTTCTCGAACAGGTTGGCGTCGTCGAAATGCCGCCGCCCGACGAATGCGGTTGCATGGCGCCCCCACTGGCGCATTGCGCCCGCGGACTGCGGCGGGCGCTCGGTGGAGGCAAGAGTCACCTCGATCGGAAAGGTCAGGAACAGGAAACCAACCTCGCCCGACTGCTCGATCACCGCCAGCGCGCCGCGCCGCGTTGCCTCGACTGAAACTTTGTCGGCCGCCTGCGCGGTGCCCGCGCAGGCGAACAGGAGCGCGCAGCAATACGCCGCCAGGCTCAGCCTGAGCATCGGCCCACGAGCCGGATCGCGTCGCGGTTCGACCATGAGAAGCATTTGCCGGCCGCGTCCTGCCACGGCAGCCAGAGGCTGGCAACGTGCTCATCCGGCGCGAGCGCCGCGGGCACCCGTTGCGGCAGCTCGAGACTGAAGACATGCTCGGTATTGTGCGTCGTTCCCGGCACGAACCGGTGGCGCCACTGCGTGAATATCTCGAAGGTATAGGTGAGGTTCCAGCGCTTGAGGTCCGCCGCTTGCGCCGCGATTCCGGTTTCCTCGCGCAGTTCGCGCCGCGCCGCCTCCGCTGGCGGCTCGTCGGGATGATCGAGCGATCCGGTCACCGACTGCCAGAATCCCGCGCGCCCGGTCCTCTCCAGCAGCAGCATCTCGCGGGCCGCGGTATGCACGACGACCAGAACTGAAACCGGTAATTTTGGCGTCACGGACTCGGATCTACCTGCGGGACTTGTAGAGCTCGGGCAAGGCCGGCGAACCGTCCAGGAACACGGCGAAGAACGGGCGTTCGCGCTCGGCCCATGAACTCGCTGCCGAGGCGAGGATGTCAATCAGGATGCCGCGTTCATCCGCCGGCAGATCCACGGCAGCCTCGATGAGCAGCACATGGCCGCCAGACTTCGACCAGGACAGGTCGCAAAGGCAGTCCTCGAGCGCATCCCAGTTGCCGCCGAACCAGCGCGGAAATTCCAGCGCGCGCGCGAGCCGCTGCATCAGCGCCTGTTTGTCCGCGGCCCCGGCAAGGTCGATGCGCGACACCTGCAGCGCGCTGCCCCGCGTCGCATCGAGAATCTCGTCCGTGCGCGAGGCACGGTACACGCCGGACTTGGAAGCATCGCTCAACCGCTGCAAGAGCTTGCTCAGGGTCTACTCCAGGATGCGCTTGAAGCTGCGGTAGTGGTCGTCGGTGTAGTAAAGCGTACCATCCCGGCCGGCGACGATGCGGCGCGCGCCGCGATCCCTCGCGCCCGGCGTTTTCACCGTGTATTCGCGGTACCAGCCGCGCTCGCGGGGGGGCAGGATCTTTTCCCGGTTGCCGAAAGCAATGCCGTCGCGTTGATGGGCAAACGGCCCGCCCTTGCGGATCACGGCGATCGTGTCGCGCGCTTCGGGCGGAAGCACCGCCATCTTGATCTCGCCAATTGCGGAGAAAGCAAACGCCTGGGCCGCGAGGGCAAGCGCGAGCGCCGCAGCCGAAGCGAAGCGACTCAGCCTTTCCAGGGGTCGACGATCTCCACGCCGAACGGCTTGAAATCGGCGACGTTGCGCGCCGCGAGTTTCATCCCGTGGACGAGCGCGGTCGCGGCAATCAGGCCGTCCGCAATCGAGGTCGAAACGCCGCGCCTTCGCAACTCTCCTGAAAGCGTTCCCCACTTTCTCCTGACCGCGGCGTCGACCGGGACGATGCGCGACTCGTAGCGGGAAACCAGTCCTTCAAACCAGGTTCCAAGATTCTCGCGCCGTTTCCCCAAGGGCAATCGTGCGATCCCATCCACCACTTCTCCCAGAGAAATCGCTGAGAGAAAGCAAATTTCCTGTGGCGTAGCGCCGGTCCAAGCAACAACTCTCGCATCGGGAACGGGTTTGATAAGTTCGGAGACGACGCAAGTATCGAGCAGAATACTCACAGCTTCACGTCGCGCCCCGGAGAGCGGTCGCGCTCAATGCGTAGCCGCAGGCCTTTTGTGGGTGCCGTGCGCAGATACTGCCACAACGAAGAACCCGCGCCGCGCATCCGGTCAAACTCCTGAGCTGAAACGATGACCGCAACCCGCTTGCCATGACGGGTGACGACCTGCGGCCCGCCCTTCGCCGCTCTGTCGATCAGTTCGCTCAGCTTGTTCTTCGCTTCCTGCAGGGGCCAGACGGCTGCCATGGGGACGCTCCAGAATCTGGATGAACTGGCTGAATTATACTTTGCTCGGGTCTCTCAGACGGATGTGCAATTCGCGCAGCTGGCGCTCGGTGACCGGCGAGGGCGCGCCGGTGACGAGATCCTGGCCGCGCTGCGTTTTCGGGAAGGCGATCACGTCGCGGATCGCCTCGGCGCCGGCCATCAACGCCACCAACCGGTCGAAACCGAAGGCGATGCCGCCGTGCGGCGGCGCGCCGTACTGCAGGGCGTCGAGCAGGAAGCCGAATTTCGCGCGTTGATCATCTTTTGTGATTTTTAATGAATTAAATACTTTTTCCTGAACTTCCTGGCGGTGAATGCGGACCGAGCCGCCGGCGATCTCCCAGCCGTTCAGCACCAGGTCATAGGCCTTGGCGTAAGCCTTGCCGGGATCGGTTTCGATGAACGCCTCGTGGCCGTCCTTGGGACTGGTGAACGGATGGTGGCGCGCTTTCCACTCCTTCGATTCCTCGTCGTACTCGAACATCGGGAAATCCACCACCCACAATGGCCGCCAGCCCTTCTCGGCGAGGCCACGGTCGCGGCCGACCTTCTGCCGCAGTGCGCCCAGATGGGCGTTGCAGGCCTCGGCCTTGTCAGCGCCAAAGAAAATAAGATCTCCGTCTTTTGCTTTTGTTCTGGCAAGCAGTTCATTCAAAACAGGCGCGGGAAAAAACTTGACGATGGGCGATTGCAGGCCCTCGGCGCCCTTGGCGATTTCATTCGCCTTGATCCAGGCGAGGCCCTTGGCGCCCAGGCCGCGCAGATACTCCGTGTAGGCATCGATCTCGCTGCGCGAAATCTTGGCGCCACCCGGAACGCACAGCGCCGCCACCCGGCCTCCGGGAGTATTCGCCGGCCCGGAGAAGACCTTGAATTCAATATCCTTCACGAGGTCGGTCATTTCGGTCAGCTTGAGCGGCACGCGCAGGTCCGGCTTGTCGACGCCGTAGTCGCGCATCGCGTCTTCGTAAGCCATCACCGGAAACGGATCCGGCAGCGTTACATCCAGCACTTCCTTGAACAGGTGGCGCGCAAGCGCTTCCATCAGGGTGCGGATCGCCACTTCGCCCAGAAACGAGGTCTCGACGTCGATCTGCGTGAACTCGGGCTGGCGGTCGGCGCGCAGGTCCTCGTCGCGGAAGCACTTGACGATCTGGTAGTAGCGGTCGAAGCCGGCGATCATCAGCAGCTGCTTGAACAGCTGCGGGCTCTGCGGCAGCGCGTAGAACTGCCCGTCGCTGATGCGCGATGGCACGAGGAACTCGCGCGCGCCTTCCGGCGTGGACTTGTAGAGCACCGGCGTCTCGATGTCGATGAAACCGTGGCCGTCGAGAAAACCGCGCGCCGCCTGCGCCGTGCGGTGGCGCAGGCGCAGATTCTTCTGCATCACATCCCGGCGCAGATCGAGGATGCGATGCTCGAGCCGCACCGTCTCCGAGATGTTGTCGTCGTCGAGCTGGAACGGCGGCGTCAGCGAAGGATTGAGGATCTCGACTTCGTGCGCCAGCACCTCGATCTCGCCCGAGCGCAGGTTCGGATTGACGGTGCCTGCGGGCCGCGCCCGCACCATGCCCGTGATCCGCAGCACGAACTCCCCGCGCACCCGGTCGGCGAGCGCGAAGGCTTGCGCGCGGTCCGGATCGCACACCACCTGTGCCAGGCCTTCGCGGTCGCGCAGGTCGATGAAGATCACGC
>CAMDRF010000094.1 GCA_945906765.1 Nitrosovibrio sp. Nv4 | reverse complement strand
GCACCAGGGCACGCGCCACCGAGTAGCCTCGGTCGGCATAAAACTTTGCCAGGAGATCGGCGCGCGCCTGGATCTGCCCAAGGGTGAGCGCCAGGCCGGCTGAGCCGAGCAGTTCAAGCAACACCTTTTGCGGGAACGCGGTGGCCCCGGCGATGCGAAAACCAGCCACATGGAACGCAGGCGTGTCTATCACCTTGCCCGACGCAGGTGGTGGTTCGATACGAATCTCAGGCGGCTTGGCGGCGGGCGCCGGCGCCGGCGGCACGCGCAACTGCTGCTGGACCCGCCCGGCGTCGGGCGGCACCTGAGCAAGAACATGTGCCGGGCCCAGTCCGAGGAGTCCGTAGCACACCAGTGCCGACAACTTGCGGCGAACAGAGTCTGCGAACAAAGTTCAGCCTCTTCCGAAAATTACTGGTTCGATACGAAAAGCTTGACCGCAGCTTTCTTGCCCTCAATCACTTGGCGTCGTCGCTTTCAGCGCGGACAACGTTGAGCGTTGCGTGGCAGCGAAGATCGAGCGACAGGCCAGCCCACCACTCGCCGAAACTATCTGTGTACTCAACATCCCATTTCATATCGATCAGTATATACCCCATGAGTTTTGGAAAGGCGACGGCTAAATACTGGACCAAGCCCTGCGAGAGGAGGCCGGTCTGAATGAACAGGTGATAGGCGTTGATCTTGCGCTTGACGGCGTTGCGGTAATCGAGGGATTCGCGATGAAGGTACTGGTTGCCGTTTCGCCGGCGCAGCGGTTTCATCTTCATCAGTCAGAAGCACGATTTCTATTCCCGGCGTTTGACTCGCGTTACTGCATCGCGGGCCGCTCGCGCGCGTCGCACGAGGCTCGGGTGAAGGATTCCCAGCTTGGGTGTCTGGCCGCAGGGGGCGCCGGGCGGGATCGCGAACCACACGCCGTTGAAATCGAGCTCGAATGTCCTGCGGAGGTCGAATTTTGTCGGATAGCTGAGCCCTGCGGCTTCGTAGGCGGGGCCGTCGGAAGGGTAGATGGCGAATTCGCCGGTGTAGAGTTCGTCGACCTTCCGGCCGGTGCCGTAGGCAACGTCGAGCACCGGGTTTGCCTGGGTTTCGCCAACGCGCAGGACCAGGGCGGGGCGTGACTTCGGTCCGGGGCCGGACAACTCCCGCTGGGGGAACCGGCGCCAGACGATGTCGCCTGGGCTGGGCGGCGAAAACCAGCCGGCGCCGGCTGCCGGCATCAGAACAGGCTCGATTTCACCTTCATTCGGCCGGGTGGCTGCAGCCGGTCGATTTCATTCATCTGCTTTTCGGTCAAGGGTCCGTTGTCGATCTCATAGCGCGGCAGCGTCTGGCGGGCAAGATTTGCCAGGGCAACATGCACGACCTGGGTTTCGGACAAGCCGAGGTTCTCGGCGATGCGGGTCGCCGTCTGGCGGGTTACGCCATAGGCCGTATCCCTTTCGCGGTAGCGCAGCAGAATGCCGTTGCCGGAGGGCAGTTTGAGCCTGGCGGCGGTGCGCTTGCGGGGCATGGATCGATTCAGGGTGGGATGATATCAATAGTATATCATCTAAAAAACCCGGATCCCCGCCTTTCAGGGGCGGAGTTTTTCCAGCGACAGGTATTGCTTGCGCCATTCCTCGAAGGGGACCTGGCCGCGCTCTTCCATGCGTTTTTGCAGGGCGATGGATTCCACCGCCATGGCGGCGAAGCGCTGCGCGACTTCGGCGGGCAGGGGCAGGGCGCCGAGCGCGGCGCGGTGGGCGCGCGACTGCGCGAGGGCGAAGGCGGTGTAGGAATCGGAGTGGTTCGCGGCCATCGCCGCGAGCACGCGCGCCGACGGGGTGAGCGAGGCGTCGGCGAGCATCGCCGCGGCGGCGGCATGCGCTTCGCGGTAGGCGTTGCCGCCATGCGCGGCATCGAGCTCGGCGGCCAGCGGCGCGCATTCGGCGATGAGTTGCCCGCCCCATTCGTCGAACGCGACCTTCTGCGAGCCGCGTTCAAGACGAAGACCAGGCTCCCGGCCGCGCGCGGCGACCTTTTCCTGGTTGCGCCCGATGGCGGCGATTTCGTCCGGCGTGTCGGGCGCGCTCTCGCTGAGCAGGCAGTGCAGCAGGAAGACGTCGATGAACCGGCACACCGGCGCGCTGATGCCGATCGGCTCGAACGGGTCGAGGTCCATGAGGCGCACTTCGACGTACTCCACGCCGCGCTCGCGCAGCGCGTGCAGCGGGCGCTCGCCGGAGCGGATGACGCACTTGGGGCGGATCTTGCCGTAGAACTCGTTCTCGATCTGCAGGAGCGCGGTGGAGAGCTGGAGGTAATTCCCTTTCTTATCCTGCACGCCGACTTTTTCGTGGGCGGGCCAGGTGCGCGTCATCGCGTCTTCCAGCGCGGCGCCGTAGGCCTCGAGGTCGTTGAAGCTCGCGGCGATCGAATCCTGCGCCTCGCTCTGGTAGCCCAGGCGCCCCATGCGCAGCGTGGTGGCGTGCGGCAGGTAGAGCGTGCCGGGACGCAGTTCAGAGAGACCGTGCCCGGGGTGCTCATGGCCCCGGACGAAGCTCGGGCACACCGCGGGCGAGGCGCCGAAGAGGTAGAACAGCAGCCAGCCGTGGCGCCGGAAGTTGCGGATCAGCGAGAAATAATCGGCGGTGGCGAGACCCGGCAGCGACCAGTTGTAGTGGATGCCGCTGATCGCCTGCATGCGCCGCCCGTAGCGGTTGGCAAGCCCCGTCCGGTACACGGTCTTGGCGCGGCCGATGTTGGAAGTGCCGTACTGGCCGATCGGGATCGCGTCGTCGGCCGGCAGGCCGCAGGGCATGCTCGAGCCCCACAGGAGTTCCTCGCCGATCGCGGCGCAGACCACCTGGTGGATCTGCGTCAGTTCCGCGAGGCAGGCCTCGGCCCCCGCCTGCGGCGCGGTGATGAGTTCGAGCTGGGATTCGCTGAAGTCGGTGGTGATGCGCGGGTGCGTGAGCGCCGAGCCGAGCGCGGCCGGGTGCGGCACCGAGGACAGCCGCCCGTCGGGCCGCACGCGCAGCGACTCCTTCTCGATGCCGCAGCGCATCGCCTTGAGGACGTCAGTTGCGGGTGTGTTCTTCATGGATTGGCCGGTGATTTTAGCGGGCTTCGAGGGCGCTCCAGCGTTCGAGCTTGCGCTGCAGGAGTTGCTCGATATCGCCGAGGCGCTGCTGGTCGGCGCGCAGGTCATCGGGCGGCTGGCGGTAGTACTCGGGCGCGTGCATCTTCGCCGACAAGGCCTGCTGCTCGGCTTCGAGCGCCGCGATTTCCCCCGGCAGAGATTCCAGTTCGCGGGTTTCCTTGTAGGAGAGCTTTGATTTGGATTTTTCCCGCCCTGCTTTTATCTTTGATTCCTGAAAACCCGAAAGCAAGGGCTTCTGGCGTAACCAATCGCTGTAGCCGCCCACGTACTCTTTCCACGTTCCGCCACCCTCCGCGGCAATGGTCTGCGTGACGATGTTGTCGAGGAAGCTGCGGTCGTGGCTCACGAGGAGCAGGGTGCCGGCATAGTCCTGCAGCGCGGCTTCGAGCAGCTCCAGGGATTCGATGTCCAGGTCGTTGGTCGGCTCATCGAGCACCAGCACGTTGGCGGGGCGCGCGAACAGGCGCGCGAGGAGCAGGCGGTTCCTCTCGCCGCCCGAGAGCATGCGTACCGGCGACTGGGCGCGGCGCGGCGGAAAGAGAAAGTCGCCGAGATAACTCATGACATGCTTTCGTCCGCCGGGAAGCTCGACCCAGTCGGAACCGGGCGCGATGGTTTCGGCCACCGTCTTCTCAGGATCGAGGGCTTCGCGCATCTGGTCGAAGTACGCGACTTCCACCCTGGCGCCGAGGCGCACGGAGCCGGCGTCGGGCTCGAGCGTGCCGAGGATCAGCTTGATGAGGGTGGTCTTGCCGGCGCCGTTGGGGCCGATGATGCCGATGCGGTCGCTGCGCGAAACCAGCAGATTCAGGTTTTTTACGATGCATTCATTTCCTGAAAAAGACTTTGAAACATGCGCAAGTTCAGCGACCAGCTTGCCCGAGCGCTGCGCGCTGCCCACCGCAAGCTTTACCCTGCCGCTGCGCTCGCGGCGCGCGGCGCGCTCCTCGCGCAGGTGCTCCAGGCGCGTGACGCGGCCCTCATTCCTCGTGCGGCGCGCCGCGATGCCCTTGCGGATCCAGATCTCCTCCTGCGCCCAGAAGCGGTCGAACTTGCGGTTGGCGACGCTCTCGGCGGCCAGGTCCTGTGCTTTCTGCGCTTCGTACCCGGAAAAATTTCCCGCAAAGGATTTCAACATGCCCCTGTCCAGTTCCAGGATGCGCGTCGCGACGCGATCGAGGAAGGCGCGGTCGTGGGTGATGACGATCCCAGAGGCTTGCTTCACGAACAGATTTTCCAGGATCAGGATCGCGTCCACATCGAGGTGATTGGTCGGCTCATCGAGCAGCAGCAGGTCGGGCTGGCGCGCGAAGGCGAACGCCAGCGCAGCGCGCTTTCGCTCCCCGCCGGAGGCGTTTTGCGCCGTCACCTCCGGGTCCAGTTTGAAACGGTGCAGGAATTCCTCGAGCTTGTGTTCCTCCGGCGCATCCGCTTCGGCCAGCAGCGCCTGCTTGATGCTGGGCAGTGGCAAAAGCACCGGTTCCTGCGGCACGAAGGCGATGCGCAGGCCGGTATTGCGCCGCAGCTCGCCATCATCCAGCGCCACCGCGCCGGCGATGACGCCGAGCAGCGAAGACTTGCCGGTGCCGTTGCGCCCGATCAGGCCGATGCGCTCGCCCGCATCCATCGCGAAAGATGCGCGGTCGAGGAGCGGCAGCTCACCGTAGGCGAGCTCGGCGTTGGCGAGGGTGAGAAGGGGCATGGCGGGGCGCAATATACAGGTTGGCGTGAGAAAATCGGGCGCTGAGCAGCATTATTTCCCGCCCCTTTTCCGATGACCGAATCCGGCGCCACCTTTTCCCCCTGCCGCCGCTGGCGCTACCTGCTGTGGCGCCGCTGGGATGCGTCGAAGCCGGTCGCTAATTTCCTCATGCTCAACCCGAGCACCGCGGACGAGGTGAAGCTCGATCCGACGTGCTCGAGAGCGCGCAATTTCGCCGGGCGATGGGGCTACGGTGCGCTCATCGTGACGAATATTTTTGCATTCAGGAACACACACCCGGAGCAGATGAAGGCGGCGGCCGATCCGGTGGGGCCGGGCAACGATGCGGCGATCGTGCGCGCCGCGAAGCAATCAGCGATCGTGGTCTGCGCCTGGGGTAATCACGGAGGATTTCTTGGCCGTTCCGGGGAAGTTCTCCGGAAATTAAAGAGCAACGGAATCGCGTTGCACGCCTTGCGCGTCAACGCCAACGGCGAGCCCGCGCATCCCTTATATCTGCCTAGCCGGCTTTCAGCAGTTCCACTTCAAAAATAAGCGTGGCGTTGGCCGGGATGACGCCGCCGGCGCCGCGCGAGCCGTAGCCAAGCTCCGGCGGAATGGTGAGGGTGCGGCTGCCGCCGACCTTCATGCCCTGCACGCCTTCGTCCCAGCCCTTGATGACCTGGCCGGCGCCGAGCGCAAAGCCAAAGGGCGTGCCGCGATCCTTGCTCGAATCGAATTTCTTGCCGCGTTCGCCGCCGTAGAACAGCCAGCCGGTGTAATGCACCGAGACGTCCTGGCCGGCGACGGCAGCCTTGCCGGTGCCGACGACGGTGTCGTTGATGATCAGTCCGCTGGGAGTGGTGGTGGGTGGCATCGCTTCAGGCTCCGGATGTTGAATGAATTCACTGAATTCTAGAGCCAAACGGCGTGCTTGATTCCGGTCGATTCGCCCACACCTATTGGGGAGGACAGGCATGTCCGCACAGGCAACAAGGAGAATTCGTGGATTTCTGGCGCAAGAAGAAGGATCAAGTCATCGAGGCCGACGCAGCCGTCGAAGCCGAAAAGGCCAACGCTGCCGGCGCAGAATCCGGCGCCTCCGGCGAGGCGCGCAGCCGTTCGACCGCGCTCAGCGTGCGTCCGATTCCCGAAGATGCACTGATCCTGGTGCCGCTGCGCAATGCGGTCCTCTTTCCGCACGTGATTTCGCCGGTCACCATCGGGCGCACCTCGTCCGTGGCGGCGGTGCGCGAAGCCGCGCGCAACCAGTTGAAAGTCGGCTTTCTCCTGCAGCGCGATGCGCAGACCAACGAGGTCGGCCCGAAGGATCTCCACCGCGTCGGCACCGCCGGCCAGGTGGTGCGCTACGGTGGCCAGATAGGCGGCGCCAACCACCTCATGGTGCAGGGCGAGCAGCGCTTTCGCGTGCTCGAATTCCTCGAAGGCTGGCCGTTCCTGGTGGCGAGCGTGGTGTGGGTCCCCGAATCCACGCTCAGCGCCAGCGACGCCGGTTCCGAGCTCGAAGCGCGCTTCGTGCAGCTCAAGGCGCTGTCGGCGGAGGCGATCCGCCTGCTGCCCAACATGCCCGACGAGCTCGTCGAAGTGGTGCAGGCGATCGAGGCGCCGGGGCAGCTCGCCGACATGGTGGCGAACCTGCTCGACATCAAGAACGAGGAAAAGCAGGACCTGCTCGAAACCTTCGACCTCGAACGGCGCATGGACAAGGTGCTGTCGTTCCTCGCCAAGCGCGTGGAGGTGCTGCGCCTGTCGAAGGAGATCGGCGACAAGACGCGCAAGGAATTCGACGGCCGGCAGCGCGAGCACGTGCTGCGCGAGCAGATGCGCCAGATCCAGAAGGAACTGGGCGACGACGAGGATACCAAGGCCGAGACCGAGGAGCTGAAAAAGGCGATCGAGGATTCCGGCATGCCGGAGGAAACGCTCAAGCATGTGAAGAAGGAGTTCAAGCGCCTTTCGCGCATGGGCGAGGGCTCGGGCGAGGCGTCGATGCTGAGGACCTGGCTCGAGTGGATGACCGAACTCCCTTGGGTTGCTGCCTCTCAAAAAGACATAAATATTCAAGAAGCAAGAGTAATCCTGGACGAGGACCACTTCGGCCTGGAGAAAATCAAGCGCCGCATCCTCGAGTACCTGGCGGTGCGCAAGCTCAACCCCGAGGGCAAGAGCCCGATCCTGTGCTTCGTCGGCCCGCCCGGCGTGGGCAAGACCTCGCTCGGCCAGTCCATCGCGCGCGCGACCGGCCGCAAGTTCCAGCGCGTGGCGCTGGGCGGCACGCACGACGAGGCCGAGATCCGCGGCCACCGGCGCACCTACATCGGCGCGATGCCGGGCAACGTCATCGCCGCGCTCAAGCGCGCGGGCACCCGCTCGGGCGTGCTGATGCTGGACGAAATCGACAAGCTCGGCGCGGGCGGCTTCCATGGCGACCCGTCCTCGGCGCTGCTCGAAGTGCTCGATCCGGAGCAGAACGGCAAGTTCCGCGACAACTACCTCGGCGTGGACTTCGACCTCTCGCGCGTGATGTTCATCGCCACCGCGAACCAGCTCGACACCATCCCCGGGCCGCTGCGCGACCGCATGGAGATCATCCAGCTGCCGGGCTATACCGAAGAGGAAAAGCTCGAGATCGCGAAGAAATACCTGGTGAAGCGCCAGTTCGAAACCAACGGTTTGCAGGCCGGCCAGGTTGAACTGGCCGAGGGCGCCCTGAGCTGCCTGATCGCCGACTACACGCGCGAGGCGGGGGTGCGCAGCCTCGAGCGGCAAATCGGCTCGGTGCTGCGTAACGCGGCGATGAAGATCGCCGAAGGCACGCTAACGCCCATCGTCATTGGCGCGAACGAGCTGCACGCGATCCTTGGCGCGAAGAAGTTCGAGAATGAAGTCGCGCTGCGGACCAGCACACCTGGTGTTGCAACAGGGCTCGCATGGACACCGGTCGGCGGCGACATCCTCTTCATCGAGGCCTCGAAAACACCGGGCACGGGCAAGTTGATCCTGACCGGCCAGCTTGGCGACGTGATGAAGGAATCCGCGCAGGCCGCGCTCACCGTGACCAAAGGCATCCTCAACGACGCCTTCGACAAGTGGGACATCCACGTGCACGTGCCCGCGGGCGCGACACCCAAGGATGGCCCGAGCGCCGGCGTGGCGATGACATTGGCATTGGTTTCATTGTTTTCCAATAAACCAATAAGGTCAGATGTCGCCATGACCGGCGAAATCTCCCTGCGCGGCCTCGTCATGCCCATCGGCGGCCTGAAGGAGAAATCCCTCGCCGCCCTGCGCGCCGGCATCAAGACGGTGATGGTGCCGAAGCGGAACGAAAAGGACCTCGAGGACATCCCGGCGGATGCCAAGGCGAAACTCGAGTTCGTGTTCCTCGAGCACGTCGAGGACGCGATCCGCATCGCGATCTGAGATTAGGGTCAGGTCCGGATTTCAGGACCAGTCGATCAGCTCGAAGCGCTTGCCGCTGCTCAGGTGAAACGTCGAGAAATCAGACACGTCGACCGTCAGGATCTGCCGCAGGCCCGATCGCTCGGCGAGCCAGACGAGCGAAGCGTCCGCAAAATCGACCTCCCGGTCACCGTACTTCCCGATCGTCGCCGCCAAATCCGGATAGCTCGCTACCGGCACTTCAATTACGGCGAGCCTCGGTCCTACGGAATTGAGCAGGTTGATCCGTGCGCCCGGCGTGAGGAAATGGCATGTCTCGACTACAACTGCGGACGTAGTCACGAGCTGACCGGAGAATTTCCCTGAAAATGCAACGGCACCCGGATGCCGCGGGTCCGAGCGGCGAGTGATCGCGACAAAGAACCCTGCGTCGGCGATCAACCTTTTCAAGGCCTACTTCCTCAGGCCCGATCTCAGCAATCGCTTGGTATGTCGCGCAATGTCCCCCGGCCGGGGATCGCTGCCGATCAACTTGCTAAAGAAGGGGTCCTCGCTCAGCGGCACCGCCTTCGGATCCAGCAGCTGCTCCAGCGCGCGCTTCACCGCCTCACTCTTCGTGACGTTCTTGTCGATGCAATAGTCGGCGAGCTTCTGCTCGACGCGGGGCGGCAGGCGCACGGAGATCGGCATGGCAAGAGTGTACTACAGTTGGTGCGGAATTGTCATACAGCCGGTCTGAGCATGTTTTCCGGGCCCTCCGCACCAGGGCGCGGTACCTGCCCTCGCTCCGTTGCCGTTGCAGAAACGGGGAAGTCCTTAAGGTGGAATCATTACGATATCTGCTGTTTAATACTTTACCAATTGTCCGACTCGTCCGCAGAAAGTCGTTTCTGCATCTACCTTAGCTGCAAATAACGATTCCGCGAAAAAGCCGCAGTTGTCTGGTTTTGCTCGGTCGCCTCTTAGTTTCCACGCCTTGCCCTACGCCACTCCCACGGCGGCATTGGCGCTGGATCTGACCACAGGCTCCTGCGAGCCGCCTTGGCCTGAACCTCGGCCTGAGCATACGCCTGAGCATCCTCGGCGCGTTGCTCGCGTTGGTAAGCCTTATAGTGCCACGCCGTGCCGCGCTCGACCTGGACTAACCCCACATCGTGGTTGTCGGCGAACACCTTGCCGACAAGCCGGCCGTAGCGGTCGCGCTTGTGCCGCTCCACTGTGACATTTCGTCCCGCGACCATTGATGCGAGGGATTCTCGGGAGGCCCTGCCAAAGAGCTGACCCTTCTCGGGGGCGTCGATCCCCACTTCTGATGGCGATCCGTTGCCCGAATGGCTGGCGTTTGACGTGACGACCCTTACGTTTTCCGGCACACCGGCTGCGAGCGACGCAGGTTCGCATGAAATATTGCTCATCGCGGCGGACGCGAAGGGCGCTGCGTCGATCGGCAGCCTCACCATCGCCGTAGGCGGTGATGCAGCGGCGCCGGCGCTCGAGAGTCCCGCGGCGGCGCCGGACGTAATTCAGGTTGGCGCCGATTCTCCTCCGGCATCACATTCGCCGGCGCCTGCCAGGTACGTGGAAACGGTCTTCGAGGCGCCGCTCGTGTCGTTGCCAGCCGGAGATTCGCCCAGAGTGGGCGTTCCAGTCGATCCGTTGTTCCGCGACATGCAGCAGCGCTTCGATGTGCTCCTGCAGGTCGGCCGTGCGAACCTTGGAGAGCGCTATGCCGAAGCGATCCGTGAATTCGAAGAGCGCCGCATGCAGCAGGAAGAGCCGCCGGCCCCGCCGCCGCCTTCCGACGACGAGGTCGCGGCCTGGAACAGGGCGATGCACGCGTGGCACGACCGCAATCCCGGATTCGCGGAGACGGATCTCGGCGGCAATGACGGCACCTGGACCGTGGGCTGGGGTTTGCCCGGACCTCGCTCAAGGACGGCTTCGGCGAAATTCGCTAGTCAACGCGGCGTCATTTGCTGCCGGAAAATACGAGTGTTACCATGGTGACACCATGACTGCGACGACGACACTCAAGCTCACGGAGAAACTCAAGGCGAGAATAGCCCGGCTGGCGAAGCAGAAGGGCCAGTCTGCGCACAGCCTGATGGTGCAAGCGATTGAACGCGAGACTGCGCGCGAGGAGCAGATGCGCGATTTTGTCCGCGAAGCGCTTGCCTCGAAGGCGGACGTCGAGGCTGGCGGAGCGGTGTATCGGGCTGAGGACGTGCATGCCTGGATGGAAAGGCTAGCCAAGGGCGAGAAGCCACCCCGTCCAGCACCTTGGCGCAGGTAATTTATTCGACGCGATCCCTGGAGAATCTCGAGCGCCTGTTCGAGTTTCTAGCCTTGCGAGATCCCAAATCTGGCGCCGCCGCGGCCACTGCAATTCGGGCGGCCGTGGAAGTACTCGCTCAACACCCCTTGATTGGTCGTACCGTAGAGGCTGGATTGCGCGAGTTGGTGATTTCCTATGGGAATACCGGATACGTCGCGCTCTATTGGTTTGTCCCGGAACGCGAGGAAATCGTTGTTCTTGCGTTGCGCCACCAGCGGGAACTCGACTACCCAGGCTGAGAAATCGGGCTGTGACTCCGATTTCTATTTGCTATCCTGTTACTCCCATGGCGAAGAAACCCGCATTCCGTTCCGCGAAGCCGAAGTTTTTTCCCGTCGATGCGGACGACCTGAAGCCGCTGCACCAGTGGCGCCGGCCGCTGCAGGCGCCGGGGATCACGCAGGTGGATTTCGAGGAGCGGGTGGATTTCAAGCGCCTGCACCGGTATCGGCTGGCGCGCACGCGCCAGTCGCTGGCGAAATCCGGCCTCGGGGCGATGCTGTGCTTCGATCAGCACAACATCCGCTACATCTCTTCCACCGTGATCGGCGAGTGGGCGCGCGACAAGCTGATCCGCTACTGCCTGCTCACCGGCACGGGCAAGCCTTGGGTGTGGGATTTCGGTTCGGCGGCGCGCCACCACAAGATTTACTGCCCGTGGCTGGAAGAGGACCACGTGCGCGCGGGCAATCCGGGCATGCGCGGCGCCATCGGGCCGTCGGTGGGTCTGTTCGAAGCCGCGGCGAAGGAGATCAAGGACATTCTCGTCCAGGAAGGCGTGGCGGGAATGCCGCTCGGCCTGGACATGTGCGAGCCGGGATTCCTCTTCGCGTTGCAGAAGGAAGGCCTCAACATCCGCGACGGACAGCAGATG
>CAMDRF010000093.1 GCA_945906765.1 Nitrosovibrio sp. Nv4 | reverse complement strand
CGGGTGATTCGTTTTCATCGCAATACTCCTGAATTGAATTTGCTATTAAGGCGTCTTTACCGCAGGACGAAGTCGTACGTGGCCGTCCGTTCGTCGGGGCGGCGCTCCATCTTCACCACGAGGGCTCGCGGCGCATCGCGCGCTTCTCCCGGAAAGTACAGCTGCGTGGTCAGCGCAGGCGCGCCGATGCGCTGCAGCTTGACGTGGATATGGCGCGGCCGGCCGGAATACGGCGGCGGCAGGTTGGTCTCCAGCCGGTAGCGGCCGAGCGCGTCGGTCGTCACGATCCCACGGTACCGGTAGCCCGCCTGGTCGTACCCGCCCTTGTCGTCGGTATGCCAGAAATCGAGCGACACGCTCGCCAGCTGCTTGCAGTCCGCCGAACGCACGACACCGGTGAGCAGCATCTTCTCCGCCGTCGAACCGGCTTCAGTGAAATTGGCCCGCAACGGGGCGCCGGCCTTGTAGAACGGCCCTTCGATATCCGCCGGGGTCGGCGCGCCGCAGCCCACCTGGCTGAGCGACGTCAGCGGCAGCCATAGCGCAAGGAACAGCACTTCGCGGGGCAGCGTCATGCTGCGATAATAGCGCCAGAAAACCCTTGGAGGAGGAATCATGAATCGTCGCGATTTCAACAAAGCCGCCGCCGCTGTCGGCGCCGCTGCCGCGTTTTCCCCGCTGAACGTCCGCGCCCAGGCGCAGAAGCTCAAGGTCGGCGTAATCCTGCCGCGCTCCGGGGTGCAGGGCTTTATCGGCCAGTCCTGCCAGAAGGGCGCCGACCTCGCGCCTGGCGTGATCAAGGAGATGCTCGGCGTCGACATCGAACTGATGAACGCCGACTGGGAGACCAACGTCGATGTCGCGCGCACCAGGGCCGAACGCCTCATCCAGGAGGGCGCGCACGTGCTGGTGGGCCCGTTCGACTCCGGCGCGGCCGCGGCTATCGCACAAGTGGCCGAACAGCGCGGCGTGCCTTTCGTGATCAACATCGCCGCCGCGCCGCAGATTACCGAGCAGGGCTACAAGTTCGTTTTCCGCAACTTTCAGACCGCGCCCGACATCGTGCGCAATGGCCTGGCGCTGATCGGCGACCTGTTCCGCGCCACCAATGTCGCGCCGCGCAGCGCCGTGTTCATGCACGTGAACGATACCTTCGGGCAGGCGATGAGAGGCGCGATCGGCGCGATCCTGCCGTCGCAGACGCAGCTGCCGTTCAAGATCATCGAGACCATCGCCTACGACCCGGCGGCCAAGGACCTTACCGTCGAAGTCGGCAAGGCAAAGGCCTCCAAGGCGGATTTCCTGCTCCTGGTGTGCCGCCTGAATGACGGCATCATCCTGCGCCGCGAGATGATCAAGCAGAAGTGGAACCCGATGGGCGTCGTCGGTCCCGGGTCGCCTGGCATGTATGAAGAACAGTTCTTTAAGACGCTGGGCAAGCACTCGGAACACTGCATTTCAAACGTCCCCTGGTATAACTCGAAGGCTGAACTGACCAAGGTGGTCGAGAAGGCGTTCCTCAAGCAGAATCCGAAGGACAAGCTGGCCTACCACGGCCTGAATGTCGGCTTCACGTTCGAGGCGATCCTGATCGCCGCCGATGCTTTCAAGCGCGCGCGCAGCGCCGATCCGAAGACGCTCGCCGAAGCGATCCGCCAGACCAACATCACGAGCAAGATGATGCTGGGCGGCCCGATCAAGTTCAATGCCAAAGGCCAGGTCGAAGGCATCGGTTCGGCGTGTCTGCAGAATCTGAACCTGTTACCGACGGTGGTGCTGCCGGAGTCCGCGGCAACCGCCAAACCGGTGTTTCCGGCGCCGGGATACCAGAGGGTCTGAGCACCCGCGCGCGCACCGGGGCCGGCGCTGCCGGCCCTTTTTGTGATGACCGCCGACCTGGCCAACGTCACCAATCTCGCCCTTGCCGGGCTACTCACCGGCCTGGTCTACGGCCTGATGGCGCTCGGGCTATCGGTGATTTTCGGCATCGTCCGGGTCGTCAACTTCGCGCACGGCGAGATGATGACCATCGCCATGTACGCGGCGGTGGTTCTGAACGCGGCGCTCGGTCTCGACCCGTTCCTCGCGGTCCTAATCGTAGCGGCGGCGTTTTTCGCCTTCGGCTATGCGTTGCAAGCGGGGCTGATCAATCCCTTCATCACGCGGCCCGAGCACTCCCAGTTCATGCTTCTGGTCGCCGTGGCGCTCATCATGGTGAACGCGCTGCTGGTCATTTTCGGGCCGAGTGCGCGCGGCGTACAGCTCGATTACCTGCTTGAATCGATTGAGTTCGGAGCGCTGCTCATCGACCGCGGCAAGGCCTATGCCGCGCTGGTCGCCTGCGCGACCTCGGCACTGCTGTTTGCCTTTTTCAGATTTACCGCTACCGGCAAGGCGATACGCGCCTGCGCCGACAATTTCCTCGGCGCCAAGGTGGTGGGGCTGAATGTGAAACGCTACTACGCACTCACCTTCGGCCTGGGCTCGGCCTGCGTCGCAGTCGCCGGCTGCATGATGATTCTGCTGGTGGACGTGACGCCGGTGATCGGCCCGGCCTACACCCTGCTCGCGTTCGTCATCGTCATCGTGGGCGGCCTGGGCTCGATGGGCGGCGCGTTGCTGGGCGGGATTCTGATCGGAGTATCGGAAGCAATGGCGGGCCTGTTGATTCAGCCTTCAGCGAAAAGCATGTTCAGTTTCGCGCTGCTGATCCTGGTGCTGCTGTTGCGCCCGCAGGGGCTGCTGGGCAGGAAGCCATGAATCGCAAAGCCGTCCTTTTGCTCTGTATTCTTGGAATTTTTCTATTGATACTTCCAAAAATCACCAACGCGTATGTGCTTTCGGTGGCGACGCTGATCCTGTTCTTCGCTTACACGGGGCAGGCGTGGAACGTGATGATGGGTTTCGCCGGCCAGCTCTCGCTCGGGCATTCGCTGTACGTCGGCGTCGGCGCGTACGCGGCGGCGGGCCTGTTCTTCCATTACGGCGTCGGCCCTTGGGCCGGCCTGTGGCTCGCGATCGTGCTGTGCGTGCTGCTCGGCATGCTGATCGGTTTCCTCGCCTTCCGCTTCAGCATCTCGGGCGTCTACTTCGCGCTGCTCACCATCGCCTTCGCCGAGTTCACGCGCATCGGCTTCGACCACATCGACTGGCTGGGCGGTCCCGGCGGGCTGTTCATCAAGGTAGCGCAGCGCGACAAGATGGATCTGCTCAATTTCCGCGGCCCGCCCGCGATGTACTACTACGCCATCCTCGCGCTGGCGGCCGGTGCTTTTATTCTATGTTTTTTTCTTCTTAGATCAAGAGCTGGCTACTACTGGCAGGCGATCCGCGAAAACGAGGAAGCCGCGCAGGCCCTCGGCATCAACGTGTTTCGCTGGAAGATGCTCGCCGTCGCGATCAGTTCCGGCCTGACCGCGATCGCCGGCGTGTTCTACGCGTTCTACTACAACAATCTTTTCCCGGAGCAGATTTTCCACATCAGCCGCTCGATCGAGATCATCCTCGGCCCCATCATCGGCGGCGTCGGCACGTTGTTCGGGCCGATCCTCGGCGCCGCGGTGCTGACGCTGCTGGCCGACGGCATCACCGAGCTTCTGGCGGCGATGGGCCTGGAATTTCCGGGCATCAAGCAGGTGTTCTACGGCGTGGTGCTGCTGCTGGTGGTGATGTTCCTGCCGCACGGCATCTGGCCCGCCCTGGCGAAGCGCTTGGGTGTTGCAAGATGAATTTTCTTGAAATCCAGGGAATTTCGAAATCGTTCAGGGGGCTGAAGGCGGTCGCCAACGCCAGCTTCGAGGTCCCCAGGGGCGCAATCGTGGCATTGATCGGCCCGAACGGCGCCGGCAAGACCACCTGCTTCAACGTGATCGCCGGCGTATTTGCACCGGATTCTGGAAAAGTCATTTTTAAAAATAAGGAAATACAAGGATTCCGGCCAGATCAGGTTTGCGCCGCGGGCATCGGACGCACCTTCCAGATCGTCAAGCCTTTCGCCGGGCTCAGTGTTCTGGACAACGTGATTGTCGGCGCCCTGCAACGGGAACGCAGCGTTTCCTCGGCCCGTGTTTTTTCGCTTTCCCTGCTGACAAAATTGAAGCTGGATGCGAAAAAGGACCTGCCGGCCTCCTCGCTCACCCTGCCCGACCGCAAGCGGCTGGAAGTCGCGCGTGCGCTGGCCACCCGTCCGGCACTGTTGCTGCTGGACGAAGCGATGGCGGGCCTGCGCCCGACCGAGTGCGACGAGATGGTGGGCGTGTTCCGCGACCTCAACCGCGCCGACGGCCTGACGATCCTGCTGATCGAGCACGTTATGCGCGCGGTGATGGCGCTGGCGCAGAAGGTGGTGGTGCTGCACCACGGCGAGATCATCGCCAGCGGCACCCCCGCCGAAGTGGTGCGCGACCCCGCGGTGCTGGAATGTTATCTGGGCGAGGAAACCGAGGTCTGATGCTTTCAATCAAAAACCTTGATCTCTTCTACGGCGACGCGCAAGCCCTGGACCGGGTTTCGCTCGAGGTGCCCGCGGGCGAGATCGTCGCCATCGTCGGCGCCAACGGCGCGGGCAAGACTTCGCTCATCCGCACGGTTGCCGGTATAGAGAAGCCGCGTGCCGGAAAGATTTTTTTCAAGCGCGAAGCGATTGAAAGCCTGGAATCGCACGTCATCTGCAACCTAGGCATCGGCCAGGTCGCCGAAGGGCGTCAGGTATTTCCCACCCTGTCAGTCGAGGAAAACCTGGAGATGGGCGGGCTGCTGCCGCGCGCGCGCGCGAAGGCGAAGCAGACCATGGCCGAGGTCTACGCGATGTTTCCGCAGCTCGCCGAGCGCCAGGACCAGCTCGCCGGCACGCTCTCGGGCGGCGAACAGCAGATGCTCGCCATCGGCCGCTGCCTGATGGGCAACCCGGAGCTGATCATGTTCGACGAGCCCTCGCTCGGCCTCGCGCCGCTGGTGGTGCAGGAAGTGCTGCGCGCCATCCGCGCCTTGAACGAAAAAGGCATGACGATCCTGCTGGTGGAACAGAACGTCGCCGTGTCGCTGAAAATCTCGAACCACGCCTACGTGCTGGAAAACGGCAGCATCGTGATGCACGGCAAGGGCTCGGACCTGCTGCACGACGATCGCGTGCGGCAGGCCTATATGGGTTTGTAACTGCGGGGCCTCTAGCTACAGGCTGCGATTTTATCCATTCGCGCCTGGAGCCGCACTGTGGATGCGAAAATACAAGGATGGATACCGACTACGTCCAGCGCTTCCTGTTCGAGAACCTGGAGGTGCGCGGGCGGCTGGTGTGCCTGACCGGGGCGTGGCAGCGCATGACCGAAGGCCGCGGCTATCCGGCGCCGATCGTCGAACTGCTCGGCCATGCCACCGCTCTCGCCGCGATCCTTGGCGCGAACCAGAAGTACGTCTCGGGAAGCGCGGGCCGCATCACGCTGCAGGTGCAGGGTTCCGGCCCGGTGCAGTTGTTGGTCGCCGATTGCGCGGCGGTGCTCGTCGCCGACTGCGCGTCGGGCATGAAGATTCGCGGCATGGCGAAGCACGCGCCGATGCTGCCCGATGACGCGCGCGCCAGCCGGCTGTTCGGCGACGGCAGGCTCGCCGTGACGCTGGAGGACGGCGCGAGCGGCCGGACCTATCAGAGCATCGTGCCGCTCGAAGGCGAATCGCTGGCAGCGATCTTCAAGCACTACCTCGCGCAATCCGAGCAATTGACGTCGTTCCTGCGCCTGTTCGCCAGCGGCGGCGCGGTCTGCGGCCTGCTGCTGGAGAAGCTGCCCGGCGCGGACGCGCGCGACGCGGATGGCTGGAATCGCGTCATGCACCTGGCCTCGACGCTCGAATTGCAGGAGACGGTGGACACGCAGCCCTACGACCTGCTGGTGCGGCTGTTTCCGGAGGAACTGCTGCGCGTGTTCCGCATCGATCCGGTCGAGTACCACTGCCCTTTCGACGTGCACAACGTCGAGCGCGTGTTGCGCGGCCTGGGGCGCGATGAAGTCGAGTCGATCCTCGCCGAAAAAGGGGCGATCGTGATCAAGAACGAAATGTGCAACCACGAGTACCGCTTCGACCGCGCCGCGGTGGAAACGCTGTTTGCGTGACGACGAAGGCTGTTCCCAAGGTCGCGATCGTCACCGGCGCCGCGCGCGGCATCGGGCTGGCGGTCGCGCGCAAATTTCTCGATCAGAACTACCGCGTCGCCCTGCTCGATATCGATGCCCCTGCGCTCATGCGAACGGCCGCCAGACTGGGCGGCGAAGACAAGGTATTGGCGATCGAGTGCGACGTGGCGGTGCCGCAGCAGGTAACCGCCTCGATAGACCGGACGGCGGCGCACTTCGGCCGCATCGACGCGCTGGTGAATAACGCCGGCGTGGCGCTGTTCAAGCCGATGCTGGAAACAAGCTTCGAGGAATGGTCGCGCGTGCTGGACGTGAACCTGAGCGGGCCATTCCTCTGCACTCAGGCAAGCGCTCCGTTCATGCTGAAGAATGGCGGCGGTGCGGTGGTCAACATCGCCTCGATCTCCGGCTTGCGTGCCAGCACCCTGAGGGTCGCCTATGGAACCAGCAAGGCGGCCCTGATTCACCTGACTAAGCAGCAGGCGGCGGAACTCGGCAATATCGGCATCCGCGTCAACGCCGTGGCGCCCGGCCCGGTGGACACCGCGATGGCGCAGGAAGTCCACACCGCCGCCATCCGCGCCGGCTACCACGACGCCATCCCCCTGAACCGCTACGGCACCGAGGAAGAGATCGCGGCGGCGGTCGTATTCCTTTGCAGCGATGCCGCGAGCTACATCAACGGCCAGACCCTCGCCGTGGATGGCGGCTTCGACGCCACCGGTATCGGACTGCCAAGCCTGCGCCGATAGGTTTTGCCAATGTTAAGGATACGGAGAAAGTATTTCCATAGCCAGCAGTTCTCGGAAACAATACCCCCACGCAACGAATCCCACAGGAGGAGAGAACCATGTCAACCGAAGCCAAGTGCCCAGTAATGAGCGGCGCCCGCAAACCCACAGTAGCTGGGGCCGCGTCAAATGCGGACTGGTGGCCTAATCAGCTGAACCTCAAGATTCTTCATCAGAACTCTCCCTTGTCCGATCCGATGGGCAAGGAGTTCAACTACGCTGAGGAGTTCAAGAGCCTCGACCTGCATGCTGTAGTCAAGGACCTCCATGCCTTGATGACGGATTCGCAGGACTGGTGGCCTGCAGACTACGGCCACTATGGTCCGTTCTTCATCCGTATGGCGTGGCACAGCGCAGGCACCTACCGTATCGCCGATGGTCGAGGCGGCGCGGGCTTTGGCACACAGCGATTTGCGCCGCTCAACAGTTGGCCGGACAACGTGAACCTCGACAAGGCGCGCCGCTTGCTCTGGCCGATCAAGCAGAAGTACGGCCGGAAGATCTCCTGGGCCGACCTGATGATTCTCACCGGCAACATCTCCCTGGAGTCAATGGGGTTCAAGACCCTCGGTTTCGCCGGTGGGCGCGCGGACGTCTGGGAGCCACAAGAAGATATTTATTGGGGACCTGAAAATACGTGGCTCGGAAACAAGCGCTACACCGGTGACCGGGAACTCGAGCAGCCTCTCGGCGCCGTTCAGATGGGTCTGATCTACGTGAACCCGCAAGGACCGGACGGCAACCCGGATCCTATCGCTGCGGCACGGGATATCCGCGAGACCTTCGCTCGCATGGCGATGAACGACGAGGAAACCGTTGCACTCTGTGCCGGCGGACACACCTTCGGCAAAACCCACGGCGCGGCCTCTGAGGACCACAAGGGTCCGGAACCCGAGGGCGCCGACATCGCCGAGCAAGGCTTAGGCTGGACTAGCAGCTTTGGCAGCGGCAAAGGCGTCGATACGATCTCCAGCGGGTTGGAAGGCGCATGGACCCCCACCCCGGCGACGTGGGACAACAGCTACTTCGACACACTGTTCGGCTATGAGTGGGAGCTGACGAAGAGCCCTGCCGGCGCGCACCAGTGGACTCCCAAAAACGGAGCTGGGGCGGGCACCGTGCCTGATGCCCACGACCCATCGAAGCGGCATGCCCCGTTTATGGCCACGACTGATCTTTCCCTGAGGATGGACCCTGCCTACGAGAAGATTTCCAGGCGCTTCCACAAGAATCCAAAAGAATTCGCAGACGCGTTCGCCAAGGCTTGGTACAAGCTCACGCACCGCGACATGGGGCCGATCGCGCGCTACCTAGGCCCGCTCGTTCCAAAGGGGCAGCTGCTGTGGCAAGACCCGCTCCCCTCGGTCGATCATGAATTGATCAGTGAGCAGGACATTGCCGCCCTGAAGGCCAGGATCCTCGCATCTGGCCTGTCCATCTCCCAACTGGTCACGACGGCCTGGGCTTCGGCGGCAACGTTCCGCGGCAGCGACAAGCGCGGCGGGGCAAACGGGGCGCGCATTCGCCTTGCACCGCAGAAGAATTGGGAAGCGAATCAACCGGCCGAATTGGCGAAGGTGCTGCAGACCTTGGAAGCGACGCAGAAGGCCTTCAACAGCGCGCAGTCGGGCGCTAAGAAGGTCTCGCTTGCTGACTTGATCGTTCTGGGCGGCTGCGCCGCCGTTGAGGCAGCTGCAAAGAAGGCCGGGATTGAGGTGAAGGTTCCCTTCTCGCCGGGGCGCATGGATGCTTCACAAGAGCAGACCGATGTGGACTCATTCGCCGTGCTGGAGCCGTCCGCAGACGGGTTCCGCAACTACGCCCGCAAGGGACTCGAAGGATCGGCGGCTGAGCTGCTGGTGGACAAGGCGCAGTTGATGACGCTGACCGCCCCTGAGATGACGGTTCTGATCGGCGGCCTGCGCGCCCTGAATGCGAACGTCGGTCAGTCCAGGCACGGTGTTTTCACCAAGCGGCCCGAAACATTGACCAATGACTTCTTCGTGAATCTCCTCGACATGAGCACGACGTGGCAGAAGTCCGCCACATCTGACGGCGTGTTGGAGGGGCGCGATCGGGCGACGGGCAAGCTCAAATGGACGGGCGCCGTCGTTGATCTCGTCTTCGGTTCGAACGCACAGCTCCGAGCCCTCGCGGAAGTCTATGCGTGCAGCGACTCGCAGCAGGCGTTCGTGCGTGACTTTGTCGCGGCCTGGAACAAGGTGATGAACCTTGATCGCTTCGACCTTCCCGGCCTGAAAAGCTAGGCTTTCTCGCCGCCGAAGGAATTGCCGCCGCTCTCGGGCCGCTTCATGGAGAACACGCGTTCGACCACGGCGTATTCGTCGTAGCCGCAGCGCGCGATGGGCTGCCCCGTGGCGAGATCGAAGCGCCCGTTCTTCACGCAGCGCTCGTCGATGTGGAAGCCGATCACCTGGCCGAAGACCACCGTGGCGCCGGTCTCCTTGCCCTCGGTGTTCTGCAGCTTGAGCACCTGCGTCACCTTGCATTCCAGCGCCGCGGGCGACGCGGCGACGCGCGGCGGGCGCACCAGCGTCGAAGGCGCGGTGGCTAGCCCGGCATGCTCGAATTCGCTCTGGCCGCGCGGCAGCCCCTCGGAGGTGGCGTTCATCTTGTCGCGCAGGGCGTAGGTCGCCATGCTCCAGACGAACTCGCCGGTTTCGATGGCGAAGCTCGCCGAGTCCTTCACGCTCTCGCTGGAGAAGCCGACGATCTGCGGCCAGCTGTTGAAGCCGTTGAAATAACTGTAGGGCGCGAGGTTCACCTCGCCCGCCTTGCTCATCGTGGAAACCCAGCCGATCGGGCGCGGCACGATCACGCCCTTGAACGGATCGTGCGGGAACAGCTTGCGGTCGCGGTTCTTCGGTTCGAAGAAGATCAAGCGGCGGTTCCGCGGGGGCGAGCAATCTTTGCACCGGGCCACAGGGACGAGTGCACGCGCGAGTACTGCGGCGGATAGTCGATCTTCACGCCGAAATGCTCGGCGGCGTGCCAGACCCAGCGCGGGTTGTCGAGAATCGCGCGCGCCATCGCTACCATGTCGGCCTTGCCCGAGGCGAGGATCTCTTCGGCCTGATCGGGATCGGCAATCATGCCCACCGCCCTGGTCTTGATGCCGGCTTCCTTCCGAACTTTTTCCGCAAAGCGGACCTGGAACCCGGGGGCGACGGGGATCCTGGCATGGGGCACAGTCGCGCCGCTCGACACGCAGACGAAATCGAGGCCGGCACGCTTCAGTTCGCGCGCATAGACCACCGCGTCGTCCGGTCCCCACCCGCCATCGATCCAGTCGGTGGCGTTGATGCGCGCGCCCAGGGCGCGATCTTTCGGCCACACGTCGCGCACCGCACGCGCCACCTCGAGCGGGAAGCGCATGCGGTCCTTGCCGTAGGCGTCGCTTCTCTGGTTTGCGAGGGGCGAAAGAAACTGCTGCAGCAGGTAGCCGTGTGCGGAGTGCAGCTCCACCAAATCAAAACCGATCCGCTTGGCGCGTAACACCGAGGCCACAAAGGCATCGACCAGGCCGCGAATTTCTCCGGTGGTCAGCTCGCCTGGGAGGTGCCAGCCCTCGCCGAACGGTATCGCGGATGGCGCCACCGTCGGCCAGGGCGACTCCCCCGGCCCGAGCGGCTTGCCGCCCTGCCATGGCACCTGCGAGGAGGCCTTGCGCCCGGCGTGGCCGATCTGGATGCCGATCGGGTTCTTCGTGATGCCCCGGTAGACCTGTACCGCGCGCGCCATCGCCGCCTCGTTATGGTCGCTATACAAGCCGGTGCAGCCATGCGTGATGCGGCCTTCGCGCGTGACGTTGGTTTTTTCCACCACGAACAGGCCGGCGCCCGAACAGGCCATGCTGCCCAGGTGTGCGAGGTGCCAGTCGGTCATCGAGCCGTCGTCGGCGGAGTACTGGCACATCGGCGCGATCACCACCCGGTTCGGCAGCGTAATGCCACCGATCTGGATCGGCTTGAACAATTCAGGGAGCTGCAACGGAGATTCCTTTTTCGGAGAATGCCTTACGGAGATTTTGCGCGAAGGCGACCGCGCCGGGCTGGTCGCCGTGCAGGCACATGGTATCAGCGACTACCGCGACGCGTTTTCCGCCCAGGCTCGTGACATAGCCCTCCTCGATCATCGCCAGCGCCTGCTTCACCGAAGCGGCGGCGTCCACGATCATGCCGCCGGGCTGGTCGCGCGGCGCGAGCGTGCCGTCGTCCGAATAGCCGCGGTCGGCGAACACTTCACCAATAACGCGCACGCCTGCTTTTTTCCCTATGTCCAGATTTTTACTTCCGGACAGAGCATAAAGAGCCACCCCGGAACCGAGATCCTTCACCGCCCGGACCATCGCTTCCGAAAGGGCCTCGTCGTTCGCCGCCATGTTGTAGAGCGCGCCGTGGCACTTCACGTGATGCAGTTTCGCGCCGGCCGCGCGAGCGAACGCCTCCACCGCTCCCGCCTGGTAGACAACGAGGTCGTACATGTCCTGCGGCGAGATGCGCATCACGCGCCGGCCAAAGCCCATCAGGTCGGGCAGCGAGGGGTGCGCGCCGACCGCGACACCGCGATCCACCGCGAGGCGCACGGTCTTGCGAATCGTCGCCGGATCGCCGGCGTGGAAGCCGCACGCAATGTTGGC
>CAMDRF010000092.1 GCA_945906765.1 Nitrosovibrio sp. Nv4 | reverse complement strand
CGCGTGGCGCAACTCTCGTTTCCCGCCGCGAGCCTGGACAGGGCGCGCGCCCGGCTCACGACGCGCAACCGCAACGACGACGCGCCGGTGGAAATTCCGGCCGCCGGCTGGGAATTCGCCGACAGCAGCGCCATCCGCCTGCTGCCCGCGGGCACGCCGTTCCGCCCCGGCGTCCTCTACCAGTTCACCTACCGCGCGAAGAATCCGCCCGTGGCCGGCATCGGCTATGCAGCGACGCGCGACTGGATCAGTTTCCTGCGCCACCAGCAGCACGATGCCGCGCGCACCGCCAATCCGCTCGGCCCCGACGGCCGCCACCGGATCGGCGTGGCGCTCGCGCACGGCACCTCGGAGAGCGGCCGCTTCCTGCGCGATTTCGTGCACCAGGGTTTCAACGAAACCGAGGACCTGCGCATCGTCTTCGAGGGCATCAACCCGCACGTTGCTTCCGCGCGCCTCTACCTCAATCACCGCTTCGCGCAGCCCAACCGCCTCTACGGGCTGGGCTACGGCTTCCTCGGCTATCCGGACGCAAGCTTCCCCTTCGCCTACGAAAAAATGCGCGATCCGAAGAGCCGTCGCGAAGACGGCCTGCTCGAGCGCTGCCGCCAGCGCGACACCTGCCCGAAGGTCCTGCATACAGTCAGCTCGACCGAGTACTGGCAGGGCGGCCACTCGCTCGTCACCACCGATGCGGCGGGCGAGACGGACGCCGTGCTGCCCGAGAACGTGCGCGTCTATCACTTCGCGGGCACCCAGCACGCGATCACGCCCACCATGCCCAGGGGCGTGTGCAGCGCGCCGGCGGGTGGAACTGCCAACGTGGTGGTGGACCCGCGGCCCGCGATGCGCGCGCTGATCCTCGCGCTCGACCGTTGGGTGAAGGGCGGCGCGCCGCCGCCCGCGAGCGTCTACCCGAAGCTCGCCGAGGGCACGCTGGTGAGCGCCTCGACGCTGAAGTGGCCGACGCTGCCTCGTTTTGCAGTTCCGCGCGCGCCCAACCCCATGGCGCAGTTCGACTACGGCGCGAGGATGGCCGAAGGCATCATCGATACCGTGCCGCCCGTGCCCAATCCATTTCGCTACCGCGTGCTGGTGCCGGCGATCGACGCCGACGGCAATGAAATCGCAGGACTTCGCATGCCCGAACAGGCCGTGCCGACCGCCACCACCACCGGCTGGTCGCTGCGCGGCGCCGAGAGCGGCGCGGCGGGGGAATTGTGCTATCTCGACGGCATGGCGCTGCCCTTCGCAAAGACAGCCGCCGAGCGCGCGGCAACGCAAGACCCGCGCCCGTCTTTAACGGAGAGATATCAGGATAGAAATGGTTTTTTGTCGCGGATCAGAACTGCAGCCCAGGAACTGCAGCGCCGCGGCTACCTGCTCGAAGAAGACATCGAGAAAACTGTAACGCGCGCGGCGCGTTCCTGGTGACGTGCCGCCCGTGAAATCCATCCGATTGCCTTCATAATCTCATCCTCCTTACGCCAACCATACAGATGCCATGAGCCTTTCCCCATCCGCAGCACGCAAGCACCTGCACACGCGCACCATCAAATGCGAGGGCTACGAGCGCGACGACGGCCTCTACGACGTCGAGGCGCAGATCATCGACGAGAAGACTTACCCGGTGGATGAGCCCTACCGCGGCCACCGCCCCGCCGGGGCGCACGTGCACGACATGCGGGTGCGCCTGACGCTCGACGTCTCGATGACGGTGCGCGACATCGAAGTGACCACCAACCACGCGCCTTACGAGGCCTGCCCGGGCGTGGCGCCAGCATACAAGGCGCTGGTCGGTGCGAAAGTCGGCGGCGGCTGGCGCAAGGCGGTGACCGAGGCGGTCGGCCGCACGAAAGGCTGCACGCACATTACGGAGCTGCTGATGCCCGCGGCGACGGTCGCGTTCCAGACCATGGGCAGCTGGCCGAAGGCGGGGGAGGTCGCGACCGAGGAGCGCCCCGACCAAAGCGCCAAGAAGCCGTATTTCATCGACGGCTGCAAGGCGTGGGCCTCGGACGGCCCGGTGGTGCAGAAGCTGTTCCCGCTGCATTACCGAAAGCAGGGCTGAGCTATACTGCGCGTCCTGTTAAGCGAAGGAATTGCATGGCCAAGGAAGAAATGCTCGAAATGGAAGGCGTGGTGCAGGAAGTCCTGCCCAACACGCAATTCCGCGTCGAGCTCACCAATGGCGCGAGCGTGCTCGCCTACGCCGGCGGCAAGGTAGTCAGGCACCGCATCAGGATCCTCGCGGGCGACCGCGTCAGCCTCGAGATATCGCCCTACGACCTCACCCGGGGCCGCATCAGCTTCCGCCACAAGGACGAGCGTCCGATGGCGGTTCCCGTGCGCCGTCCGCAGTACAAGAAACGCTAATTTCTTACTTGCAGTTTTCGATGTCTGCTGCCGTCATCACCGGTTTGTAGACGCATTCGGGTTTGGCCGGGCCCAGCTTTCTGCCGGGCGCCTCAGCGGCCATCGATCCAACCACCGGCGCTCCCCCGGTCGACGCGGCGGCTTTGCCCGCCGCCTTGTCCGCCCCGGGCGCCGCGGCGGCAGGCTTCGGCACGGCGAGGAGCGCCGGCTTTTCGGTGTTCCAGCTCACCTCGTCCACTTTCCAGGCGCCATTTTCCATCAGCATCTGCACGCTGCCGTAAATCGTTTCCAATTTTCCGCTCCCGCCCGCCCAGGGGCCGCTCACGATCAGCGTCGCGCGGCCCTTCGGGCTCACCGTTTTGCGCTCCAGCGTGAAGGCGCGCGGCATCATGAACTGCACCATCTTGAGCGCCGCATCCCGGTGCGATGCGGACAATCCCTGCATCTCCGCGCGCCGCTGCGCCAGCCCGTGCGCAAGCAAGTTGTCCAGCTCGCCGGCCATCGCCGCGCGGTGGAATTTCGCGTACACGGCCTCGGGTTCGTCGGCGGCGAAGGACGCGTGCGGCACCAGGAAGAATGCAAGGGCGACAAGCAATTTCATGGCGTTACCTCCATTGCCTATAGTATGCCGCATGAGCCGAAAAATCCTTGACGAAAGCCGCATCCACCCCGCGATCCGCGACAAGGTCTCGGCCCTGCACGCCGACATCGTGAAGGAGGTGCAGGACGCGGTCGCCGCTAACGCCGTGGTGGTGGTCGGCATGCGCCAGAACCTGATGCCGAAGCACGCGCGCAAGCTCCTCGATAACGACAACATCAAGTACAAGTACCTGGAATACGGCAGTTATTTCGGCGGCTGGCGGCGGCGCAACGCGCTCAAGATGTGGACCGGCTGGCCGACGTTCCCGATGGTGTTCGTCAAGGGCGTGCTGGTGGGCGGCGCGCAGGATCTTGCCAGGCTGCACGCGAGCGGTGCGTTGAAAAAGCTCCTGGTGTGAGGCTTTTCCTGCTGCTACTCGCCTTTTCGGTTCAGGCGGCAGCGGCTGACCGCAAAGCATGGACCACGCTCGCCGACTGCCGCTACGTCGCGCATAAAAACAACGACGGCGACAGCTTCCACGTGCGCTGCGGCGGCGAGGAATTCGTGCTGCGGCTGTATTTCGTGGACGCGCCCGAGACCAACCTGACGTATGCGGAGCGCACACGGCAACAGGCCGCGCATTTCGGCGCGACGCTGGACGAAACCCTGAAGGCCGGCGCCAAGGCGCGCGTGTTCGTGCGCGATACGCTGAATACGCCGTTTGTGGTCCTCACCCGCAAGGCTCACGCCCAGGGGGCCGCCAAGGACCCGCGCTACTACGGCATGGTGCGAGTTGGCGGCAAGGGGTTGGACGAAATCCTCGTGCTCGCGGGGCTCGCCCGCGTCAAGGGCGTCGCGGTCAATATCCCCGGCGGCGAGAAGGCTCGCGCCCATTCGCAGCGGTTGCTGGTCCTGGAAGAGCACGCGAAGCAAAAGCGCCGCGGCCTCTGGGCCCGGACGCATTGATCGGGCCGAAGGCCCGATTTTTCGGCTCGAGGCCGGGAATGACCATCATGCTCACCACGTTGCCGGTGAAGCGCTCGATCTGGCGCACCAGGTGGCGGTCCTGGGCGCCGAGGAAAGTCACCGCCACGCCCGCGCGCCCGGCGCGGCCGGTGCGGCCGATGCGGTGCACGTAGTCTTCAGCCTGGCGCGGCGCATCGTAGTTCACCACCAGGTTGATGCCCGGCACGTCGATGCCGCGCGCGGCGACATCGGTCGCCACCAGCACCCTCATCTTGCCGTCGCGCAGGCGCTGCAGCATCTGGCTGCGCTCGCGCTGGCGCATGTCGCCGTGCAGCGCGCCCACATCGAAGCCCTTGCCAAGCAGCTCGCCTGACAGGTCCTCGGCGGCGCGCTTGGTGGCGGTGAAGACCAGCGTCTGGTCGACTTCCTCTTCGCGCAGCAGCGTATCGAGCATGCGCACCTTGTGTGCGTGGTTGTCGGCGACCAGCGCGTGCTGCGTGATGTCGGGTTTGGTTTCCGCCACGCGCGCGATGGCGATGCGTTTCGCGTTCTTCGTCACGCGCTGCGCGAGGCGGCCGACGATGCCTTCCAGCGTCGCGGAAAACAGCAGCGTCTGGCGCTGTTTCGGGATTTTCGCGACGATGGCGTCGATTTCTTCCTGGAAGCCCATGTCGAGCATGCGGTCGGCTTCGTCCAGCACCAGCAATTCGACGCGCCCGAGGTTCACGGTGCGCCGGTCCATGTGGTCCTTCAAGCGGCCGGGGGTGGCGATGACGATGTCCACGGGCCGCGAGAGCAGCTTCAGCTGCAGGCCGTAGGGCATGCCGCCGACCACGCTCGCGGTGCGCATGCGCTGGCCGTTGCCGTAGCTGTGCGTGGATTTCTGCACCTGCAGCGCGAGTTCGCGCGTCGGCGTCAACACCAGAATGCGCGGGCCCATGCCCGAGAGCGGGGAAGGCTTGTACAGGCGCTGCAGCGCCGGCAGCAGGAACGCCGCGGTCTTGCCGCTGCCGGTCTGCGAGGAAACCAGCAGGTCGCCGCCGGCCAGCGCGGCGGGAATCGCCGCGAGCTGCACGGGTGTGGGCTCCGTGTAGCCGAGCGCGCTCAGGGTTGCGAGAAGCGACGGGTCGAGGCCGAGCGTGGAGAAGCTCATGATTTCCTAAGGTTGGCCGGAATCGCCGCCAAACCTGAGGGAGCTTGCCGGGAATCAAACTGCGAGGCTGCGCACTCTACGCGTAAACGCGCGTAATAGCCAGGAAAATATGGACACGCTCGATGCGCACGCGCAGTCTGCCTGCCTCGCCGAATGCCGCCGCATCGCGCAGTGCATCGACATCACGGCGTCCGAAGCGCAGTGCAAGCTGCTCGAACTCGCGCGCCGCACCCCGATGTTCGCGATCCTGAAGCCCGCGCGCGTTACCTAGCCCGCGCCGCGGGTTTTGCCTCCTGGATCGCGCGCCAGACGCGCTCGGGGCTCGCCGGCATGTCGAATTCCCGAATGCCGTAGGCCGACAGCGCGTCCACGATCGCGTTCATCACCGAGGTGAGGGCGCCGGCGCAGCCGGCCTCGCCGCAACCTTTGATGCCGAGCGGATTGCTGGTGGCCGGCACCGCGTGGCTGGCAAAGCCGAATTCGGAGGGCGCATCGTCGGCGCGCGGCAGCGCGTAGTCCATGAACGAGCCGGTGAGCAGCTGGCCGGTCTCATCGAAGCGCGCGGTCTCCATCAGCGCCTGGCCGATGCCCTGCATCACGCCGCCGTGGACCTGGCCCTCGACCAGCAGCGGGTTGACGATGGTGCCGAAGTCGTTGACCGAGCCGTAGCGCACCACCTGCACGACGCCGGTTTCGGGGTCGATTTCCACTTCGGCCACGTGGCAGCCGTTGGGGAAAGCGGAGGGAATCACCTCGGTGACGTGCGTGACATCCAGCTTGCCGGGAAATTTTTCCGCCAATTGCAGGATCCCGACCTTCCGGTCCGTGCCGCCGACCAGGAAAGTTCCGTTGTGAAACTCGATATCCGTCGCCGCCGCCTCCAGCGTTTCGGCGGCGAGCGCGCGGCCCCGCTCGATCACCTTCAGTGCCGCCTCGGCGATCGCCGCACCGCTCATCATCATCGAGCGCGAGCCGCCGGTGCCGCCGCCGTGCACCAGCTGGTCGGAATCCCCCTGCAGCAGGCGCACGCGCTCGAACGGCACGCCGAGCTGCGCCGACAGCACCTGCGCGAAGGGCGCCGCATGCCCCTGGCCGTAGTCGAGCGTGCCGGTGATGATCGTCACGTCTGCGTTCTTTTCGAAGCGCACGCCGCCCATTTCCTTGCTGGGCGGCGCGGTCACTTCCAGGTAGCTGCCGATGCCCAGGCCGCGAAGTTTGCCGCGAGCATGGCTTTTCTTTTTTCTCTCGGGAAAACCTTTTGAATCTGAAAATTCCAAAGCCTTCTCGAAAACATTCGCGAACTCGCCGCTGTCATAGACCATGTCCGAGGCGGCCTTGTACGGCATCTGCGCCGGGGCGATGTGGTTGCGCCGCCGCAGTTCCAGCCGGTCGATGCCGATCGCGGTTGCGGCGTCGTCGATCAGCCGCTCCATGTAGTAGTTGCCCTCGGGGCGGCCCGCGCCGCGGTACGGGCCCACGGGCGTGGTGTTGGTGAACATCACCTTGGTGGACACCTGCAGCAGCGGCGTGCGGTAGACGCCCGGGGTGTTCTTCGCCGCGTTCAGCGTCGCCATCAGCGGGGACACCGCGCCGAGCCAGGCGCCGGCGTTGCCGTAGCCGGTGAGGCGCACCGCGAGGAAGCCGCCTGCCTTGTCGAGCGCGAGCTCGGCGGTCATCTCGTGGTCGCGGCCGTGATGGTCGGAGACGAAGCTGCCCGAGCGCTCGTCGGTCCACTTCACCGGCCGCCCGAGCGCGCGCGCGGCGTGCGCGAGGCACACATATTCCGGATAGATCGAGGCCTTCATGCCGAACGAGCCGCCGACGTTGTGGCTGCGGATGCGCACCTTCTCCGGCGCGAGGCCGAGGATCTCCGCCAGCTGGCCCTTCATGCCGAACACACCCTGGCCGGGCGCGGTGAGGGTGAAGCGGCCCGAAGGCGTATCAAACGCGCAGATCGCCGCGCGCGGCTCCATCGCGGCCACCACCAGGCGCGTATTTCTCAGACTCAATTTGGAAACATGGAAAGCATCGCGAAATGCTTGCGCGACCTTTTCCGCGTCGCCGAAGTGGTAGTCGCAGGCGACGTTGCCCGGCACGTCGTCGTAGAGCTGCGGCGCCCCCGGTTTCGCGGCTTCGCTGGCGAGGCTCGTCGCAGATAGCGGTTGGATGTCCAGTTCGATCGCCTCGGCAGCGTCGCGCGCCTGCAGCGCCGTTTCGGCCACCACGCAGGCCACCGGGTCGCCGACGTAGCGCACCTTGCCGCTCGCGAGCGATTGCCGCGCCGGCTTCTTCATCGGCGTGCCGTCGCGGTTGACGAGCGGCACGATGCACTTGTGGCCGCCATAGGCGGCCAGGTCGGCGGCGGTGTAAATCGCGAGCACGCCGGGCATGGCCTGTGCGGACGCGCTGTCGATCTTCTTCAGCAGGCCATGCGCATGCGGGCTGCGCACCATCCAGGCGTAGGCCTGGCCCGGCTCGTTCAGGTCGTCGGTGTAGCGCCCCTCGCCGCGCAGCAGCAGCGGATCCTCGGTGCGCGGCACGGGCTGGCCCACGCCATAACGGGCAAGGGACAGCGAATCGGCATCGGCGGTTTCGTGCATCGGGGGGCGCTCCGGGAGGGCGCCAATTATTGCAGACCTGGCCTCGATAGAATGCGCTCAGAAATGAAACAGGCGCCCGCCAAGCCGAAAAAGAAGAAGTTGGCCGCTGTGCGTACGCCTCGCGTCCCACGGGCCCGCCATAATGTCTATGTCATCGAGCTCGACGGCGCGGTGCTCAACCACACGCGCTTTCGCGACGCCAACCCGAACCGCGACATGCTCAAGCCCTGCGTCTACGTCGGCTGCACCGGCCTCACTCCCGAGAAGCGCTTCGAGAAGCACAAGGCCGGTATTCAGGCGAACACTTACGTGCAGCGCTACGGCCTGCGCCTGCTGCCCGGGCTCTACGCCTACGCCAACCCGATGCCCTACGATGCCGCGCGCGACATGGAAGTCGAACTCGCCATCGCGCTGCAGGCGGAAGGCTACGCGGTGTGGCAAGCTTGAAAATACACAACAGGGGTAACCGATGATCGCGCTGCGTGACAAGCTGCGGAAATTCGTCGCCGAGCGCGACTGGGACCAGTTCCACTCGCCCAAGAACCTCGCCAGCGCGTTGAGTGTGGAAGCCGCCGAGCTGCTCGAACACTTCCAGTGGCTCACCGAGGAACAATCGAAGCAGCTGGCGCCGGAAAAGCTTGCGCAGGTGCGCGACGAAATGGCCGACGTGCTGGTTTACCTCGTGCGCCTCGCCGACAAGCTGGACGTGGACCTGCTCGCCGCGGTCGAGGTGAAAATGGCAAAGAACGCGCTCAAGTATCCCGCCGACAAGGTGCGCGGCAGCATGAAGAAGTACAGCGACTACTGATTACGTGACTACACCATCCCCAGCTCTTTGAACTTCAGATACAACTCCCGGCACGCCCAGGCGTCGGTGGCCGCGTAGTTAACTTGCTGCGCCGAGAGGCGCGGCGCCGCCCAGTTCGTCGTCTTCGCGCCCTTGGGCACGCGAAAGCCGAGGAAAATCCCCGCCAGGTTGCGCAGGCCCGTCTGCTTCATGCCGTAGCGGCGTGCCACCGTGCCCAGATCAAGCACCGACGCCTCCTCGAACGGGATCACCTGCTTCAGTTTGACCAGGTCGTCCGCCACTGAAATCCCGGGCTTGACGATCGTCGGTTCGGCGAACAGGCCACCCACCACTTCGGAAAAATCCATCCGGCTGAGCTGAAACAGGTACACCGCGCGCGCCGTCGCCGCCTGCACCAGGCTGGGCAAGTACCTCTCGCCAACCCTGAACGCGGGACGTGTCTCCGTATCCCAGCCGACCATCGTCTCCCGCGCGAGGTCCTGCCAGGCCCGGTCGAAGTCTGCCGCGGTCTCGACAATCAGTACCTCTCCTGCGTAGCTGCGGATGGGAAGGGCGGCCATCGTCTCGCGGGAGATATCGCGCGGGAAACCTGGCGGCAGGGTGGATGCGGCGCGTGTATCCATCGGCCCATCGTAGTGCATATCGGCACCGGTGCCCGGTCTTGCGCCGGAAGTAAACTAGCGGCATGACTGACGCGAAGGCCGGCGGCACGGCCTCCGCGCCGAGTCCGGCGGACGCAACGCACCGCCCGTTCGCCGATCTCGCCAAAAAACTGCGCGGATCATGATCTGCATCAAACTTCGCGTGCGTTTACCGTTGACTTCGCACGCGCCAGGCGTATTCTCGAATCGAACCTGAGCGCGGCAGCCAGGCAGCAGGCTCATGCCGCGGTGATCGGCCGCGGATTGCAAAGCGCCAATAGGCGCCGCTGGTGAAATTCCAGCACCGGGCCCAGCTCTCATGCGGGGCCCTTCTGGATTACCAAGGGCGTGCGCTTTCCGGCGGGCACCGAGTTCCGGGCCAAATACAAGGGGCAGACCTGGCTCGGGCGGGTGGAAGGCGGCCACAGCGGGGGCGGAGTTCGCCGTGGAAGACACGCCCGAAGGGGTGCTGTTGCGGCCGCTCAAGCCGTTCCCGTCCACCCGTGTCGACGAGGTGTTCGGCAGCGCAGGCTACCGCGGGCCCTCGCTGAGCCTCGCGCAGATGGACGCCGCGGTCGCCGCCGAGGCAAAGAAGCGCCGCCGCCGGTGATCGCGCTCGACACCAACGTCGTCGTCCGCTTCCTGGTCAACGACGAAGCCGCCCAGGCACGCCGCGCGCGCTGATCGAGGCAAACCCCGTGTTCGTGCCTGTCACCGCCAAGGTAATCCTCGCCTAGAAAAATGAAGGACAGACCCCGATTTTTCTTCGCCTACGCGGCGACGGCAGACCCGGCGCTCTCGAGGAAGTCCTCGTAGCCGCCCCGGAAGTCCACCACGATCGCCACATCGCCCGCCTTCTTGCCCGGCCGCAGCTCGATGATGCGCGTCGCCAGCGAGGAAACGAACTCGCGGTCATGGGACACAAAGATAAGCGTCCCGGTGTACTTGTCGAGCGCGGTGTTTAGCGACTCGATGGATTCCATGTCGAGGTGGTTGGTCGGCTCATCGAGCAGCATCACGTTGGGCATCTGCAGGATGAGCTTGCCGATCATCATGCGCTGGCCCTCGCCGCCGGAGATCACCCGCAGCATCTTCTTCTGGTCGTCGCCCGAGAAGAGGAGCTGGCCGAGGGTCGCGCGCACGATCAGGTCGTCCTGCTCGGGGCGCTCCTTGCGGCGCCAGCGGCCGAGCCAGTCGGCCAGCGTTTCCTCGGCCTTCAGTTCATCCGCCGGATCCTGCGCCCAGTAGCCCACGCGCGCCTTCTCCGCCCACTTCACCGTGCCTTCGTGCTCGTGGTCGCGTGCGAGACAACGCAGCAGCGTCGTCTTGCCGATGCCGTTGGGGCCGATGATGGCGATCTTTTCTCCGGCTTCGACGCTGAAGTCCAGGTTTTTGAAGAGAGGTTTGTTTTTTTCAAAACCTTTCCCCAAACCCGCCACCTCTACCGCCAATCGATGCAATTTCTCTTTCGAATCGATCTGCAGGCGGATGTACGGGTACTGCCGGCTGGAGGGCTTCACGTCCTCCACCTTGAGTTTTTCGATCATCTTCTGGCGCGAGGTCGCCTGGCGCGCCTTCGCCTTGTGGGCGCGGAAGCGCCGCACGAACTCTTCCAGGTCCGAGATCCGGTCCTTGGCCTTGGCGTTGTCCTTCTGCACCTGCTGCTTCGCCAGGGTGGAGGCTTCCATGTAGTCGTCGTAATTGCCCGGGTAGACCTTGATGCCGCCGTAGTCCACGTCCGCCATGTGCGTGCAGACCGCGGAGAGGAAGTGCCGGTCGTGCGAGATGATCACCATCGTGCTGGTGCGCCGGTCCAGCACATCCTCCAACCATTTGATGCTGTGGATGTCCAGGTTGTTGGTCGGCTCGTCCAGCAGCAGGATGTCCGGGTCGCCGAAGAGGGCCTGCGCCAGCAGCACGCGCAGCTTCCAGCCCGGCGCCACCGCACTCATCGGCCCGCCGTGCTGCTCGATCGTCACCCCCAGGCCGAGCAGCAGCTCGCCCGCCCGCGCCTGCGCCGTGTAGCCGCCGTACTCCGCGTACTTCGCCTCCAGGTCCGCCGCGCGCATGAACGCCTTCTCGTCCGCGTCCGGATTCGCGTAGATCGCGTCCCTCTCCCGCATCGCCGCCCACATCTCCGCGTGGCCCTGCAGCACCACGTCCAGCACCCGCTCGCCCTCGTGCGCGAACTGGTCCTGGCGCAGCCTTCCTACTCTCTCGTTGGAATCGATCGCCACCGTCCCCGCGCTCGGCTCCAGCTCGCCGCCCAGGATCTTCATGAACGTCGACTTGCCGCAGCCGTTCGCCCCGATCAGGCCATAGCGGTTGCCGCCGCCGAATTTTACGGCGACGTCTGTAAATAAGGGCTTGGCCCCGAACTGCATGGCGATGTTGGAAGCGACGATCACTGGGGTTCCAGAAACAAAAAAGCCGGCCAAAGCCGCTTGCTGGGCTCAGGCTGAACTGTTCTAATGTCACACGGTTACGTAATTCTCAATAGTAGGGGCGAAGTAGGGTTAGTCGTACCGTCGCACTTCGAACAGGTAGTCGCCGCCTTGCTGGTGGCCCGAGGCGAGTCCTGCGCCGTACTGCGGGGTCTGCGGAATGTCGGTCGTCACGCCCTCTGACAGGCGCGCGAACATGTCAACGCCCC
>CAMDRF010000091.1 GCA_945906765.1 Nitrosovibrio sp. Nv4 | reverse complement strand
CTTTTATTTGAGAACAGAGAGCAAAACAGAATCGAAATGAGGCGGAAACGGGGGGAATTTAGGCATGCCACGGACGAGGTGGCACACGCAGATTTGGCCCACGCCCCGCGTGGCGCGGGGGAAAGCCAGAAATGACAAAGCCAACCGAGGGCAGTTGGCTTTGAAAAGTGGTGGCCAAGGCTGGAATCGAACCAGCGACACGCGGATTTTCAGTCCGCTGCTCTACCAACTGAGCTACTTGGCCTTGAGGACGCACCCCGGTAATCAGGCGCGGTTTGCAGGGGGCGGATTATATCAAGCGGGGGACTTCTCGAGGCTGTAACCCAGGCCCCGGACGGTCACGATGCGCACGCCGCCAGATTCGAGTTTCTTGCGCAGCCGGTGCACGTAGACTTCGATGGCGTTGCCCGAAACTTCCTCGCCCCACTCGCACAGGTGGCCGACCAACTGGTCCTTGGAGACGAGGCGTCCCGCGCGCTGCAGGAAGATCTCCAGCAGGCTCACTTCGCGCGCCGAGAGCTCGACCGCCGCGCCGTTCAGCTGCGCCGTACGCCCGACCTGGTCGTAGGTGAGCGCGCCGTGCTTGAGCAGCGTCGGGCCGCCCGCCATGCCGCGGCGCGTGAGCGCGCGCACGCGCGCCTCAAGTTCGGCGAGTTCGAAGGGCTTGGGCATGTAGTCATCCGCGCCGGCGTCCAGGCCGCGCACCCGGTCGTTCACCCCATCGAGCGCCGTGAGGATCAGCACCGGCATGCGCGAATCGCGCCCGCGCAACCGGCGCAGCACTTCGAGGCCGGATTTTTTCGGCAGGCCGATGTCGAGGATCAGGAGGTCGAAAGCGTTGGCGTCGAGCGCGCTGTCGGCCTCGATGCCGGTCTTGACCCAATCCACCGCGTAGCCCGACTGGCGCAGCGTGCGCGTCAGGCCGTCGGCCAGGATCGCATCGTCCTCCGCGACGAGTATTCGCATGCACCCCCTCCTCGCTTGAGTGTAATACAAAAGAAAGGGGGCCCTAGCGGGCCCCCTTTCACAAGACAGGAAGGTGGTGCGGAGGAAACCAAGGGTTCCCTCTGCTTCCTTACATGTCCATCCCGCCCATGCCACCCATGCCGCCCATGCCGCCGCCGTGGTCATGGCCGCTGCCGCCCTTTTTCTCTTCCACCAGTTCCGCAACCATCGCGTCGGTGGTGAGCATCAAACCGGCAACCGACGCCGCGTTCTGCAGCGCGGTACGCGCCACCTTGGTCGGATCGATCACGCCCATCTCGACCAGATCGCCGTATTCGTCGGTCTGCGCGTTATAGCCGTAGTTCACGCCCTTGCCTTCGGCGACCTTGTTCAGGACCACCGAGGGCTCGGCGCCGGAGTTGGCCACGATCTGGCGCATCGGCTCTTCCAGCGCGCGCATCACGATCTTGATGCCCGCCTGCTGGTCGTCGTTGGCAACCTTCATCTTGCCTTCGAGCGCCTTGCGAGCGCGCAGGAACGCCACGCCGCCGCCGGGGACCACGCCTTCTTCCACCGCCGCACGGGTCGCGTGCAGGGCGTCTTCGACGCGCGCCTTCTTTTCCTTCATCTCGACTTCAGTCGCCGCGCCAACCTTGATCAGCGCCACGCCGCCGGCGAGCTTCGCCACGCGCTCCTGGAGCTTTTCGCGATCGTAGTCGCTGGTCGCTTCCTCGATCTGGACGCGGATCATCTTGACCCGGCCTTCGATGTCCTTCTTGACGCCGGCGCCGTCGATGATGGTGGTGTTCTCTTTGCCGGCCTCGATTTTCTTGGCACGGCCGAGCTGTTTCAGCGTCACGTTCTCGAGCTTATGGCCCATTTCTTCGCTGATCACTTCGGCGCCGGTCAGCGTCGCCATGTCTTCCAGCATCGCCTTCCTGCGGTCGCCGAACCCCGGCGCCTTCACCGCGACGGTCTTGAGGATGCCGCGGATGTTGTTCACCACCAGGGTGGCGAGCGCCTCGCCTTCGACTTCCTCGGCGATGATCAGCAGCGGCTTGCCGGACTTGGCCACCTGCTCGAGCAGCGGCAGCAGCTCGCGGATCGAGCTGATTTTCTTGTCGTGCAGCAGGATGTACGGATCGTCCAGAACCGCGATCTGCTTCTCGGCATTGTTGATGAAGTAGGGCGACAGATACCCCCGGTCGAACTGCATGCCTTCGACGACCTCGAGCTCGTTCTGCAGGGTCTTGCCGTCCTCGACCGTGATCACGCCTTCCTTGCCGACCTTGTCCATCGCGTCGGCGATGATCTTGCCGATCTCCGCGTCCGCGTTCGCCGAAATCGAGCCGACCTGGGCGATTTCCTTGGAGGTCTTGCAGGGCTGGGAGATCTTCTTCAGTTCCTCGACCACGGCGATAACCGCCTTGTCGATACCACGCTTCAGATCCATCGGGTTCATGCCGGAGGCGACGTACTTCATGCCTTCGCGGACGATGGCCTGCGCGAGCACCGTGGCGGTCGTGGTGCCGTCACCGGCGACATCCGAGGTCTTGGAAGCGACTTCCTTCACCATCTGCGCGCCCATGTTCTCGAACTTGTCCTTCAACTCGATCTCCTTGGCCACCGAGACACCGTCCTTGGTGATGGTCGGGGCGCCGAACGAGCGCTCGAGCACCACGTTGCGGCCCTTGGGGCCCAGCGTGATTTTGACGGCGTCGGCCAGGATGTTCATTCCATGAACCATCTTGGAGCGCGCGCCCTCGTAAAAACGTACCTCTTTGGCTGGCATTTAAATCTCTCCTGTGTGCGTGTTCTTGTGTCTGCGAATACTGGTCTGCGTGTTTGTGTCGGCAGTACGGAGCGGCTGGCCTCAGTGGCCTTCGATCACGCCCATGATGTCTTCCTCGCGCATCACGAGGAGTTCGTCGCCCTTCACCTTCACGGTCTGGCCGGAGTATTTTCCGAACAGCACCTTGTCGCCGGGCTTGACGTCGAGCGCGATCAGCTTGCCGTCGTCGTTCTTCTTGCCCTTGCCGACGGCAACGACCTCGCCCTGGTCGGGTTTCTCGGCCGCGGTGTCGGGGATGACGATGCCGCTGGCGGTCTTGCGCTCTTCTTCGATGCGCTTGACGATGACTCGGTCATGCAATGGACGGATCTTCATACAGGTCTCCAGTATTAATCGTTAGTTTTTACAACGACTTACGTAATCTTTGGCATAGGGGCCAGCGGTTTTGCTAGCACTCCGCCTTAACGAGTGCTAATGATAAGGCCAAGTTCGCCTAATTTCAAGTCTTCAATAGAATCCAGCAGTGTCCACCGCCCGATTTCTCGTCTTTCTCCTGCTACTGAGCGGGACTGCGTTCCTCGCCCAGGCGCAGGTCTCCCTTCCGCCTCCAGTGGCCCAGGCGCTGGCTGCGGCGAAGATTCCCGCCGGCGGTGCCGCGGTGCTCGTCCAGGAAGTCGGTGCAACGCGCGCCTTGCTAAACGTCAATCCTGCAACGCCCATGAATCCTGCTTCGGTGATGAAGCTAGTGACCACTTACGCGGCGCTCGAGCTGCTTGGGCCCGCGTACCGCTGGAAAACCGAGGCCTACACCACTGCACTCGCGCGCGACGGCGTCCTCGACGGCGACCTGGTGCTCAAGGGCTACGGCGACCCGAAGCTCGATCTCGAAGCCTTCTGGATCCTGCTGCGTGCCTTGCGCGGCAAAGGACTGCGCGAAATCCGCGGCGACCTGGTGCTCGACCGCAGCCATTTCGAGCGCGCCTCGGGCGACGCGGGGCGCTTCGACGGTGATGCCTTTCGTCCCTACAACGTCCTGCCTGACGCCCTGCTGATCAACTACAAATCGCTGCGTTTTGCCTTCACGCCGGAACCCGATCGCGGCACGGTCAGCGTGTATGTCGAGCCGCGGCCGCCGGCGCTGGAGGTGGTGAATGTGCTGAAACTCTCCGAAGGCGCCTGCCCCGAAGGATCCGCCTTCCGCGAACTGCTGAAAGCCACCTTCGAGCCCGCGCGCCAGCGCGCGGTCTTCGCCGGCCGCTATCCGGCGAGCTGCGGCGAAAAAGACCTCAACGTCGCGCTGCTGGAAGCCGACGATCACGTCGCGGGCATGATGCGCCAGCTCTGGGCCGAACTGGGCGGCTCCTGGACCGGTGTCGCGCGCGCAGGAACCGTGCCGCCGGGCGCGCGCCTGCTGCACGCGGTGGATTCCGCCGCGCTCGCGGAAATCGTGCGCGATACCAACAAGTTCTCCAACAACGTGATGGCGCGCCACCTCTACCTCACACTGGGCGCCGAAAGCGCCGGCGCGCCGGCAAATGGCGACAAAGCCGCCGCCGCCATCAAGGCGTGGATGGCGCGCAAGGGAATCACTGCGCCTGAGCTGGTGATGGAAAACGGCTCGGGACTGTCGCGCATCGAACGCATCAGCGCCGGCAATCTGGCCGCCCTGCTGCAGGCGGCGTGGCGCAGCGCGGTGATGCCCGAATTCATCGCCTCGCTGCCCGTTGCCGCCGTGGACGGCACCATGCGGCGCCGGCTGAAAGGGGAAGGTGTCGCCGGCCAGGCGCACATCAAGACCGGGCTGCTGTCGGACGCGCGCGCGATGGCGGGTTACGTGCTCGACCGCAGCGGCCGGCGCCATGTGGTGGTGATGCTCGTGAACCACGCGAACGCACATGAGGTGCAGCCGGCGATGGACGCGCTGTTGCGCTGGGTTTACGAGCAAGGACCGCGCTAGGTTATAATCTCCGTTATAACCTCGCGGAGCGCTACGATGCCAAAGCTCAAAGTCGTCCAGGTGGGCAACTCGCTGGGCGTGATCCTGCCCAAGGCGACTGCCGAGCGCCTTCGGGTTGCAAAAGGCGACGCGCTGAATTGCGTCGAGACGCAAGGCGGCATTGAGCTCTCCCCATACGATCCGGGGTTCGAGAAAAAGATGATGGCCGCGCGGCACGTCATGCGGCGCTACCGCAACGCGCTTCGCGAATTGGCAAAGTGAAGCGCTGGATCTGGCTCGACGCCGCAGACGCAATCGCCTATCACGCCGAACTGGTTGCCGCGCATGGCGGTGACGCAGGCTTGCGCGATAGAGGCCTGCTGGAATCAGCATTGGCGCGCCCGCAGAACAGCGCAGCCTACGGCGAACCGACCGTGTTCGGACTCGCCGCGGCCTACGCGTTCGGAATAGCGAAGAATCACCCTTTCGTTGACGGCAACAAGCGCGTCGCGCTCGTTACGAGCGTTACGTTTCTCGAGCTGAACGGCTGGCGCTTTGTCGCAAACGAGGCGGACTCAGCAATCGCGTTTCTAGACCTTGCGGCTGGAAAAGTCTCCGAGAAGGAATTCTCCCGCTGGCTGGAAACGAGCTGCAGGAAGGCCGTGCGGCAGCGTTAAGTCAGGCGCGATCGAGAAGCTTCGCTATGGAAACGAGAAGCGTCCTGCGATCGGATGGCAGGGCGCGATAGAACCCAAGCAGCTTCCGCGCCCGCCATCGCTCAAACCGACGGAGGCTTTTTCGTTGATGCATCATTTGGGCGGATGAAGGCGGACCTGGGCAATACAGCAGGTTTAACCGTAGACAACAAGGACACATCGTTCTCTGCTGGCGGCGGTTACATGTTCAATCGATACATTGGTGCGGAGATTGGGTACCGAGATCTCGGTGACGTATCCGCCTCGGCCACGCTGTTGACGCTCAACACTGCGAAGATCTCCGGGAACACCGTCACCGGTACATTGGGGCTGACCGTCAGGGGAAGCTCCGACGGATTTTATTTTGGCCCCGTTTTTAAGGTGCCGGTTCATGAGAATTTCGATTTGGTCGGCCGGCTCGGTTGGTACCGATCTGAGACTTCCGTAAGCGTTACCCTTTCCGCTGCCGGGACCATCAACGGAACCGCAGTGGCGGCAAACGCGACTGCAAACAGGACGTTTAATCACACTGATCCGTACTGGGGTGTGGGTGGCGCCTACAACTTCAACAAGAACGTCGGGCTGGGACTTGAATATTCCAAGTACAAAATCGGTGGGGACGTGGACACAAAAATCGACATCTGGTCGACGCGGCTGACCTATCGGTTCTAATCGACGGCATCCGTAAGCGTTGAAAAAGGCCACCTTGCGCGGCCTTTTTCTTTTTTTCTACAGACCGAGGTCCTTCCATAACGCGTCCACGCGGCGCCTTACTTCCGCATCCATAGCTATTGGACGCCCCCAGTTGCGCGAGGTTTCCCCGGGCCACTTGTGGGTCGCGTCGATGCCCATCTTGGAGCCCAGGCCCGCGACCGGGCTCGCGAAATCGAGGTAGTCGATCGGCGTGTTCTCGGCGATCAGCGTGTCGCGCGCCGGGTCGACGCGCGTGGTGATCGCCCAGACCACTTCTTTCCAGTCGCGCGCATCGATGTCGTCGTCCACCACGATGATGAATTTCGTGTACATGAACTGGCGCAGGTAGCTCCAGACGCCGAACATGACGCGCTTGGCGTGGCCCGGGTACTGCTTTTTCATGCTCACCACCGCCATGCGGTAGGAGCAGCCCTCGGGCGGCAAATAGAAATCCGCGATTTCCGGAAATTGTTTTTGCAGTAAAGGGATGAAAACTTCGTTGAGCGCGACGCCCAGCATGGCGGGCTCGTCCGGCGGCTTGCCGGTGTAGGTGCTGTGGTAGATCGGCGAGCGGCGCGTGGTGATGCGCTCGACGGTGAGCACCGGGAATTTCTCGGCCTCGTTGTAGTAACCGGTGTGATCGCCATGCGGCCCTTCGAGCGCGACATCCTCCGGCTTGATGACGCCCTCGAGCACGATCTCAGCCGAAGCCGGCACCTGCAGAGAGCTGCCGTGGCATTTCACCACCTCGGTGCGCGCGCCGCGCAGCAGGCCCGCAAACTGGTATTCGCCGAGCGAGTCCGGCACCGGCGTCACCGCGCCAAGCATGGTCGCCGGGTCGGCGCCCAGCGCGACCGCGACCGGGAACGGCTCGCCCGGATGGGCAATCGCGTGATCCCGGTAATCGAGCGCGCCGCCGCGGTGGGCGAGCCAGCGCAGGATGACGCGATTGGGCGCGATCACCTGCTGGCGGTAAATGCCGAGGTTCTGCCGCGCCTTCGCCGGACCGCGCGTCACGGTAAGGCCCCAGGTGATGAGCGGCCCCGCATCTTCCGGCCAGCAGGTCTGCACCGGGAGCCTGGAGAGATCGACGTCCTTTCCTTCCCAGACGATTTCCTGGCAGGGACCCGAGGAAAGCTCCTTCGGCACCATGTCGTACACCTTCGATGCCATGTCCTTGAGTTGCGGAAGCCGTTGCCACAGATCGCGCAACCCCTTCGGCGGTTCCGGCTCGCGCAACACGGCCAGCAGTCTTCCAATCTCCCGCAGGGAAGCAATGTCTTCGACGCCCATCGCCAGGCAGACGCGCCGCACCGTGCCGAACAGGTTTCCCAGCACCGGTATCGAATGGCCCGCGGGCCGCTCGAACAGCATTGCCGGCCCACCTTGACGCAGCACACGATCGCAGATCTCGGTCATCTCCAGGCGCGGGGAAACCTCCGCCTGGACGCGCTTCAACTCGCCCATGCCCTCGAGCTGGCCAAGAAAATCCCGCAGGTCGGTGTAATGCACCTCTAGTCCCCGCGCCGTGCGAGCGGCACGGTCTCCATTGAATCGCCTCCCAGGTGCGCCAGCCGATTGGCGTACAAGCTGAGTCGCGAACCGCGCTGCGCGCCGGAACTGATTTCGAATTCGGCGAGCGGATTTTGCGGGGTCACAGGAACTCGGGCAGGTTGTAGGAGAACACGATTCCGGCGAAGATGGCGAGGCCAACCCAGTTGTTGTGCCGGAACGCGCGGAAGCAGCCCTCGCGCGAGCGAGCGCGGATCAGCGTGTAATGGTAGAGCATCATGGCCGCCGCGACGGCCAGCCCCGCCAGGAACGGCCAGCCAAGCCGCAGCGCGACGCCGATCCAGGCAAGGACCGCGACCATCAGGGCATAGCTCGCCATTACCGCCGCGACATCATGGCGGCCCAGCGCGATTGCCGAGGTGTGGATGCCGATCTTCAGGTCGTCGTCGCGATCCACCATTGCATATTCCGTATCGTAGGCGAAGGCGTAACACGCATTCGCCGCGAACAGTGCCCAACATTCCCAGGGCAGTTCGTTGCGGATCGCGGCGAAAGCCATCGGGATGCCGCAGCTGAAGGCGATGCTCAGACCCAACTGCGGCAGCGGCACAAAGCGCTTCGCAAACGGGTAAGCGCCGGCGATCGCAAGCGCGGCGAACGAAAGCACTATTGCGAACGGGTTCAGGAACAGCACAAGGCAGAACGCCACCGCCGCCAGCACGGCAGCAAGGGCCAGTGCCTCTTTCGGCTCGATCTCGCGGGCGGCAAGCGGCCGGTCCTTCGTGCGCGCGACGCGGCCGTCGATGTCGCGGTCCGCCCAGTCGTTGAGCGCACAGCCCGCCGAGCGCATCAGAATCGTACCCATGACGAAGATCAGGAGGATATCGAGCGTCGGCCGGCCGCGCGAGGCGATCCATACCGCCCACAGCGTGGGCCAGAGCAGCAGCAGCGCGCCGACCGGCTTGTCCAGCCGCATCAGCCGCTCGTAGGCGTTGATGCGCTTGACGGCGGAGGCGTAGTTCATGAGGCCGGTCGAGGATATCAGGCGGAGCAATGGACGCGCATTAGGCGCGTGAGAACTCGTGGCGCGAAGCGAGCCAGCGTTCGACGTGGCGCCGCGCCGCCTGCGGTTCCTCGTCCAGCAGCTTCTCTGCCGCCTCGCGCGCCTCCAGCGCGAGCGCCGCGTCCTTCTCCAGGTCCGCATAGCGCAGCAGCGGCATGCCGCTCTGGCGTTGGCCGAGAAACTCGCCCGGGCCGCGTTGCAGCAGGTCCTGGCGCGCGATTTCGAAACCGTCGCGGGTCTCGAATATCACCTTCAAGCGCGCGCGCGCCGTCTCCGACAGCGGCGAGGCGTAGAGCAGGATGCAGACGCTCTCGCGCGCAGTTGTACCTGATGCGCGGCCGATACGTCCGCGCAGCTGGTGCAACTGCGCGAGGCCGAAGCGCTCCGCGTGCTCGATGACCATCAGCGAAGCGTTGGGGACGTCCACGCCGACTTCGATGACCGTGGTTGCGACCAGAAGGTGCAGTTGTCCCTTCACGAATAATTTCATTACGCAAGTTTTCTCATCGGCGGACAGGCGGCCGTGCACCAGCCCCACGCGCAGGCCTTTGAGTTCCGTGCGCAGCAGTGCAAACGTATCGACCGCGGTCTGCAGGTCGCCTTCTTTCGATTCTTCTATCACCGGGCACACCCAGTAGGCCTGCTGCCCTTCGGCACAGGCCTCTCGAATGCGCTTCAGCACTTCCGCGCGCCGTCCATCGGCAACCAGGCGCGTCGCGACGCCACGGCGTCCGGGAGGCAGCTCGCCGATGGTCGAAAGATCCAGGTCGGCGAAATAGCTCATCGACAGCGTGCGCGGTATCGGCGTCGCGCTCATCATCAACTGGTGCGGCGCGAGAACCGCCGGCGCCGATCGGGTTTCTCCCTTTTTCCTCAATGCAAGCCGTTGCTGGACGCCAAAGCGATGCTGTTCGTCTACGATCGCCAGCGCAAGGCGCGAGAACGCGACTTTCTTCTGCAACAGGGCATGCGTGCCGATGGCCACCAGCGGCGCGAGCCCCAGCAACTGCTTCGCCACAGCCTTTTTCTGCGCCGCCGCAAGCCCGCCGTGCAGCCAGACGACCGGCACGCCCAGCGGGCCGAACCATTCGGAGAACTTGCGCAAATTCTGCTCGGCGAGAATCTCGGTGGGCGCCATCACCGCCGCCTGGCAGCCCGCGTCGATAGCGGCGAGGCAGGCAATCGCGGCGACGATGGTCTTGCCGCTGCCCACATCGCCCTGCAACAGCCGCTGCATCGGATGCGGCTGCGCGAGATCTTGCAGGATTTCCGCCATGGCGCGGCTTTGCGCGCGCGTCAGGCGGAACGGCAACTTGCCCAGAAAGCGCCTGAGCAGCGGACCGTTCGAGGGCAGGGCGATCGCGTTCCGGCCGCGGCGTGCGCGGTACGCCATGCGCATCGACAACTGCTGCGCGAGGAGTTCGTCGAACTTGACGCGCCGCCACGCCTCGCCGCTACGCTCGATGAGTTCCGCGCACGCGGCATCCGGCGCGGGCAGGTGCAGGCAACGAACGCTCTCGACGATGCCGGCCAGAGAATGACGCCTGCGTACCGCCTCCGGCAGGGTGTCGTCCAGCACCGCCTCATCCAGCGCCTGTAGCACGAGCTTGCGCAGCGCATACTGCGACAAGCCGGCGGTGGTCGGATAAACCGGCGTCAGCGCCTGCGCCAACGGCTCTCCGGCCGGGACGATCCGGTAGCGCGGATGCACCATCTCCGCGCCGAAAAAGCCCGGCCGGACCTCGCCGTAGGCGCGCACCAGCAGGCCTTCGTCCGCCGCCCGCTGAAACTGCTTCAACTGGCTGCCGTAAAAGTTGAGAAAGCGCAGCATTAGCCCCTCGGCGTGGACCACGAGCTGGCGTTTCGGACGGTATTTCACTGCCGTGTTCAGCACGCGTCCTTCGACCAGCACCGGCTTGCCGGCGGGCGCGAGCTCCGGCGCGGTCAGCCGCGTCTCGTCCTCGTAGCGGTGCGGCAAGTGCAGGGCAAGATCGACAGGCGAAAGCAGGCCCAGCTTGGCGAGCTTTTTTGCGATTGCCGGCGCCGTTCCTATCTTCAACCGGCGTAAAGAATGCAGTCGATCTCCACCAGCGCGCCGCGTGGCAGGCTCGCGACCCCGATCGCCGCACGCGAGGGATACGGCTGGCCGACGTACTGCGCCATGATTTCGTTCACTTTCGAGAAATGACCCAGGTCGGTGAGGTAGACCGTCATGCGCACCGCGCGATCCAGCCCCAGCCCCGCAGCCTGCGCGATCGCGGCGAGGTTGCCGAACACGCGATGGATCTGGGCGTCGATGCCGTCCACCAGCTGCATGCTTGCCGGATCGAATCCGATCTGGCCGGAAACGTAGATCGTGTCTCCGGCGCGCACCGCCTGCGAGTAGGTGCCGATCGCCGCAGGCGCGCCCTCGGTGTGGATTGACGTCTTCATTAAGGGGTATCTTAGCTCCAATGGACGTACCGGCAGACCCGTCTGCGGCCTCTTCCGCCATCGAGCGCCTCGAGAAGCTGCTGGACTCGCCACGCGATGGGTCCCTGCTGCGGTTTTCCCTGGGACTGGAATACCTGAAATTGGAAAACACGGAAAAAGCGATCGCGTATCTTCGCGAGGCCGTCGCCAGGGATGCCGGCTATTCGGCCGCCTGGCGCACGCTCGGAAAGGCGCTCGAAACCGCCGGGCGGGCTGCCGAGGCTCTCGACGCCTACCGCAAGGGCATCGTCGCGTCGCAGAAGAAAGGCGATAAACAAGCGCAAAAGGAAATGACCGTGTTTGCGCGTCGCATCGAGAAAAGAATCGCTGGATGAAAGAGCGCCGCCAGGCCAACCACGCGCTCAATGTACTCGGCCAGCCGCTCGTGCCCTGCGGGCTCGATCCGCTGACGGGCTTCTACCGCGACGGTTGCTGCAACACGGGCTACGATGATCCGGGGATGCACGTCGTCTGCGTCAGGGTGACGCGTGAATTTCTCGCGTTCTCGAAGAAATGCGGCAACGACCTCAGCACGCCCATGCCTGAATCCGGCTTTCCCGGACTCAAGCCCGGCGACCAGTGGTGCCTTTGCGCCGGCCGCTGGAAGGAAGCGCTAGACGCCGGCATGGCGCCGCCGGTGGTGCTGGCGGCGACCCATGAAGAGACGCTGGCCATGCTGCCGCTGGCAGAACTCAAGCGATACGCGATCGACTTAAGCTGATTAGAATAAATACATGCTGCAATGCAACATTGCGCCGCGGAGGTTGTCATACTGCGCATGAGCCACGCACGCATGTTTCCCGAACTTCCCGGATCGATCACCGACACGCTACGCGCACGCGCTGGGTGGTTGAAGCGATTCGTAAGCCGGGTCGGCTTTCACTCAACATGCCGGTGACGCCTGGTCCGGAGGAAGCAGGAACGGCTCTTATGCCGACCCGCTGGGGCCCGACGCCAGCCGCGAGATGCTCAGGTTCTTTCTTCGGCCGATCTGAAGTCTATGGTGGTGGAGTGGAAGGGGATCGAACCCTCGACCTCCGCATTGCGAACGCGGCGCTCTCCCA
>CAMDRF010000090.1 GCA_945906765.1 Nitrosovibrio sp. Nv4 | reverse complement strand
GAGGTGCCGAGGTAGGCACTGATCACCTCTGGGTTGTTGCGCACTTCTTCAGGGGTGCCATCGCCAATTGTTTTGCCGTAATCGAGCACCACCACGCGGTCAGAAATGTCCATCACCACGCTCATGTCGTGCTCGATCAACACCACCGTGGTGCCGAACTCGTCGTTGACATCGAGAATGAAGCGGCACATGTCCTGCTTCTCTTCCATGTTCATGCCGGCCATCGGCTCGTCCAGCAGCAGGATGCGCGGCTCCATCGCCAGCGCCCGCGCGAGATCAACCCGTTTCTGCAGGCCGTAGGGCAGCCGCCCGACCGGGGTCTTGCGATAGGCCTGGATCTCGAGGAAATCGATGATGCCCTCCACCACCGCTCGATGCTCGATCTCCTCGCGCAGCGCCGGGCCGATGCGCAGCGCCTGCAGCAGGATGTTGGAGTGCATCTTCAGGTTGCGTCCCGACATGATGTTGTCCAGCACCGACATGCCCTTGAACAGGGTCAGCCCCTGGAAGGTGCGCGCGATGCCGCTGGCCGCGACCTGGTGCGGGTCCATGTCGTGGTACTCGCGGCCCAGGTAGCGGATGGTGCCCTCCTGGGGATGATAAACGCCGTTGATGACGTTCAGCATCGAGCTCTTGCCGGCGCCATTGGGGCCGATGATCGCCCGCACCTCGTGTTCGCGCACGTCGAAGGACACGCCGCTCAGCGCCTGGACGCCGCCAAACGCGAGCGATACCCCCTCGACCGCGAGAACGATGTCGCCGATGCGCTGCGCGCGCTCATTTGCCGCCCCCGACATCAAGCGGCCTTTCTCGCCGCTGCCGGCGGAAAGGTTTTCGTGTCGCGGATCTTCAGGTCGGCGGAAATCGATCCGGTGCGCCCATCCTCGTAACGCAGCTGCGCGTCGACGTGCACCACCTGCTTGCCGCCGTAGAGGGCGTCCACCAGCGCGGCGTACTTTTCCCCGACGTGAAGGCGGCGCACCTTGCTGGTGCGGGTCAGCTCGCCGTCGTCGGCTTCGAGCTGCTTGTGCAGGATCAGGAAGCGGTGGATCTGCGAACCGGCGATCTCGGGCTCCGCGGCCAGGTCGGCATTGACCTTTTCGATGCACTCGCCCACCAGCCCGTACACCTCGTCGCGCGATGCCAGGTCGATGTACCCCGAGTACGGCATGCCGCGCTTTTCCGCCCAGTTGCCTACCGCCTCCATGTCCATATTGACGAAAACGCAGACCCGGTCTCGGCCATGCCCGAACGCCACCGCCTCCTTGATGTAGGGGAAGAACTTGAGCTTGTTCTCGAGATACTTGGGCGCGAAGAGCGATCCGTCGGCAAGCTTGCCCACGTCTTTGACGCGGTCGATGATCTTCAGGTGCCTGTCGGCATCCAGGTAGCCGGCATCCCCGGTGTGAAACCAGCCCTGCGCGTCCTTCGACGCGGCCGTCGCTTCCGGGTTCCGGTAGTACTCCTTGAACAGGCCCGGCGAGCGGATCAGCAGTTCACGCGCCGGCGTGAAGGAGAGCTCCACCCCTTTCACGGCGGGCCCCACGGTGTCCGCCTTCACCTGGCCATTGGGCTGGACGCAGACGAAGACGCTGGTCTCGGTCGAGCCGTAGAGCTGCTTCAGATTGATGCCGAGCGAGCGGTAGAAGCGGAACAGATCCGGCCCGATCGCCTCGCCCGCCGTGTAGGCGACGCGCACGCGGCTCATGCCCAGCACGTTCCTGAGCGGCCCGTAAATAATCGCGTCGCCCAGCCGGTACTTCAGGCGATCGATGGCGCCCACGCTCTTGCCATCCAGGATCTCGCCGCCAACCTTGCGCGCGACCTCCATGAAATAACGGTAGAGCGAACGCTTGAGGGCGCTTGCATCCTCCATACGGATCGAGACCTGGGTGAGCAAGGCTTCGAACACGCGCGGCGGCGCAAAATAATAGGTCGGCCCGATGTCGCGCATGTCGCTCATCACGGTCTCCGCCGATTCAGGACAGCAGATGCAATAGCCGGTGACGAAGGGCTGCGCGTAGGAAAAGACGTTCTGCCCGATCCAGGCGGGCGGCAGGTAGGCGAGCACCACGTCGGCGTCGCTCAGCCCCTCCATCTCGGCGGCGGCGCGCGCGCGATCGATCAGGCTGTGATGAGTCAAAACGACGCCCTTGGCAACACCCGTCGTGCCCGAGGTGAAGAACATCGCCGCCGTATCCGAGCCCGCGCCTTTGGCGATCTCGGTCTCCAGAAACGCCGCATCGCACCGGAAGGAATCGCCGCCAAGTTCGATCAGCTTGTCGCAGCTCATCAGCTGCGGCTGCGCGTAATGGCGCAGGCCGCGCGGCTCGTCGAAGTAGATATGCGCGAGCGTCGGGCACTGCGGCAGGATCTCCAGCAGCTTGTCGACCTGCTCCTGGTCCTCCGCGAGCGCGTACCCGATGGCGGCGTTCTGGATCGGGAAGGCCATTTCGGTCGCGGCCGCGTCCTGGTAGAGCGGCACCGCGATGCCGCCGAGGCATTGCGCCGCGCACATGGCAGCGTAGACCCGCGGGCGGTTGTCGCCGATGATCGCGAGGTGGTCGCCGCGCTTGAAACCCTGCCCGGCCAGGCCGCAGGCGAGCGAGCGCACCTCGTCGGCGAAACGCCGCCAGCTCCAGGTCTGCCAGATGCCGAGATCCTTCTCGCGGATCGCGGGACGCTCCGGACGCACCCGGGCGTGGTGCATCAGCAGCTTCGGAAACGTGTCCAGCCCGGCAAAACCTTCCGCCATTACACCCTCCTCAGGGACGGACAGATTTTATAATACGAAACGCCAACCTTGCACAGGAAGATAAATGAACGGCGCCGAACACTGGACCAACAAAGGCGGTATCCGGCTTTTCCTCTGGCGCAAATCGCCGCCTGCCGGCGCCGCGTCGAAGGGTGGCATCCTGTTCGTGCACGGATCCTCCATGGCATCGCAGCCGACCTTCGACCTGCAGGTGCCCGGACGGCCCGATTCCTCGGTCATGGACTGGTTCGCCGCCAGCCGATACGTCCTGAAAGCGTCCGGCGCGGGCAGCCCGACGCTGGCCGAACGCAAGAAGCGGCGGCCAGGGCACGGACATGCAGGACCTGGTTTCGGGGCAGGTCTCCATCTCCTTCGCGGCGCCTCCCGGCACGCCTCAGGAAATCGTGCGGCGCTTGCACACCGAGACGGCCAAGGTGCTGCAGAATCCGGAACTGCAACTCAGCTTCCGTGCCGCGGGCGTCGAGGCACAAGTGCTCGGCCCGCAGGAACTGGCCGCCTTCATGCGGGCCGAATACGACAAGTGGGGCAAAGTCGTGCGCGCCACCGGCGCCACGGTGAACTGAACGCGGAGGCGCCGTGACTCGCGAAATCGTCGAGACGCTGAAAAAGATCCTGAAAGCCCGCAGCATGACCTACGCGGACCTGGCGGTTGCGCTGCGCGTTTCGACACCGACCGTCAAGCGCCTGTTCTCGCAGCGCAGCTTCACCCTCGAGCGCCTGGAAGAAATCCTCAAAGTGCTCGAGATGGATTTCTTCGAACTGGCCCGCATGAGCCACGGCAGGCGCAGCGGGCCGGTCGAGCTGTCGCTGGAGCAGGAAACCGCGCTCGCCAAAGATGCGCGACTGTTCTCGGTGTTCTGGCTGATCACCAATGAATGGCGTTTCGACGAAATCGTCGCGCAGTTCAAGCTGGGCGCCGCGCAGATCACGACCTTCTATGCCCGGCTCGAGCGCCTGCGCCTGATCGACTGGCGGCCCGGCAACCGCGTCCGGTTGCGCGTGCCGAAGCACTACGTCTGGCGCGCCGGCGGGCCCCTGCGCAAAGCCTACGGCCTGAAGGTGGTCACGGAGTTCATGCGCTCGCGTTTCGACGCACCGCAGGACACGTTCCACTTCGTGGCGCAGGACCTGTCGGTCGAATCTGCGATCGTGGTGAAGCGCCGCCTGGAACGCGTCGCCGCGGAGATCAACGAGCTGATCGAGATGGATGCGGCGGCGCCCGGGAAAAAGCGCGTCACGCTGGGGGTGCTGCTTGCCTGCCGGCCGTGGAGCATTTCCATCATCCACGCGCTGCGCGAGGATAGCGAGGCACCGAAGAAAGACGTCCGAACCTGACCCTTGTGAATCACGGCATTCCTATCATCACGGCGACCGAGGCGCTGCGGCAAATCGTGCGCGCCTGAATCGCCAGTCATAAGAAGAATATTCAACGGTTGCGATGGGCGTGCAACGTCGTCATACCGCTTACGTTTCTGGTGCATTCTGGTGCAAGCTGGTGTATTCTGACCCCATGTCGATCGCCGAAAAGGTGATCCGTCAGAGCATAAGCCTCCCGGCACGCGTCGCCCGTCAAGTTAAATCCCTGGCGAAGACCAGCAACACGAGCGCCAACCGCGTCATTATTGATCTCATCGAGAGCGGTATCGAAGCCCGGGAGCAGGAAAGGAAACGCTTCTTCGAGCTGGCCGACCGCCTGGCGCATTCCCGCGATGCGGAAGATCAGAAACGTCTCAAGGCAGAACTGGCCCGCATGACCTTTGGCGAGTAATGCCCGGGATCCAGTGGTCCGGACTGCCCAAAGGTCAGCAGCTCTGAGGGCTCACTTCGCGTCATCCGGTAGAAAGCGCAGCGACATATTCGCCGGTTGGTGTGCGCGATACGTCCGCCCACCGCATCAGACGTTGCGCTATCATCGCAACATGAAGTGCTCGTAAGGATTTGCAATGACCCCACTGGAAGTCAAACTCAATTTGCCCGATAGCCTCGCCAACGAAGCTCGGCAGGCGGGACTGCTCGCGCCGGAAGAACTGGAACGGCTGTTGCGCGAGGCGTTGCGCGCCAGACGCGTCGAACGCTTGACTGCGGCCCCGGTGGCCACCCAAATTCCCCCATTGATGGCCACTTCAAATTCCCCCAGCTGAGCGCGTAGCGACGGCGTACCCGCGCCGGGTTGCAGCGTGCCGACAGTCATCGCGATTCGTACCGCCGCGCCGTTCGCGCTGTCGACCCACGGATGATCGGGAATCGCGAAAGCGAGTGATAGCGGAGGTTTCCCGCCCAAGTGTCGTTCCAGGACACGCCGGCTGAACGTCTGACGCAGGCTGTTGGTTGTAATCAGGCCAAAGCGCCGCAGCTTGCCGGCCCGCGTCAGCTCAGCGGCTTGATCCCACCAATGCATGACGAAGTCCGCGGACTCCGGAACTTCGGGCCAGGTTTTGCGCAGCGATTCGGTGTAGCCGTCGCCCAGCGCGGCACGCATCGAGGCCGCACCGATGAACGGCGGATTGCCGATCACGAAATCGGCTTGCGGCCACTCGGCTTTGCGTGGGTTGATGTATTTCTCAACTGGCGAGCGGGCCGTCTCGTCGGAGACATCTTCGCCCGTGACGGGATGCTTCTTCATCGTTTTGCCGTTCCAGCGCGTGATCGGCACGCCGCGCTCGTCGGTCACGTATTCCATGCGGTCGTAGGCGAGCACGGCGTCGCGGCATTCGATGTTGTGAAAATCCTTCAGCACGGGCTGCGGCGGCATGACCTGGCCGCGGGTGCGGAAGTGCCACTGCAGGTAGCCGATCCACAGCACCATCTCGGCGATTTCGGCCGCGCGCGGGTTGAGTTCGATGCCGAGCAATTGATGCGGATCGACCGATATGCCCTGTAAATCAAGCCGGCCTCGCGTATCCCCGAGTTCATCGAGCTGGTTGAGCACTTCGCCTTCGAGCCGCTTCAGGTGTTCGAGCGTCACGTACAGAAAGTTGCCAAAGCCGCACGCCGGGTCGAGCACGCGCACCTCGCACAGATGCTTGAGAAAGTCCCGCACCTGTTGCTGGGCCTCGCTCAGCTTGCCCTCGCCGGCCAGCACGAGTGCCGCGGCCTGGGCGTTCTTCCAGTCCTCGCGCAGCGGTTCGACGATGGTCGGCAGCACCAACCGCTCGACATAAGCGCGTGGCGTGTAGTGCGCGCCAAGCGCATGGCGTTCGGTGGGATCGAGCGCGCGTTCGAGCAGCGTGCCGAAAATGGCGGGCTCGACCTCGCGCCAGTTGGCACGCGCGGCCACCAATAGCAGTTCGATCTGATCGCGGTTGAGCGGCAGCACCTGCGGGTTCTTGAACAGTTTGCCGTTGAACTTCAGGAGATCGGCGCGAACGGCGGCGGAGAATTCACCGCGATCCATCGCGCGTCAGACTTCGCCCACCAGCAGGAACGGCGGGCGGCCTTCCGCGGCCGGCAGCGCGCGGGCATATTGCTCGGCCTGACCGCGGGCGCGCAACAGCGCATCGTCGAAACCCTTGCCCCCGGCCTGTTTGACCTTCTTTGCTTCGAGCACGAACGTCGCGCGGCGGTAGCAGTCGATGAAACCGGGCGATTCGGTACCGTCACCGTGCCGGAAAGTAATACGGCGCTCGAACACGTAAGCGTTGTCGCGCGTGTCCTCGCGTGCGGGGTCGGGCGTGGGCAGGTCGAGCAGCGTGCACAACTCATGCACAAAAAGCTGATAGTTCGCACGCTCCGAGCCGCTGGCGGATTGCCAGCGCGTGATGAACTTATCTACGGCATTTTCGGAAAGGATGGGAAAACTCATCCGCCCCAGCGCGCGCTTCTCTTTAAATTGATCGTCTCAGTCACCGTTGTCTCCGGTAAACGGATGGGAAATTCCATTCCATTCGCGGCGCGTCTACATGTTGCGCCGGTACTCGCCCCCGACCTCGAACAGCGCATGCGTGATCTGGCCGAGCGAGCACACACGCACGGCATCCATCAGAACGGCGAACACGTTCTCGTTCGCGATCACGGCCTGGCGCAAGCGCTCGAGCATGGCTTTTGAATGAGAAAAATTTTTCTCGTGAAAAGCGCGTAGCCGCTTCAACTGGGACTGCTTCTCGTCCTCGCTGGAGCGGATCAGTTCGACCTTCTGCGGCGCCGAATCGGCCTGAGCGTTGCGGAAGGTGTTGACGCCGATGATCGGATACGAGCCGTCGTGCTTCATATGTTCGTAGTACATCGACTCTTCCTGGATCTTGCCGCGCTGGTAGCCGGTCTCCATGGCGCCCAGCACGCCGCCGCGCGAACTGATCGCCTCGAACTCCTTCAATACCGCCTCCTCGACCAGGTCGGTGAGTTCCTCGATGATGAACGAACCCTGGTTGGGGTTCTCGTTCTTCGCCAGGCCCCACTCCTTGTTGATGATCAGCTGGATCGCCATCGCGCGGCGCACCGACTCCTCGGTGGGCGTGGTGATCGCCTCGTCGTAGGCGTTGGTGTGCAGTGAATTGGTATTGTCGTAGGAGGAGATCAGCGCCTGCAGCGTGGTGCGGATGTCATTGAAGGCGATCTCCTGCGCATGCAGGCTGCGGCCGCTGGTCTGCGAATGGAACTTGAGCTTCTGCGAGCGCTCGTTGGCGCCGTAGCGGTGCTTCATCGCCACCGCCCAGATGCGCCGCGCCACGCGGCCGATAACGCTGTATTCCGGGTCCATGCCGTAGCTGAAGAAGAACGACAGGTTGGGCGCAAAGTCGTCGATGCTCATGCCGCGCGCGAGGTAGGCTTCGACAAAGGTGAAGCCGTTGGACAGCGTGAAGGCAAGCTGGCTGACCGGATTCGCGCCGGCCTCGGCGATGTGATAGCCGGAAATCGATACCGAGTAGAAATTCTTGATGTCGTGCTCAATGAAGTACTGCTGGATGTCGCCCATCACCTTGAGCGAGAACTCGGTGGAGAAGATGCAGGTGTTCTGCCCCTGGTCCTCCTTGAGGATGTCGGCCTGTACCGTGCCGCGCACCGCTGACAGGGTCTTCGCCGTTATTTCCGCATGTTCTTTTGCCGTGGGTTTGCGGCCCAGCGCTTCGACCTGCTGATCGACGGCAGTATTGAAGAACATCGCGAGGATCGTCGGCGCCGGGCCGTTGATGGTCATCGACACCGAATTGCTCGGGGCGCACAGGTCGAAGCCCGCGTAGAGCACCTTCATGTCGTCCAGGGTGGCGATGGAAACGCCGGAATTGCCGACCTTGCCGTAAATGTCGGGGCGCTCGTCGGGGTCGAAGCCGTACAGCGTGACGGAATCGAAGGCCGTGGACAGACGTTTTGCCGGCATGTCTTTGGACAACAGGTGGAAACGCCGGTTGGTGCGGAAAGGATCGCCTTCGCCCGCGAACATGCGCGTCGGATCCTCGCTCTCGCGCTTGAACGGGAACACCCCGGCGGTGAACGGGAATGCACCGGGCAGGTTTTCGCGCCAGCGCCAGCGCAGAATCTCACCCGCGTCTTCGAACCGGGGCAAGGCCACCTTGGGCACCTTGGTGCCCGAGAGCGAGGTGGTGGTCAGCTTGGTGCGCAGCTCGCGGTCCCGCACCTTGGTCACGGACTCGTCACCCGAGTAGGACTGTACTGTCCGCGGCCAGGATTCGAGCAGCGCCCTCGCCTGCGTGCCGAGCGCGGCTTCTTTTTCCTCGAGCAGTGCGTCCAGCACGCTGGTGCCGCTCATGCGCTTGGCGGCGAGCAGGCTTTGCCGGTCGCGCGCGATGCGCGATTGCTGCAAGCCCTGCTCGTGGTAGGCGCGCACCGCGTCGGCGATCTCCGCCAGGTAACGCGCGCGCTTCGCGGGCACGACGACGTGCACGTCCGAGGAACTCTTGCCTTTCATCGGAGCAAGAACTCCCCGGGAAAGCTTCAGCCCCTTTCCCTTCAGGTTTGCGGCAATGCTCTGGTAGAGCGCGGTCACCCCGTCATCGTTGAAGCGCGAGGCGATGGTGCCGTACACCGGCATTGCATCCGGCGACTGGCCGAAGGATTGCCGGTTCCTCTGCACCTGCTTGCGGACGTCGCGCAGCGCATCCTCCGCACCCCTGCGGTCGAATTTGTTGATGGCGATGAAGTCGGCGAAATCCAGCATGTCGATCTTCTCGAGTTGGCTCGCAGCGCCGAATTCCGGCGTCATGACGTAGAGCGATACATCCACCAGCGGAACGATGGCCGCATCGCCCTGGCCGATGCCCGAAGTTTCGACGATGACAAGATCGAAACCAGCCGCGCGGCAGGCGGCGATCACCTCCGGCACGCAGGCCGCGATTTCCGCGCCCGATTCGCGCGTGGCGAGCGAGCGCATGAAGACCCTGGGACCGTGAATGGCGTTCATCCGGATCCGGTCGCCCAGCAGCGCACCGCCGGTCTTGCGGCGCGTTGGATCGACCGAGATGATGGCGATTTTCAGGCGGTCGCCCTGGTCGATCCGCAAGCGGCGCACCAGCTCGTCGGTGAGTGAGCTCTTGCCCGCGCCGCCGGTGCCGGTGATGCCGAGAACCGGCGCGGCGGCGAGCTTCGACTTCTCCTGGATCTGTAGCTTGAGCTTTTCTTCAAGAACACCAAGTTCAAGGGCGGAGATGACTCTCGCCAAAGCGCGGAAATCCCCCTTGTTCAGTTCGGTGGGCACACGCTCGACCGGACTGAAGTCGCAGCGCGCGAGCATGTCGTTGATCATTCCCTGCAGCCCCATCTTCTGGCCGTCTTCGGGAGAGTAGATGTGCGATACGCCGTAGGCGTGCAGCTGCGCGATCTCGGAGGCCACGATCACGCCGCCGCCGCCGCCGAACACCTGGACGTGGCCACCGCCACGCTCTCGCAACTGGTCGACCATGTACTTGAAGTATTCGATGTGCCCGCCCTGGTACGACGAGAGGGCGATGCCCTGCACGTCCTCCTCCAGGGCGGTCGTCACCACATCGTCAACCGAGCGGTTGTGCCCCAGGTGGATGACTTCCGCGCCGGAGGCCTGCAGGATGCGCCGCATGATGTTGATCGAGGCATCGTGGCCGTCGAACAGGCTCGCCGCGGTGACAAAGCGGATCTTGTGCTTCGCCTTGTAGACCAGGTTTTTTGACTGAGACAGGTCGGTCATATGGATCCTCTCCTCAGGGGCTGGCTAAGCTACTTGACGTTTACGTAAACGTCAATATCGGTCCTTGCGCTTCGATGCTGCGGTTCGGCACAGCAGTAACGTTCGCACCCCCCATGATCTGATCGTAGCTTATCGGCGCCCGTGCAGGCACCTTGGCCGGGAGCACCGCCTTGGCACGCTTTATGCATCATGGATCGCATGATCCCTTCTATTGCCCGAGGCAACATGTCCATCGAAGACCGGATCGAACAACTCGCCAGGCCTGTTTTGGTCACGAAGCCCGGGCTGCGCGATGAATTCTTCGGCGCATCCATCCTGATCGCCAGACTGATCGGCGACGGCTGCCATATCGGATTCGTGGGAGGAACTGGTGAAGCGCTCCGAGCACCACACCAACGCCATATAGCGCCAACTGCTCGCGTTGCAAGAGTCTGAGAGCACCCGCATGCGGGTCTTGGTCATTGATGATCTGGCGGAGGATTTGGAGGAGCGCGCCGAAATACTGCGCGACGGGCTCGAGCGCGCCGGTCACGAAGTCGTCGCTTCGCTTTCCTCGCCCTTCGAACTGCTGCGCGCGGTCGAGCGATTGCGGCCGGATGTCATCGTGATCGACACGGAATCGCCTACGCGCGACGTGCTCGAGCACTTGGTGATCGTCAGCCAGTCAAGCCCGCGGCCGATCGTGATGTTCGCCTCCGACAGCGGCGGCGAAGCGATCCGCGAGGCCGTGCGCGCGGGCGTATCGGCCTATGTCGTGGACGGGCTGGACGCCGGGCGCGTCAACTCGATCGTCGAGGTCGCCTGCGCCCGATTCGACGAGTTACAGCGACTCAAGGTCGAGCTCGCAGATGCGAACCTGAAGCTCACCGAGCGCAAGCTGGTGGAGCGTGCCAAAGGCCTGCTGATGCAGTCGCGCGGCGTCTCGGAAGACCAGGCCTACCACGCGCTGCGCAAGCTCGCGATGTCGAAAAAGCAGCGCCTGGGCGATGTCGCGCAGCAGCTGATCGATAGCGCCGAACTGCTCGGCAACGCCTGACGCTGCCGCATGATTCCGGTGCGAAAAGCACCATTGCGCACCGCAGCAGTGCATCCACCATTCCTTCGAATCATTGTTTTTATTCAATAAATCTATGGCACAGGCCTTGCGAAGATAAGGCCATGAGTCCGGGCGCAATGGCGCGCCCGGCCGGAACAAAGGCGTTCGTTGCGAACCATGCAGGAGGTTCGTGCGAGCGCCTTTCTTATTTGGAGAACGCGATGAATGAACCCGCAGGTAAAAATTCGGGTGGCAAGCGGCGCACGTTTCTCAAGCAGGCGGCGGCAACCAGCCTCATGAGCCTGGTTCCCAGCGCGGTACGGACGGGCACCTGGGCGGCCGGTTCGGACGCCCCCGAGAAAAAGGAAGTGAAGATCGGCTTCATCCCGCTGACCGACTGCTCTTCGGTCGTCATGGCCTCGGTGATGGAGTTCGACAAGAAGTACGGCATCAAGATCGTCCCCTCGAAGGAAGCCTCCTGGGCCGGGGTGCGCGACAAGCTTGTCAACGGCGAGCTAGATGCCGCGCACGTGCTGTGGGGCCTGATCTACGGCGTGCAGATGGGCCTCGGTGGAACGAAGAAGGACATGGCCATCCTCATGAACCTGAACCACAACGGCCAGGCCATGACGCTGTCGCGCAAGTTGTTCGACAAGGGCGTCAAAGACGCCACCGGCCTCGCTGCGCTCATCGCCAAGGAAAAAGGCGAGTACACGTTCGCCCAGACGTTTCCCACCGGCACGCATGCCATGTGGCTCTACTACTGGCTTGCCAGCTACGGCGTCCATCCGTTCCAAGACGTCAAGACGATCACCGTGCCGCCGCCGCAGATGGTGGCCAACATGCGCGTCGGCAACATGGATGGCTACTGCGTGGGCGAGCCGTGGCCGAACCGCGCCGTCGTCGACAAGATCGGCTTCACCGCGGAGACCACGCAAGGCATCTGGAAAGACCACCCGGAAAAGGCGCTCGGCACCACTGCGGAGTTCGTGCAGAAATATCCGAATACGGCGCGCGCCATGACCGCGGCGATCATCGATGCGGGCCGCTGGATCGACGCGTCGCTGTCCAACCGGCAGAAAACCGCCGAGGTCGTCTCCGACAAGTCCTACGTCAATACCGACAAAGAGGTCATCGTCGCCCGCATGCTCGGACGCTATGACAACGGCATCGGCAAAACCTGGGACGACAAAGACCACATGAAATTCCACAACGACGGCTACGTGAACTTCCCGTACCTCTCGGATGGCATGTGGTTCATGACCCAGCACCGGCGCTGGGGCCTGCTCAAGGAGGAGCC
>CAMDRF010000089.1 GCA_945906765.1 Nitrosovibrio sp. Nv4 | reverse complement strand
GCCCGACGCAGCGTCCCCGGTTTACCTTCCTCGCCTCGCAACATCTGGCGCGCCGCGTACAGCGTGTGCCGCGACAGTCCGCGGCCGCGCGCGTATTGCGTCAGCGTCTTGCCCTCGCGCCGCGCCGCCGCCAGGTGCGGCGACCAACGATCCAGATTCACTTTGCCACTCATCTCGCGCTCCTCGTCTCAAACAAGAAGCGCGCATCATTACGCCGTTCGCCCCGCGGACGGAAGAACGTGGTCTATTGATCGCTTACCATGCTTTAGCGCCGCGCGACGAGTTCCAGCAGCCGCGTGTAGTCCACCGGCAGGTTGTAAACCTGCGCCGAAATGCGCGCCCAGAGTACGCCGTCGATCGCCATCACCGGGGCGACGACGCGGTGCCGGTCGAGCCATTCGGCCATCAGACGTACCGGGTCGCGGCGCTGCAGAGGCTCGGGCAGCCGGACCGCCATCAACGAGCCGTGCAGTCGCGCCGGCCCATCGCATTCGGTTTGCCATGCATTGGAAACTTCTCTTGCGCTACGGGTTACAAGCTCATGGCAGTAAGCCCTGATGCGCGCCGGCCGGAAAGCCTCGAAAAAATCCAGCGCATCCGGTAGCGCGAGCCAGGATGAAAAATCGCGCGTGCCGGTCCAGTCGAACTCGGCGGCGAAGCCCTTGCCGTAGCCGTGCGAGATGACGGGCGGGTGGATGCCGGCCTGCGCGTTGCGCCGCGCCCAGAGAAAGCCGCAGCCCTTGGGCGCGAACAGCCACTTGTGGCAGTTGCCGGCATACCAGTCGACGCCAAGCGAGGGAATGTCGAGCGCGAGCTGCCCCGGCGCGTGCGCGCCGTCGACGAGAATTCTCGCGCCGCGCGCGCGGGCGAGAGCCGCGAGCCGTTTCACCGGGAAGATCAGGCCGGTGGGCGAGGAAATGTGGTCGAGCACAAGCAATCGGGTTCGCTTGTTGAATTTGTTCACGATTGATTCTTCAAGATATTTCTCATCTTCGATCGGCAGCTCGATGCGGGCCTCGACCAGTTTCGCGCCGGAGCGCCTGCAAACCTCGCGGATCGTCTGGCGCACCGCGTTGTAGGTATGCGTGGTGGCGAGGATCTCGTCGCCGGGCCGGAACTCGAGCGACCTGAGGACGGCGTTCACGCCCGAGGTGGCGTTCTCGACGAAAACCACCTCCTGTTCCTTCGCGTGCAGGAAGCGCGCGAGGCGCCCGGCGGCGGCGCGCAGCGCGCCGGGCAGGACGTGGCGCAGGAAGCGGTCCGGATTCGCTTCCATGCGCAGGCGCCAGCGCTGCGCGGCGGCGAGCACAACGCGCGGCGTGGTGCCGAACGAACCGTGGTTGAGGAAGTCGGTGCCGCGTTCCAGCAGGAAGCGGCGGCGCATGGGGCGGCCGAACGCGATCATGCGGCCAGTCTAGCGCAGCGCGTAGAATGCAGGCATGAGCGAACCCATCCCGATCGTCGGGCGCGGCTACTGCTACGAGGACCTGAAAGTCGGTTTCCGTTTCCGCACCCACCGCCGCACCATCGCAGAGTCGGACTTGGCGAATTTCATCAACCTGACCTGGCTCACCGAAGAACTGTTCGCGGTCGAAGATGACGGCAAGCGCGCGATCAAGGGCCGCCCCGTGCCCGGCGCGCTGGTCTATTCCTTCGCCGAGGGGTTGCTGCTGCCGACGATGCAGGACACCGGCCTCGCGTTTCTCAACGCCAGCCTCGACGTCAAGGGGCCGACCTCGGTCGGCGACACCATCCATGTCGAATCCGAGGTGATCGAGGCGCGCCTGACCTCGAAGGGCGACCGCGGCCTGGTGCGATTCGCCAACAAGGTGATCAACCAGCGCGGCGAGACGGTGCTGGCATACAACCCGCTGCGCATGCTGAAGAGGAAATGATGATCGACCATATCGACCACGTGGTGCTGACGACGCGCGACCTGCCTGCCTGCATGCGTTTTTATTCCGAGATATTGGGGATGAAATCCGAAAATTTTCAAACCCCCACGGAAACCCGGATCGCCCTGAAATTCGGCAATCAGAAAATCAATGTCCACGAGTGGGGCAAGGAATTCTCGCCGCGCGCGCACGTGGCGGCTCCGGGGACATTGGATTTGTGTTTTATTGCTTCAGTGCCACTGGAAAAAGTAATAGAGAAGCTGGAGCAATCGAATGTCAAGATCCTGGAAGGCCCGGTGATGAAGACCGGCGCGGTGTCGAAGCTGCGCTCGGTCTACGTGCGCGACCCGGACCTGAACCTGGTGGAGATTTCGGTCGCCGCCTAGTTACCGCAAGGCCGCGCCGACGCCCTTGGTCTGAAGTTCGGCGATCAGCGCCTGGGTGTGTTCCCGGTCGCGCGTTTCGACGACGAATTCGACCTCCGGCGACTTGATCGATGCGCTGCCGAAGACGCGCTGGTGCTGCACTTCGATGATGTTGCCGCCGGCCTCGCCGATCATCGCCGCGACCTTCGCCAGGCTGCCCGCGACATCCGGCATCACCACGCGCAGGCGCACCAGCTTGCCGTTGCGCACCAGGCCACGCATCAGCACCGCCGAGAGCAGGCGCGTATCGATGTTGCCGCCGCAGATCGGGATGCCGACGCGTTTGCCGGCGAAACGCGCAGGATGCTGGAGCAGGGCGGCGAGCCCGGCGGCGCCGGCGCCTTCGGCGACGGTTTTTTCTATCTCGATCAGGCAGACGATCGATTTTTCGATGGCTTCTTCCTCCACCGGGATAATTTCGGTTCCAAAAGAAGCAAGAATCGAAAACGGCAACTCACCCACATCCCTTACCGCCAGCCCTTCGGCGATCGTGTCGCCGCCGACCTGCACCGGCAGGCGGTTCAAGCGCTGGTACATGGCGCAATAGTTCTTCGATTCGACGCCCAGCACTTCAATCCCGGGCTTGAGCGCTTGCGCCGCGACCGCCATCCCGGAGATCAGGCCGCCGCCGCCCACCGGCACCACCAGTACCTCCAGTTGCGGCGCCTGTTCGAGCATTTCCAGCGCCACCGTGCCCTGGCCCGCGATGATCACGGCGTCGTCGTAGGGGTGGATGAAGGTGAGATGCTCGCGCGCTTCCACCTGGTGCGCGTGGCGCGCGGCGTCGGCGAGCGTGTCGCCTTCGAGCACGACTTCCGCGCCGAGGACCTGCGTGCTGCGCACCTTGGTGTTCGGGGTGCCGCGCGGCATCACGATGACGGCGCGCGTGCCGAGGCGCGCCGCGTGGTACGCGACGCCCTGCGCGTGGTTGCCCGCGCTCATCGCGATGACGCCGTGCCGGCGCCCGGCCTCGCCCAGCAACAGCAGCTTGTTCAGCGCGCCGCGCTCCTTGAACGAGGCGGTGAACTGGAGGTTCTCGAACTTGAGCCAGACCTCGGCGCCGGTGAGGCGCGACAGGGTGCGGCTGTGCAGGCAGGGCGTGCGCTCCACCGCGCCGGCAATGCGCTGCGCTGCGGCGCGGATGTCGTCAAGGTTCACGCTCATGCGGAAGTCTAGCGTCGCTATAATGGTTTCATGAAACGATTTTTCAGATGGACTGAGCGGCCGGACGCTGCGTGGTGAATCCTGTATTGATCGTTGGCGGCGGCATCGGCGGGCTGACACTCGCGCTCTCCCTGCACCAGGCCGGCATCGCCTGCCGCGTGTTCGAGGCCGCGCCTGAGATCAAACCGCTGGGCGTCGGCGTCAATCTGCTGCCGCACGGCATGCGCGAACTGACCGAGCTGGGGCTGCAGGAACGCCTCGCGCGCATCGCGGTCGAGACCCGGGAGCTGTGCTTCTACAACCGTTTCGGCCAATTCATCTTCAAGGAGCCGCGCGGCCGCTACGCGGGATACGAATGGCCGCAGCTGTCGATACATCGGGCTGAACTGCACCAGGTGCTGCTGGAAGCGGTGCAGGAAAGACTGGGCTACGACGCCGTTCTCCTGAATATGAAGTTCGCTTCCGTGAAGCAGCAGGCGGACGGGGTGAGCGCGATATTCGCCAACGGAGACGTTTTTCACGGCAGTTGCGCTGTCGGTTGCGACGGCATTCATTCCACCGTGCGCAAGCAGCTCTTTCCGGGAGAAGGTCCTCCTGCCTACCAGGGCATCAACATGTGGCGCGGCGTGACGCGCATGAAGCCCTTCCTCACCGGCGCCAGCATGGCGGTCGCGGGCTGGCTCGAAGTGGGCAAGATGGTGATTTATCCGATCGCCAACGATCTCGATGGCGATGGGCGCCAGCTCGTCAATTGGGTGGCGGAGATCCAGTCACCGCGCAACGTGATGCAGGACTGGAACCTCGGCGGAAAGATCGAGCACTTCTACCCGACCTTCAGGGACTGGAGCTTCGACTGGCTCGATTACGCGGCGATGATCCGCAACGCGGAGCAGGTGCTGGAGTATCCGATGGTGGACCGCGATCCCCTGCCGTACTGGACGCAGGGCCGCGTCACGCTGCTGGGGGACGCGGCGCACCCGATGTATCCGCGCGGCTCGAACGGCGCGGGGCAGGCGATTCTCGACGCAAGGGCTTTGACGGGTTGTCTCAGGAAAAACGAAAATGTGGAAAATGCACTGAAGGAATACGAGCGCGCCAGGCTGCAGGCGGTCAACGACCTGGTGTTGATGAACCGCGCCAACCCGCCCGATGCGATCCTGCGCGAAGTGTGGCGGCGCAGCGGCGACAAGCCCTTCGCGCGCATCGAGGACGTGATCGCGAACGCGGAAATAGCCGCGCTCTCGGAAAGTTACAAGCAAGTCGCCGGCTTCTCGCGCGAAGCCCTGGCAAAGCGTGGCTCGCTGGTCTAGCCTCGCGTTGGGTTTGGCGCTGTGCAGCGCCAGCGCGGCGGCGGAATGGAGCGCCGTGGGCAGCGGTGACTACATCTACTCGGCGTATGCCGACAAGGCCACCATCCGCAGGACTGGCCCGCTGGCGAAAATGTCGGGCATGTACGACTTCAGGCGGCAGGATTTCACGCCCGCGGGCAGGGGACTCTACTCGACAGTGGTACTGCGTGAATACGACTGCGGCGAGCGGCGGGTGCGGCTGCTGTCGTCGATCGATTTTGCGGGCGCGATGGGAACCGGCGAAGCGGTGGATACGAGTTCCCGCGCCGGGCGCTGGGAGAACATCGTGGCTGGCGCGCTGGACGAGGCTCTCTGGAACATCGCCTGCGGCAGCAACTAGGGCGCCCGGACGCGAGCGAGCGTGGCGCGCGCCTGGTCCACGATCGGCGCATCGATCATGCGCCCGTGCAGCGCGAAGGCGCCGCGACCGTCGCGCAGCGCCGCTTCGAACGCGGAGATGATTTCGCGCGCCAGCGCGATTTCTTCCTCTGACGCCGAGTAAACGCGGTTTGCCAGCGTCACCTGCTTCGGATGGATGCAGAGCGTGCCGGTGAAACCCATTGCCCTGGCTTTTACGAGCAGCCGCGCATAAGCATCCATGTCGGCGATCTCGGCCACCGGACCGGGCTGCCCGAACGCCGCCAACCCGCGCGCGCGAGCCGCCACGGCGACCATCTGCGCCGGCCAGTCGAGCGCCGCGGTACCCGACGAAATGCCCAGCACGCCGCAATAGTCCTCGCTGCCGAACACCAATCCGGCGAGCCGCGTGCCGGCCCGGGAGATTTCCATCGCGGAGAGCACCGCGGCGGGCGATTCCAGCATCGCCACAAGTTGCGCGGTATTGCCGCCAAGCGCTCGCTCGGCCGCAACGATCTGCTCCGCGGACTCCACTTTCGGCAGGAACACCGCAACCACGGGCGATTGCGCCGCCGCCTTCAAGTCATCGGCCACCAGTTCGGGCAACGAATTGACGCGCACCATCACCGTCGCGCCCGAAGCGGCGAGCCGGCGCGCCGCCTCCGGCAGCCGGGCGCGCGCCGCGAGCTTGTGCGCCGGCGGCACCGAATCCTCCAGGTCGAGCAGCAGCGCGTCGGCGCCGCGCTCGTGCGCCTTGGCAAGAAAGCGATCATCCGCGAGGGGTACGAACAGCGCCGAGCGCATGGATGGGAGATCGAATTTTTTCATATTGAGGAATTGGTGGGTGGTATAGGGATCGAACCTATGGCCCCTGCCGTGTGAAGGCAGTGCTCTACCGCTGAGCTAACCACCCTTGTTTCGCGCCCGCTCATCGCGCGAGGAAGGCATTTTAAGCGAAAATCTCTCCCATGAGCATCAAAGGCAAGGCATACCTCGTCGGTGCGTACGAGCATCCGACCCGCAAGGCGGCAGACAAGTCGGTGGCGCAATTGCACGCCGAAGTGGCGAAGGGTGCGCTGGAGGACGCCGGCCTCACGAAGCAGGACGTGGACGGCTATTTCTGCGCCGGTGATGCGCCGGGCCTGGGGCCGCTGTCGATGACGGATTACCTCGGCCTGAAGTTGCGCCACATGGAGTCCACCGATACCGGCGGATCGTCGTACCTGGTCCATGTCGCGCACGCGGCGCAGGCGATCGCGGCGGGAAAGTGCGATATCGCACTGGTGACGCTCGCCGGGCGGCCGCGTTCGGAAGGCTCCAGCGGCACCCAGCCGAGGAGCTGGGGCGCCAACCTGCCCGACGCGCCGTTCGAGGCGCCCTACGGCATCGTCACAGCCAACAGCTACGCCATGGTGGCGATGCGCCACATGCACGAATACGGCACCACATCCGAGCAGCTCGCCTGGATCAAGGTGGCGGCCTCGCACCACGCGCAGCACAATCCGCACGCCATGCTGCGCGAGGTGGTGACGGTGAAGGACGTGCTCGATTCGCCGATGGTCGCCGACCCGCTGCACCGCATGGACTGCTGCGTGGTGAGCGACGGCGGCGGTGCGCTGATCGTGGCGCGGCCCGAAATCGCGAGAAAATTGAAGCGCCCGTTGGTGAAGCTGATCGGCGCCGGCGAATCGCCGAAAGGGCAGGCCGGCGGGAAGTTGACGCTCACGACATCCGGCGCGCTGTGGTCAGGCGCGGCGGCGTTTGAAGAGGCGGGTGTGAAGCCAGCCGACATCAAGTACGCCTCGATCTACGACAGCTTCACCATCACGGTGCTGGTGCAGCTCGAAGACCTCGGCTTCTGCAAGAAGGGCGAGGGCGGCAAATTCGTCGCCGACGGCAACCTGATCTCGGGCACCGGCAAGCTGCCTTTCAACACCGACGGCGGCGGCCTGTGCAACAACCATCCCGCCAACCGCGGCGGCATGACCAAGGTGATCGAGGCGGTGCGCCAGCTGCGCGGCGAGGCGCATCCCAAGGTGCAGGTTAAGGACTGCGGCCTCGCGCTCGCGCAAGGCACCGGCGGCCAGTTGGGCACGAGGCATGGCAGCGCGACGTTGATCATGGAAAGAGAATGATGGAACGGAAAATTCCAGCGCCCTCGGTCAATCCCGAGAACAAGCCGTACTTCGATGCCGCTGCCCAGGGGAAATTACTGATAAAAAAATGCGGTTGCTGCGGTGAATATCACCACTACCCGCGCGCGCTCTGTCCGTTCTGCTTCTCCGACAAGACCGAATGGCGTGATGCGAAGGGGACCGGAACGATCTATACCTATAGCGTGCTGCGCCGCGGCGTGCCGGTGCCGTATTGCATCGCCTACGTGACGCTGGAGGAGGGCGTGTCGATGCTGACCAACATCGTCGACTGCGACCTTGACGCGGTGCGCATCGGACAGAAGGTCAAAGTGGTGTTCAAGCCCACTGATGGCGGCTCGCCGGTGCCGATGTTCACCCCCGCTTAACGACAGCTGGCCGGCGCTAGCGCCGGGCATCCATCAGCACGAAGGCAATTCTCCGGCAAAGGATCCCGCTGCGGCTGGCCGCCACCTACGCGATCCACCAGGCACGCGATGTGGTGGAGGCTTCCTACGCCGACGCCGGTGCGACGGCGATCTTCGAGGCCAATCCTTTCGAGCGGCGGCTGCGCGACATGCATGCCGTTTCGCAGCAACTGCAATCGAGCGCCATGCACTTTCAAAGCGCGGGGCAGTACTACCTCGGCCTGAAGCCGAGCAACCGCTTTATCTGAATTACTCGGCCTTGACGTTGGCGCTCTTTGCCACCGCGGTCCATTTTTCGATGTCGGCGCGCAGCACCGCGGCGAGCTGCGCGGATGTGCCGCCCACCGGTTCGATGCCGAGCGCGGCCATGCGCTCGGCCACGTCGGGCAGGCGCAGGATCGCGGCGATCTGCTGCTGCAGCCGCTCCACCACCGCGCGCGGCGTGCCCGCGGGCGCGAACAGGCTGGTCCACAGCACCACCTCGAAATTCTCGATGCCCGCTTCGATCATGGTGGGCGACTCCGGCAGCACCGGCGCGCGTGTCCTCGATGTCACCGCAAGCGCGCGCAGCTTGCCGGCCTTGATCTGCCCCACCGCGGGCGGCGCATCGACGAAAGTCATCTGCACGTCATTCGCGAGCACTGCGGCGACGGCCTGCGCGCTGCCCTTGTAGGCGATGTGGTTGACAGCGATGCCGGAGCGCAGCTTGAAGAGCTCCATCGCGAGCTGGAACGGGGTCGATCCCGCGCTGTAGTTGAATTTGCCGGGCGCCGCCGCGGCAAGCTGCACCAGTTCCTTCACCGACTGCGCCGGCAGGGACGGGTTCACCGCGAGCACCAGCGGGAACGAACCCAGCATCGTCACCGGCTCGAAGTCGCGCAGCGGATCGTAGGGCAGTTTCGAATACAGTCCCGGGTTGAAGGCCATCGCGCCGCTCGCGCCGATCAGCAGCGTGTAGCCGTCGGGCGCGGAGCGAGCCACGAATTCGGTGGCGATGATCGCATTGGCGCCGGGCTTGTTGTCGATGAGCACCGGCTGGCCCCATCGCTCCTGCAGCTTGGCGCCGACCAGGCGGGCGAGGATATCGTTCGCCCCTCCCGGCGGGAAGCCCACCACGAGGTGCACGGGTTTCGATGGCCAGATGGGCTGCGCGATGGCGCTGCCCGCCATCGCCGCGGCTATCGCCATTGTCGCCAATAGGACTTTTATCATTGCGAACCCCCCGCGGTATCGAGCGCCAATGCTAATGCGGAACGATGTGGGCGTGGAGCAAAGCCGAGCGGCCGCGGCGCACTTCGTCCAGGCAACGCCGGATGGCGCCCGTCACCTCCGAGGGCTCGGTCAGTGTTTCCCCGTAGCCGCCCGCGGCCTCGGCGATCTTGGCGAACGCCATTTCAGGCGCCAGCTGCGACTGGTAGGCGCCCAGACGTTTGGCTTCGCCGTCGGGGTGCATGCGCAGCGTCGCTTCCTTCACCGCCGCCCAGCCGCCGTTGTCGAGCACCAGCGTGAAGATCGGCAGACGGTACTGCGCGGATACCGCGTAAACGGCTTCCGGGTTGCAGAAATAAAAGCTGCCGTCACCCACGACCTGCACCACCGTGCGCTCGGGCCGCGCGAGCTTCATGCCAAGCGCCATGCCGCCGGAAAAGCCCAGTCCCCCGCCCGCCAGTCCGATGCGCGTGCCGGGCCGCGATCGCGGCACCTGGTTGAACACGGCGAGCCCATTGCGGATCGCCTCGTTCAGCACGATGTCCTCCGGCCCGATGGCGCGGTTGAGCTCCGCGCAGAGGTAGTGCGGATTGATGCGTCCGGGCGCGCCTTGGTCGCCGGCGAGCCGCGCCATGGCTTCCATGCGCTGCCGATGCCCGGCGGCCAGCGCCTCGACCCGGCTGCGCGCCCGGGCGGTGAACTCCGGGGTCGCGCGCGCGCGCAGCGCGTCGAGCAGTTGCGCGAGGATGATGCAACTGTCGCCTTCCATGCGCAGGTTGCTCGGAAAACCCCACATCGGGAAGCTGCGCTTCACCGCGTCCACGTCGATGTGCGCCCACCAGGTGTCCGGGTTATCGGGCATGTCCTTCGGTATCCACGGCACGTCGATGTCGAGGAGCATCCCGAAATCCGCTTTGGCGACGCTCGCGTCGGGCATGAAGCCCGCGAAGCACGGCGAGTCGTACGGCATGTTCAGGTGCAGGGGATTGAATTCGAACACGCGGATGCCGGCGAAGCGCGCCAGTTCGTCGAGCAGTGCGACGCTGGCCGGATTGCGCCCGCAATAGGCGGTCACCAGCACCGGATCGCGCGCCGCGAGCAGCCGCTCCGCGAGCGTTGCCACCACCGCCGGATCGGCCCCGCCCGCGGCCACCGGCCCGAAGCGCTGCTCCGGAAACGAGCGCACCGCGCTTGCATCCCAGTTCTCGGCAAGCGTTTCACGCGGCAGCATCATGTAGACCGGCCCCTTCGGGTCGCTTTGCATGAGCGTATGCGCGCGGCGCAGCGCTTCCTTCGCGACCACGCCGGTGGGCAGGGTGTATTCCCATTTCACGTACGGCCGCACCAGGCTGGCCTGGTCGAAGGGTTCCTGCACGAAATGCACGTAGGTATCGCGCGACCCGGGGAGTTCCCCGTGCAGCGTGTGCGGCGACCGGCCGGCCATCAGCAGCACCGGGATACGTCCGCGGTACAGGTTGTGCAGCGCCATCGCTGCATTCGCGGTGCCGGCATCGACGTGCACCAGCACGCCCTGGCCGCGGCCCGTGGCGATGGCGTAACCCGCGGCCATGTGCACGGCGACGTTTTCGTGCGGGCAGAGCACCGTTTTCGCGTACGCCCGCCCTTCGCTGCGCCACTGCGCCATCGCCTCGATCAGCGGCGCATGGTCGGTACCGAGGTTACAGAACAGGTACTCGATGCCGAGTTCGTTCAGCCCCTCGAGAAAATAATGGGCAGTGCTGCGCATTACGTTTTTGGGATGATTTTATGCAGCAATCCGCCCGCGATCATCGCGATCACGAACACCACCGATTCGGTCGACAGCGTCGACAGCGCCGTAACCGCGGGGCCGGGGCAGTAACCGGCGATTCCCCAGCCGGCGCCGAAAATTGCCGCACCGGCGACGAGCGGGAAATCGATGTCCTTCAGGGTTGGAGCCGGAATTTTTGTCTTGTAGATCCTGAAACCCACGAGAGTTACCGCCACAGCGCCTCCCATGACCAGCATCAGGCTTGCATCCCAGTCCCCCGTGATGTCGAGAAAGCCGAGCACCTTTTTCGGATTCGCCATGCCCGAAACCCAGAGACCGATGCCGAAGAGGAAGCCCGCCCCGAGCGCGGAGAGGAGCGCATTCATGATGCCACCCCGAGGACATGGCGCATCACGTAAGCCGCGACCATGCCGCTCGCCATGAACACGATCACCGCGACCAGGGAGCGCGCCGAAAGGCGCCCCAGGCCGCAGACACCGTGGCCGCTGGTGCAACCGCCGCCCATGCGCGTGCCGAAGCCGACCAGCAGGCCCGCCGCGGCGGCCCAGCCGATCGGGAAGCCCTCGCGCAGCGGTACCGGCGCGCCCGCTGCCTGCCAGGCGAGGCCCGCGAGCAGCAGCCCGGAGAGAAACCAGGCGCGCCACTGTGCCTCTGGCGGTGAAAAAATGCCGTGCAGGATGCCGCTCACGCCGGCGATGCGGCCGTTGGCCGCGAGCAGCCAGACGCTCGCGAGGCCGATGAGGGCGCCGCCAGCCAGCGCGGAAACCGGAGTAAAGTCATGCATAGGATTAATCTGATCTCATGATTTTTCGCCAGCTGTTCGATCCACAGTCGTCCACCTACACCTACCTGCTCGCCGATTCTCTCACGCGCGAGGCGGTGCTGATCGATCCGGTGTTCGAGCATGCGCGGCGCGACGCGGCGCTGATCGGCGAACTGGACGTCAAGCTGCTGTTCACCCTCGAGACGCACGTGCATGCCGACCATGTCACGGGCGCGTCGCTGCTCAAGCGGCGGCTGGAATCGAGAATCGCGCTCTCGAAGGAAAGCGGCGCCGAGGGCGCGGACCGCTACCTGGCCGACGGCGACGTCATTGCCTTCGGCATGCGCACGCTGGAAGCGCGCGCCACGCCCGGCCATACCGGCGGCTGCATGAGCTACGTGCTGGATGACCGCTCCAAGGCCTTCACCGGCGACGCGCTGCTGATCCGCGGCTGCGGCCGCTCCGATTTCCAGCAGGGCAGCGCGCCGCTGCTGTTCCAATCCGTGCGCGAACGGCTGTTCTCGCTGCCCGATGACTGCCTGCTCTATCCGGGGCACGATTACCGCGGCATCACCGCCTCCAGCATCGGCGAGGAGAAGAAGTACAATCCGCGCCTCGCGTTGACGATCGGCGAGGCCGACTTCGTCGGCTACATGACCAACCTCGGCCTCGCGCACCCGAAGCTGATGGACGTTGCAGTGCCGGCGAACCTGCGCTGCGGCCGCCCCGAGAAGGACGACATGACCGACACCGCTGATACCGACTGGGCGCCGCTTGCCATGACCTTCGCCGGCATCTGGGAGTTGCAGCCCGACTGGGTGGCCGAAAATCCCGGCCGCGCGCAGGTGCTGGACGTGCGCGAACCGAATGAATTTACCGGCGCGCTGGGCCACATCGCTGGCGCGAAGCTCATTCCCTTGGGTTCTCTTTTGAGCAGCACGGAACAACTATCGAAAGAACAGCCGGTCGTCGTGGTCTGCCGCTCGGGCGCGCGCTCGGCGCAGGCCACCGTGATGCTGAAGAACGCGGGCTTCGCCAAAGTGGCAAATCTCGCCGGCGGCATGCTGCGCTGGCGCGCGCAACACCTCCCGGTCGAGGGCGGGACCGACTGACCTACCTGTTCCGGATTGCGCACCGATGAATATACGAACCCGCTTCGCTCCTTCCCCGACCGGCTTCCTGCACATCGGCGGCGCGCGCACGGCGCTGTTCTCCTGGGCCTACGCGCGGCGCCATGGTGGCAAGTTCATCCTGCGCATCGAGGACACCGACCTCGAGCGTTCTACCGAGCTGTCGGTGGACGCGATCCTCGAGGGCATGAAGTGGCTCGGCCTCGACTGGGACGAAGGTCCGTTCTTCCAGATGAAGCGCCTGCCGCGCTACAAGGAAGCCGCGGAGCAATTGGTCGC
>CAMDRF010000088.1 GCA_945906765.1 Nitrosovibrio sp. Nv4 | reverse complement strand
ATCGTCAGCACCATCAGTTCGTCGGCGGAGAATTGCGTGGCGAGCGCCAGCAGTTTTTCCTTGCAGGTCTCGGGGCTGCCGATCACGGCGCGCGGGCGCTGGCCGCGGATGTATTGCAGTTCTTCCTTCGAGAAAGAGCGTTTCTCGGCTTCGGCGAGGGTGGGCACGGGCAGGTCCTGGTTGAGCGCCATGTGCAGGCGCCGCAGGTCCACGACGCGCGCCAGGCGCTCGGCTTCGTCGTCGGTGGCGGCGCAGATGACAAAGCAGCACAGGCCCGCATGGGGTGCGGTCTCGCGCGGCGCGGGACCGGCAGTGCCAGAAACGCGCACCTGGAAGCGTTCCTTGTAGGCGCGCATCACCGCATCGCCGCCCTGGGCGTTGATGAAATGGGCGAAGGAAAAGCGCACGCCCAGCTGCGCGGCGAGCAGGCCGCTGTAGTCCGACGATCCGAGCAGCCAGAGTTCAGGCGCGGTCGATCCCTCGGGCTGCACGCGCACGCGGCGGTTGGGGTGGTCATCGGGCAGCGTGCCGTCGAGGTAGCCGATCAGCTCCCAGACCTGCTGCGGAAACTGTTCGGCATCGGGAAAGTGCCCGCCGCCCACGGCGCGCGCCGTGCGCTGGTCGCCGCCGGGCGCGCGGCCGATGCCCAGGTCGATGCGCCCCGGGTAGAGGGCTTCGAGCATACGGAAAATTTCCGCGACCTTGAAGGCGCTGTAGTAGGGCAGCAGCACGCCGCCGGTGCCCACGCGGATGTGTTTCGTTACGGCGCCGATGCGCGCGAGCAGGATCTCGGGACAAGGATCGGCGAGCGCACCGATGGCGTGGTGCTCGGCAAGCCAGTAGCGATGGAAGCCCAGTGCATCGGCGCGGCGCGCGAGCTTGATGGTTTCTTCGATCGCCTGCGCGGCGCTGTGGCCGGAGATGATCGGCGACTGGTCGAGGACGGAGAGTTTCATGGCGCGCCCACGGCACGGGTGCCGTCCTTCGTGCCCAGCTTCGTGGTGGCGAAAGCCCAGTGCCTCAACACGCCCACGAAAACGACAGTGACCAGCGCCATGCCGCCGAGCAGGTAGAAACCGGCAACCACGCCGTACTGGTCGGCCAACAGGCCCATCACCAGCGGCGTGGTGAGGTGCGAGATGCCCCAGCCCAGTCCCCCCAGCGCCAGCGCCGAGCCGCGCATCTCGGGGGCCACGACTTCGGCCATGGTGACCTGGAAGTAGATGGTCATGACGCCAGAGCCTACCCCGGAAGCGAACAGAAATGCCCCTACCGCGGCCCAGTGGCTCGCGAGCGGCTGCAGGCCGACCGCGAGCGCGACCGCCAGGCCCGAGAGCACCGGCCAGGGGCTGGCGGGCCCGGTGTGGACGAAGCGCGCCACCAGCAGGCCCGCGCCGATGCCGCCCACCGCGCGCAGCGCGAGCAGCACGCCGGAGGCCTCCTCGCCGTAGCCGAATTGCTGCAGCAGCAGCGGGTAGAACGACATGGAAAGCGAGAACGGCAGCGCCGAGAGGTAGGCGCAGAGGATGCCGTAGTAGAGGACCGGCACGCGCATCAGCACGAGGTAGTTGTCGAACAGGCGCTGGCCGGGCACCACTTTGCGCGGCGCCTGCGGCGTGCCCAAGCCCAGCAGCAGCGCCACCACGCCCATCCCCGCCAGCACCGAAAAGGTGGCGCCGAAGCCGCCGTAGGCGAGGATGAAGCCGCAGGAGCCGTTGCCGAGGATCTGGCCCAGGTTGGTGATCGCGTTCAGGCGCCCGGCCTGCACGCCGCGTTCCCCCGGCAGGTCGGCGGCGATGGACCAGTTGGCGGGCCAGAACGTGGCGCGCGCCAGCACGAGGACGGATTGGGCGAAGAACAGCGGCCAGAAACCCTGCGCGAAGGGCATCGCCGCCGCGCCGGCGGCCAGCAGCACCGAGGAGGCGAGCATGATGCGCCTGCCGCCGAAGCGGTCCACGTAGGCCCCGCCGACCAGGTTGATGGCGAGCTGGGCGATCGAGGGCAGCGAGAACAGGATGCCGATCTGCGCCCCGGAGAGGCCCTTGGAATAGGCGTAGAGCGGTACCACCAGCCAGGTCATGCCCAGGCCATAGTTCCAGGTAAACGAGGCGAGGAAATAGGGGAGGTGCGGAGCCATGGAGGGGCGCCATTATCGGCCCGCGCGCGTAAGCTAAGGGCACGCTGTTTCGACCCAAGTATTGGAGTTCCGGGGCCTTCGAGCAGGAAGTAGCGAAAATTAATGCCCAGCCGGCAAAGGCTCGAATTTCGCTATCCCTGAACACGTTGCGCAAGGATGCCTTCGAAGTCGAGGCGGCGGCGTTGGCGGGAGCGTCGCCAAGCCCGGCAATCGCCCTTTTCCTCGGCGCCTATGAAAACAAGCTGGTTTCCGAGGTAAAAGCGGGCGAAAATCGCGGCAAATCGCTGCCCCTGCTGCCGCAGGCCGTTCCGGGGCACTCCGGAGGGGTCGCCTTCGTGCAAAACCGCGCCACCGGGGAGGTCCTGCAGGCACTAATGCTCCCCGCCTGTCCTAGCTGAATCGGGTATATTTCTGCCCGGTGACGCTTACCGGAGGGGCAGGCGGACACCAGGGGAGAGGCGATGCACGCGACACAGATTCGCCAGAAAGACGGGATTTTCTATTTCGCCGCGTACCGGGCGAAAGACCTGCTTGCGAAGGTGCGCTTCATCAGCCGTTTCTACGGCGAGGGCGAGGAGATCGCGGCGGCGCGCATTTCCAAGGACGATGACGTCGCCCAGTTCATCTCCAAGATCGAGCGCACCGACGGCGCCTTCCAGCGCGGCCTGTCGCGCGCCAAGGTGCGCCAGCTCACCAATTTCTATGAAACCGCGGTGTCGCAGCCGGCGATTCCGGGCACGGTGCTGCTCTACACCAGCGAGAAGCTGAATTTCCGCTCCAACGGCGACGGCGACGCCTCGGGGCACCTGACGGAGCCGGGCGCCAAGTTCCTGATCATCGACGGCCAGCACCGTCTTGCCGCGCTGCACTTCTACATGCTGGAGCGGCCGCAGGACGCCGCCACCATCAGCGTGCCCTGCATCATTTTCGACGGCCGCAGCGAAGACTTCGCCGCCGAGATGTTCGTCATCATCAATTCCACCCCGACGCGCATCAACAAGAGCCACCTGATCGACCTCTACGAGCAGGTGTCCTGGGCGGCGCCCGACCGCAAGTTCGCCGCGCGCCTGGTGCAGAAACTCTACAGCGAGGGCGACAGCCCGCTGCGCTACCGCATCAACCGGCTGGGCGGCCGCAGCCAGCGCGACAAGTGGGTATTGCAGGCCGAGCTGTTCAACGAACTGCACCGCTGGGTGCGCGGCAAGTGGCGCTCGATCCAGCTCGCGGGCGGCAGTTCCAAGGAAGTGCCGCGCTACTACGGCCTGGTGCGCGACTTCTTGCGGGCGGCGAAGAATGTGTTCGGCGATTCGGTCTGGGGCAGGGACGGCTACATGATCACCCGGCCGGTCACCATCAAGGCGATGATCCGGGTGTGCGCCGACCTCGCGCGCGAGGACGACGGCCCCGAGGCCGGGCGCCTGGCGCGCTGGGAAGAGCGGCTCAAGCCCTGGGCCGAGATGGGCAAGATGTTCCGCGACGAGGGTTTCTACGAACGCTTCCCCGCCAAGGGCGAGGTGGAGCGGGTGGTGCGGGTACACCGGGATCTCGCCCGTGCGGCCGGTATCGAGGTCGGCAAGAAGAGCTGATACGGCCGGCCTCTTCAGGTCGCCTTGTAGGTATCCAGTTTTATGCGCTCGCGCTCCAGCACCACCGCAACCGGCGCCGCGGCCGTCACGCGCTCGACGTAGGCGAGGTAGCCGGGCAGCGACTTCGGGTCGACAGCCGCCATGCCGCCCCAGCGCAGCAGCGTGAAGGCATAGGCATCGTGGCAGGTGATGCGATCGCCGAACCAGAACGGCTTTGCCGGCGCGGACCATTCCTGGATGCGCTCGAGCAGCGTGCGGTACTTCGCCGCGGCGATCTTTTTCACTTCCGCCTGCGCTGCTTCGCTTTCAGCGAATTCGGACGCGCGGAATACGCGCGTAAAGGTGGGGTGGGCGGTGTTGTTCATCCACGCCAATTGGGAGAGGGCCTGCGCGCGCGCCCAGGGGTCCGTGGGCAGCAGGCCGGCCTTGGGAAAGCTGCGGTCGAGGAAATCGCAGATGGCGACGATCTGCGTGAGCGGTTTGCCGTCCACCACCAATACCGGCACCTGGCCGTTCGGGTTCATCGCCAGGTACTCGGGCGTGTGGTGCTCGCTCTTGTGCAGCTTGACCAGCTTCGGCTCGAAGGCCTGGCCGGTGGCCGCCTTGATGGCTTCCAGCGCGACGTGCGGCACGAACGAGCACGCGCCGGGGGCAAAATAGAGTTCCAGGTTCATGCTGTTCCTTCTTCAATGATTTTTTCTTGCGACATTTTTTCGACCTCTGTAGAACTGAATCCCAGCTCCAAAAGAATGGCGCGGCTGTGCGCGCCGAGCGCGGGCACCGCGTCCATGCGCGGCTCGAACCCGTCAAGATTAAACGGCGGCTTCATCGCCTCGATGGAGCCTGCTGGCGTGCCTACCTCGCGCCAGCGCTCGCGTGCCTCCAGCTGCGGGTGGTCCCAGAACTCCTGCATCGAATTCAGTTTTGCGTTGGCGATATCGGCCTTGTCGAGCCGTGCAAGGATTTCGGCTGCTTTCAATTTCGAAAATGTCCGGTCAATTTCCTCATGCATTGCATTGCGGTTCGCCGCTCTGAGCGGGCCGCTTGAAAATCTTGGATCGGTTTGCAATCCGGGATTCAAAAGCACTGCATCGCAAAACTGTCCGAACTCCCGCTCGTTCTGGATCGAGAGAAATACCGTGCCGCCGTCGCCGGCCTTGAACGGGCCGTAGGGGACGATAGTGGCATGGTGCGCGCCGGAGCGCGGCGGGGCCTCGCCACCGTAGGCGGTGAAGTAGGCGGGAAAGCCCATCCACTCGCCGAGCGACTCGAACATCGTGATGTCGAGCGTGGCGCCGGCGCCCTGCGCCTGCCGCCGATAGAGCGCGGCGAGGATCGAGGAGAAGGCGTACATGCCGGCCGCGATGTCCGCCACCGGAATGCCCGCCTTGGCAGGCTGGCCTGGCGTGCCGGTGACCGACAGCAGACCCGCCTCGCATTGCACCAGCAGGTCGTAGGCTTTCTTGTCGGCGTAGGGGCCCGCCGGTCCGTAGCCCGAAATGCCGCACCAGATGAGGCGCGGATGCTTCGTGCGCAGCTCCGCGGCGCCCAGTCCCAGCCGCTCGGCCGCGCCCGGCGCGAGGTTCTGCACGAATACGTCCGCTTTTTGCAGGAGTTTTTCGAGCACCGGCTTTGCGTCCGGGTGCTTTACATCGAGGCAAAGGCTTTCCTTGGAGCGGTTGACCCAGACGAAATGCGACGACAGCCCGTTCACCGTCTTGTCGTAGCCGCGCGCGGCGTCGCCGCCGCCCGGCCGCTCGATCTTGATCACGCGCGCGCCCAGCTCGGCGAGCTGGCGCGTGCAGAACGGCCCCGCGATCACCTGCTCGAGGCCGACCACCGTGATGCCATCTAGAGGTCGCTTCATTTTTTTATTGGAAGTTCACAGTAAGGCCTCTGACGGCAAATCCATGCAAATCCGTGTTCCAGGTTTCGCCCGCCTGTACCGGGTGCGCGTCGGTAAGCGTGCCGGTGCTGATGATTTCGCCGGCGGCGAGCGGAGGGGCATCTTTCTGTTCGGCAAGAATGTCCACCAGGAACGCGAGCGACAGCAGCGGGCTGTCGAGCACGTTGGCGCCGGTGCCCTGGTCGATGACCGCGTTGCCCTTGCGCAGCGTGACCTTGAGGAACGGCAGCGCGGCGGCGAGGCCGGCAATGCGCTGCACTTCGACCGGCGTGCCGACGATCAGCCTGCCGTGCAGCGCGTTGTCCGCGGTGCAATCGGCCAGCGTCATCTTCCACTCCGGGTGGTGGCACTGCACGATTTCGATGGAATGCGCGATCCACTCGATCGCCTCGAGGATTGCCGCCGGGTTGCGCGTGCGCGGCGGCACGGACTTCAATTTGAAGCAGATCTCCGGCTCGATGCGCGGCTGTACCAGGCCGGCGAGGGAAACGACGGCGCGGTTGCCCTGCGCGAAGATCAGCGTGCGATCATAGACGGCGCCCCACATCGGCCCGTTCACGCCGTAGCGCTCCCAGAGGCCGCGGTTGGTGAAGCCGTTCTTGCGCCCGGCCAGCACCCAGCCCTGTGCCAGGCGATGGGCGTGCAGCTGGCGCGCCGCGGCGTAGCCCGTTTCGGCCGTAAGCCCCGGAAAGCGCGAGCTAAACGGCGCCACCTGCCGCGGACGATCGTGCAGTTCGATGAGTTCTTTTGCGAGTTTGGTTGCGTCCACGGTCAAGTGATTCTAAATTAGGCCCATGGAAGAAGACTTTCTCTGGGCGATCCTGGGTCTGACGCTGGTCATCGTCGAATTGCTGACCGGCACGTTCTACCTGCTGGTGCTCGGTATCGCGGCCTTCGGCGCGGCGCTCGCGGCCTGGTTCGGCCAGGGCTTTCCGGTGCAGGCCATTGTCGCGGCGGTGATTTCGGGGCTCGGCTGCTACGGCGTGCATGTCTACCGCGCGAGGAATGCAACGCAGCAGATGCCGAACGTGGACGCCGGCCAGCCGGCGAGCTTCGAGAACTGGATCGACCAGGGCGGACGGCTGGCGCGGGTGAGCTACCGCGGCGCCTCGTGGGACGCCCTGGTGGACGGCGATGCAGCCGTCGACGCCGGGGCAATGCTCTACGTGGTCACGGCCAATGGCAACACGCTCAAAGTCACAACCCGTCGTCCCGCATAGTCCTGCCGGAGTGGCCGTGGCGCATGCGCCGCGGCCGGCGGCAGGTCAACAAAAGAAGGGAATGTCCATGCTTACCAAGCTGATAATCGCCATCGTCCTGACCGTGATCACGGGGGCCATTCCGGAGACGCGGGGCTACGCGGTCTGGGTGTTCTTCATCGCGGTGGTGGCCGCGTTCGTGATCGAGGGCGTGCGCATCGTGCCGCAGCAGTTCGCCTTCGTGGTGGAGCGGCTGGGGAAATTTCATGCGGTGCTCGAGCCCGGCCTCAACCTGATCATCCCGTTCATGGATCGGGTCGCCTACATGCATTCGCTCAAGGAGGTGCCGCTCGATGTGCCCGAACAGGTGTGTATCACCAAGGACAATACCCAGCTCGCGGTGGACGGCGTGCTGTATTACCAGGTGACCGACCCGCGCCTGGCGTCCTACGGCTCGGCGAACTACATCGGCGCGATCACCCAGCTCGCGCAGACCACGCTGCGCAGCGTGATCGGCAAGATGGAGCTCGACAAGAGCTTCGAGTCGCGCGAGGACATCAACCGCCACATCGTCGCCGCGCTGGACGAGGCGGGGCGCAACTGGGGCATCAAGGTGCTGCGCTACGAGATCAAGAGCATCACGCCGCCCGAATCGATCCTGCGCGCCATGCAGGCGCAGATCACCGCCGAGCGCGAGAAGCGCGCGCTGATCGCCAAGTCCGAGGGCGAGCGCCAGCAGGCGATCAACGTCGCCGACGGCAAGCGCCAGGCGGCGATCCTGGAGTCCGAGGGCGAGAAGCAGAGCGAGATCAACCGGGCGCAGGGCGAGGCCACCGCGCTGCGGCTGATCGCCGATGCCAACGCGGCGGCGGTGCGCGCGGTAGGCGAGGCGATCAGCGACAAGGGCGGCATGGATGCGGCCAACCTCAAGGTGGCGCAGGAGTACGTCGCCGCCTTCGCCAATCTTGCCAGGACCACCAACACCCTGATCCTTCCAGCAAGTGCCGGCGACGTCGCGGGCATGGTTGCTACCGCGATGACGGTGCTCGACAAGACCAGGCAGGCGCAGGTTGCCGCGAAAGGGGCCTGACATGACGGTGACCGCGGTAAACCACTTCACCATCCTCACCGACGACCTGCCGGCGACGCTGGCGTTCTACGAGGAGCACCTCAACCTGAAAGCGGGGGCGCGGCCGCCGTTCACCTTTCCCGGCGCCTGGCTCTACGCCGATGGCGGCAGGGGCAAGGACCCGATCCTGCACATCGTCGCGGGGATCAACAAGGAGCGGCTGGTGAAGGGCGTGCTCGACCACATGGCGTTCAGCGGCGCGGGTCTCGCGGCGGCGGTGGCGAAACTGAAACGGAAGAACGTTCCTTACGAACTGCGCCGCCTGCCGGAATACGGCACCTGGCAGCTGTTCTTCCACGACCCGAACGACGCCAAGGTCGAAATCGACTTCGACAAGGCGGAAGCCGGGCCCGCCTGACGGCAAGTTTTTCTAGTCGATCCTCGCGCCCGAGTCGCGCACGACTTTGCCGAGGCGCGGAATGTCGCTGCGGATGATCGCGGAGAGTTCCTCGGGCGCGATGCCGCCCGCATCCAGGCCGAGATCCTGCAGCCGCTTCGCCACGTCCGGCGCCTTGAGCGCCTTCGCGGTCTCGGCATGCAGCCGCGTGATGATTTCCTTCGGCACGCCCGCCGGCGCGAACAGCGCCTGCCACGAGGTGATGTCGTAGCCGGCGAGCCCGGCTTCCGCCATGGTCGGCACGTCGGGGGCGACGAACGAGCGCTTGCCGGTCGTCACCGCGAGGGCCTTGAGCCGCCCCTGTGCTACCGGCGGATAGGCGGTGGTGATGTTCTCGAAGCTCATCGAGATCGTGCCCGCGAGCAGGTCGGGAATCATCGGGCCCGAGCCTTTGTACGGGATGTGCTGCATCGACGTGCCGGTCATCGTCTTGAACATCTCGCCCGACATGTGCTGCGAGGTGCCGTTGCCCGCCGAGCCGAAGCTGTACTTGTTCGGGTTGGCCTTGAGCAGCGCAATCAGTTCGGCGACGTTGTTGACCCCGAGGCTGGGATGCACCACCAGCATGTTCGGCAGCGTCGCCAGCATGGTGATCGGCGAGAAATCCTTGACCGGGTCGTAGGGCAGCTTGGAATACAGCGTGGCGTTGATGGCGTGCGAGCTGACCGTGCCGCTGCCGATGGTGTAGCCGTCCGGCGCTGCTTTCGCGAGCATCTCGGAGCCGACATTGCCCCCCGCACCGGGCCGGTTCTCCACCACCACGGGTTGGCCGAGCGCCTCCGAGAGCTTGGGCGCGATCAGGCGCGCGAGGATGTCGGTGGTGCCGCCCGGCGCGAAGATCACGATGTAGCGGATTGGCTTCGAGGGCCAGGCCTGGGCCTGGGCAGTGGCGGAAATCGCGAGGGCAAGTGCAGCGAGCAGCAGTTTCATGGCAATCCTCCTCTATCGGAAATTCTAACCTAGACCGGCGTCTTCACCGGCTTGCCGGCGAAATGCAGGTGCAGGTTCTCGACCTGCAGGTCGCCCATCGCCTTGCGCGTTTCCACGGTGGCGCTCGCCACGTGCGGGAACAGCACCGCGTTGTCGAGCGAGTAGAACTCCGCGGGCACTTTCGGCTCGTGCTCGAACACGTCGAGCCCGGCGCCGGCGATTTTCTTTTCCTGCAGGTAGCGCAGCAGCACGAGCTCGTCCACCACCGAGCCGCGCGCTACGTTCACCACGTAGCCCTGAGGGCCTAGCGCGTCCAGCACTTTCGCGTTGACCAGTTTCGCGGTGCCGGCGCCGCCGGGCGTGACGATCAAAAGTACGTCCGAGTTCTTCGCCAGCGCCACCGGGTCGGCGTCGTAGGGGTAGGGCACGCTCTTCTTGTTGCGGTTGTGGTACCGGATCTTCATGCCGAAGGCCTGCGCCCGCTTGGCAATGGCCTCGCCGATGCGTCCCAGGCCGAGGATGCCGAGCGTCTTGCCGCCGATCGAGGTGGCGAGCGGGTAGGGTCCGCGCGTCGGCCAGAAGCCCGAGCGCAGGTAGCCTTCCGATTGCGGGAATTTGCGCAGGGTGTTGAGCACCAGCGCCATCGCGCAGTCCGCGACGCAGTCGTTCAGCACGTCGGGCGTATTGGTGACGATGATGCTGCGCTGTTTCGCCGCCTCGAGGTCGATCTGGTCCACGCCCACGCCGAAATTGGAAATGATCTTCAGCTTCGGCAGCGCATCCATCAGCTTGCCGTCCACCTTCGAGTGACCGAAGTGCGCCAGAGCGCGCAGGTGCGCCGCCGCCTTGAGCGCGGCATCCCGGTCGGGGGCTTGCCACAGCTTGAGGGCGGTGAATTCGTTCTGCAGCCTCTCCAGCGTGCCCTTGTGGCCCGCCGCGGTGATGATGATTTCGTGTTTCATGGATCCCCTAGTTGAATTTCTCCCGTAGCGCTTCGGCGCCGCGCGCGAGCAGGCCGATGTCCGCTCCGACCGCGCAAAACAGGCACCCGGCGGCAAGCATGCGCTTCGCGTCTGCCTCCACCGGCGACAGGTAGCCCGGCGCCTTGCCCGTTTTGCGGATGCGGCGCATGGCCTCCTCGATCAGCGGCAGCACCGCCGGATTCGACGTTTCGCCTGGATAGCCCATCGAGGCATGCAGGTCAGCGGGGCCGATGAACACCCCGTCCACGCCGTCCACCGCGCAGACCGCCTCGAGCTGATCCAACGCGGGCTTGGTTTCCACCTGCACCAGCACGCAAATTTCCTCGTGCGCGCGCCTGGCGTAGTCCTTGACGCGGCCGAAGCGCGTTGCGCGCGTGGTGCCGGCGACGCCGCGCACGCCCGCGGGCGGGTAGCGTGTCGCCGCCACCGCGGCCTTCGCCTCCTCGGCGCTGCAGACGTAAGGGATGAGCAGCGATTGCGCGCCGATGTCCAGCACGCGCTTGATGTTCACCATGTCGTTCCAGGGTACGCGCACCACCGGCGCCGTCGGGTATGGGGCGCAGGCCTGCAACTGCGTCAGCAGCGACTCCAGATCGTTCGGCGAGTGCTCGCAGTCGAGCAGGAGCCAGTCGTAACCGGCGCCGGCGATCACTTCCACCGAGTAGTTGGAAGAGAGGCTCGACCACAGGCCGATTTGCGGCTTGCCGGCCTTGAGCGCGCGCTTGAATGCGTTTTGCGGCAACTCCATGGTCATTCGAACCTGGTGCCGGATTCCTTCACCACCTTGGCCCATTTCGCCTGCTCTGTCTGCATCCAGGTGCCGAGGCTCTCCGGCGTGCCGGTGCGCACGTCCGTGCCCAGCTTGGCAAAGCGTTCCTTCATGTCCGCCGCGTTCAGCACCTTGATCAGCTCGGCATTCAGCTTCGCCACGGTTTCGCGCGGCGTGCCGGCGGCGCCCACGACACCCTGGAACGAGCCGGTCTCGAATCCGGGCAGTCCCTGCTCTGCGACGGTGGGCGTGTCTTTGGCCGACGCAACGCGCTGCGCGCTCGAAATCGCCAGCGCCTTCAGCCTGCCGCCCGTGACCGCGGGCCAGGTGGCGAGCATGCCGTTGAACAACACGTGTGCCTGGCCACTCACTACGGCGGTCACCGCATCCGAGCCGCCCTTGTAGGGGATGTAGGTCCAATTGACCCCGGTGCGCTGCGCGAACTCGATGCCGGCGAGCTGCGGCGCGCCGCCGATGCCCGAGATGGCGAAGTTGAGCTTGCCGGGATGCGCTTTTGCCATCGCGATCAGCTCCTTCACGTCTTTGACCTGCACGTCCGGATGCACCGCAAGCACGTGCGGCGAATACGAGACCATCACCACCGGCGAGAAGTCCTTCGACGGGTTGAATGGCAGATTCGGGTAGACGCTCGCGCTGATGACGAGCCCCCCGAGGTCGGTGAGCAGCAGCGTGTAGCCGTCGGGTGAGCTCTTGGCGACAAATTCGGCCCCGACGTTGCCGTTGGCGCCGGGGCGGTTCTCCACGATCACCGGCTGGCTCCAGGCCTCGGTTAGCTTCGGGCCGATCTGGCGCGCGAGGATGTCCGAGGTGCCGCCCGCCGCGTATGGCACGACGATGCGTATCGGCTTGCTGGGGAACTGCTGGGCCTGCGCCGGCGGCGAGACCGTGAAAGCGGCGATGACCGCGGCAAATGCGGCGAGACGTTTCATTTTTTCTCCTCCTTGGCCTGTGGATGGCCGAGCCCGGCATTGTAAACTTAGACCTCGTATCGAGGCGCCCCTGAGGAGAAATAATGAACCGGACAGTTAATACAGTCGTCGAGCGCGGCGGCATCAAGCCGGAGTGATGATTCATGGCCGTATATAGAAAAGATTCCCTGATCAAGGCCATTGAGGCGATTGTCCTCGCGGGGGGCAGCGACGCACGCGAAGCAAAAATCGTCGCTGAAAACCTGGTCAGCGCGAACCTGACCGGGCACGATTCGCACGGCGTGGGCATGATCCCGCGCTATATCGAATCGCTGCTCGAGGGCGGGCTCAGGGTGAACCAGCATCCGAAGATCGTATTCGACGGCGGCGCGATGATTTCGCTCGACGGCCAGCAGGGCTACGGCCAGGTGATCGGGCTGGAGTCGATGGAAATCGGTATCGCGCGCGCGAAACAGCACGGCATGTGCGTGATGGGCCTCGGCCGCTCGCACCATTTGTGCCGCATCGGCCAGTGGGCCGAGCAGGCGGTGGCGGCGGGCCTGATCTCGCTGCATTTCACCAATGTGATTTCGCGTTCCATCGTCGCACCCTTCGGCGGCGCCGACGCGCGCTTCGGCACCAATCCGATGACCGTGGGTATTCCAATTCCGAACGAGCCGCCGTTCATCCTCGACATGGCCACCAGCGCCGTGGCGCAGGGCAAGGTCCGCGTCGCGCACAACAAGCGCGAGAAGGTCTCGCCCGAGTGGCTCATCGACGACCAGGGCAACCCGACGCCGGATCCGAAGTTCGGCGTCATCGAGCCCTTCGGCGCGCTGCGCACCTTCGGCCTGCACAAGGGCTACGGCCTGGCGGTGGTCTGCGAGCTGCTGGGCGGCGCGCTCACCGGCGGCGGCACCTGGCATTCCGACGACCGCTCGAAGAAGC
>CAMDRF010000087.1 GCA_945906765.1 Nitrosovibrio sp. Nv4 | reverse complement strand
GGCCCTCGGCGTCGCGCTTGATGCCGCTGACGCGATAGCGCACCACCGGCAGCGTGCGCCGCAGATAGGCAGACGCTTCCACCAGCCGGATCCCGCGCCGCAGATAGAGGTCCACCACGTCCGCTTCGTGTTGCGGCTCGTTCGGGCTGTGAATCAGATTGAAGCCATACGGCGTGCCCGGAATCGCGCGTGCAAGTTCGTCGATCGCCGCCTCGATCCGCTCCAGGCTCAGTCCGGCGGCGCCGAAAAAACCGAGCATCCCGGCGCGGGCCATTTCCCCGACCAGCCGGGTGGAGGCGATGCCATTGGCCATCGCTCCGGCGACATACGCGTAGCGCAGGCGATGGTCACGGCGGAACGATTCGTCGCCCAGAAATTCCGGTTTCAGCGCCGGGACGCGGTCGCCGGCGTTCATGCTGCGGCCTGCGCGGCCCCGCCTGCGATCATCTGCTCGATCGTGCTCTCGTCAAGCCCCGCCTGGCGCAGCACTTCGCGCGTGTGCTCGCCCAGGTGCGGCGCGTGGCGGCGGTACTCGGGCGCCGATTCGGACCATTCGGAGGGTATGGCCATTGACCGGATGCGGCCCTCGGTCGGATGCTCGATGCTGCGGAAGTAGCCGATGGCCGCGAGGTGCGGGTCGTTGACGATGTCGGCGAGACTATTCATGCGCTGCACCGGGATGTCGGCGGTTTCGAGGGCCGCAATCCATTCGTTGGTGCTGCGCTTCGCCATCTCCGCGGCGACCAGCGCATAGGCGCCCTCGAAATCGCGGCTGCGTGCTTCCTGGGTGGCGAATTTCGGATCGGCGAGCAGCTCGGGCCGCCCGATCAGGTCGAAAAAAGCGCGCCACTGCTTGTCGTTGTAGACCAGCACGCAGACGTAGCCGTCTTTCGTTTCGTAGGGACGGCGCTCCTTGGCCAGCATGCGCGCGTAGCCGGGATCCGCCAACTGCGGCTCGTAGGTATAGCCGCCCATGTGTTCGCCCATCACCGTCTGCAGCATGCTTTCGAACATCGGCACGTCGACGCGCTGGCCGCCGCCGGATTTTTCCCGGCGGTAAAGCGCGGCGCACACGATGTTGACGATATGCAGGCCGACGGAGCGGTCGGCAATGGTTGCCGGTACGTAGCGCGGAGATTCGGCGCCCGCCCGCTTCGAAAGCCAGGGCAGGCCGACGGCGCCCTGGATGAGATCGTCGTAGGCCGCCTTTGCCGCATAGGGACCGCGCTGGCTGTAGCCGAAAGCGCCAACATAGATGAGGCGCGGATTCACCTCGCGCACCTCTTCGTACGAGAGCCTGAGGCGCGCCATCGCCTGCGGCCGGATGTTGTAGACCAGCACGTCGGCATCTTTGGCGATGGCGAGACAGGCGGCGCGTCCGGTGTCCCGCTTGAGATCCAGCACCACCGAGCGCTTGTTGCGGTTGGCGTTCATGAAGATGTGCCCCATGCCCTTGGAGCGCATCGGCGCGTTGTGGCGCATGAGGTCGCCCTCGGGCGGCTCGACTTTGATCACATCGGCGCCGAAATCGGCGAGGATTTGCGTGGCATATGGCCCCATCACCACCGTGGTGAGGTCGAGGATGCGCACGCCGTCGAGCGGTCCGCTCATTCAGGAATTCAATTTCGCCAGCAGTTCCCGCGTCTTGGCCGGGTCGGACTGGCGCAGCACGCGCTGCGCGAGCGGCTGCGCTTCGGCGAGGTTGGTGCGCAGCACGCGCTCCTTGATGGCGAGCAACTGCTGCGCGTGCATCGAGAAATTGCGCAGGCCGAAGCCGAGCAGCAGGCGCGTGAGCCCGGGATCGCCCGCCATTTCGCCGCATACCGCGATCGGCGTGCCGCCGCGGTTGGCCGCCTGGATGGTGTGCGCGATCAGGTGCAGCACCGCCGGATGCAGTGGGTCGTACAGATGGGCAACTGCGTCGTCGGTGCGATCGATGGCGAGGGTATATTGAATCAGGTCGTTGGTGCCGATGGAGAGGAAATCCAGCTTGCGCATGAACATCGGCAGCGCCAGGGCCGCCGCCGGCACCTCGATCATGCCGCCGACCGCGATTGCCTTGTCATAGTCGATGCGCTTGTCGTCCAACTGCTGCTTGGCCTGCTTGAGCATGTTCAGGGATTGATCGATTTCGTGCGCGTGCGCGAGCATCGGCAGCAGGATCTTGACGTGCCCGAATTTGGAGGCGCGCAGGATCGCGCGCAGCTGCGCGAGGAACAGTTGCGGTTCTGCCAGGCAGTAGCGGATCGCGCGCAGGCCCAGCGCGGGATTCGGCATTTCCACTGAATTTCCCCCTTCTATCGCCTTGTCGGCGCCCAGATCGAGGGTGCGGATCACCACCGGACGGCCATCCATGGCCTTGGCGACTTCACGGTAGGCCTCGAACTGCTCATCCTCCGAGGGCAGGGCCTTGCGGTTCATGAACAGAAACTCGGTACGGAACAACCCCACGCCCTGCGCGCCCGATTCCTGCACGTCGCCCAAGTCCTGGGGCAGCTCGATGTTGGCGAACAGTTCCACCGGCGTGCCATCGAGCGTGGCCGAGGGCGTGGACTTGAGGCGCTTGAGTTTTTGCCGTTCCAGGCCGTGCTGCGACTGGCGCAGGCGGTACTCGCCCAGCACCACCGGGTCCGGGTCCACCACCAGCACGCCCTGGATGCCGTCTACGATCACCACATCGTTCTCGCGGATCATCTGGCGCGCGTGGTGCAGGCCCACCAGCGCCGGGATGTTCAGGCTGCGCGCCACGATCGCGGTATGCGAGGTCACCCCGCCGGCATCGGTGACAAAGCCGCCGAACTTGTGGCGCTTGAAGAGGATCATGTCCGCGGGCGACAGGTCGTGCGCGATCACGATCAGGTTGCCCTCGGCCGAGGGCAGAGGCTCGCCGCCGGGCAGGCCGCCGCCGGGACGCAGTCCCGCCTGCAGCGCCTTCAACACCCGCTCCACTACCTGCTCGATGTCCTGGCGCCGCTCACGCAGGTAGGGGTCCTCGATTTCCTCGAACTGCGCCACCAGCTTTTCCATCTGCTGCACCAGCGCCCATTCGGCGTTCATGTGACGCTCGCGGATCAGTTCCCGCGGCGCGTGCGAGAGCGAGGAATCAGCGAGGATCATGCGGTGCAGATTGATGAAGGCGCCGAATTCGGCCGGCGCGTCGCCGGCCATCTGGCTCTCGATCGCCGACAGTTCCTGGCGCGCGCGCGCGATGGCGGCGTCGAAGCGGAATATTTCGCCGGGAACCGCGGCTTCGGCAATTTCGTAGTGGGCGGCTTCCAGCCGTGCGCTGGAGACCAGGTGCGCGTTACCGATGGTGATGCCGGCAGACACGGCGACGCCGTGCAGCACGAAATTCACCTATTCCCCCTCGTCGAACTTGCCCGCGATCAGTTTCAGCAGCGCGGCCAGCGCCGCCTCCGCGTCTTCGCCTTGCGCGTCTATGGTGAGCGAGGCGCCTTTGCCCGCCGCGAGCATCATCACACCCATGATGCTCTTGGCGTTCACCCTGCGGCCGTTGCGCTCGAGCCAGACCTCGCACTTGTAGCCGCTCGCGACCTGCGTCAGCTTGGCCGAGGCCCTGGCGTGCAGGCCGAGTTTGTTGGTGATCTGTGCTTCAGCGCGCGCCATCACGGGACTCCGTGATCCTTGCCGCAGGAATCCATGGTCATGTGTACCACGCCCTCGGTGCCGCCCGAAAGGGCTTTTTCGACCACGAGCGCGAGCCCTTTGTCGCGGTAGGTGAGAGCGCGCACTAGCATCGGCAGATTGACCCCCGACACGCCCTCGACGCGGCCCGGCACCAGCAGCTTGAGGGCGATGTTGCCCGGCGTCGCGCCGTACATGTCGGTCAGCACCAGCACGCCGTCGCCCTCGTCCAGCTGGCGTACCAGGTCCGTCGCCTGCGGCAGGATCGCCGCCGGGTCGTCGTGCACGGTGACGCCGACCTGTCGCACCCGCAGTGGGCGCTTGCCCAGCACGTGGCTCGCCGAATGGATCAGCGCCTCGCCGAAAGCGCCGTGCGCGACGATCAGAATGCCGATCATCGGGGTGTTTTTTTCAATTCAACCTCCAGCGCATCGAGCAGCATCCCGGAAACGTCGAAGCCGGTCTGGTCCTGGATTTCGCGAAAGCAAGTCGGGCTGGTGACGTTTACCTCTGTGAGGTGATCGCCGATCACGTCCAGGCCGACGAGCAGCAGCCCCCGCGCGGCGAGCACCGGCCCCAGCGTTTCTGCGATGCGGCGGTCCTGTGCCGAGAGCGGCTGCGCGACGCCGCGGCCGCCCGAGGCAAGATTGGCGCGCGTCTCGCCTGGTTTGGCGATGCGCGCGAGCGCGTGGGGCACGGGCTTGCCGCCGATCAGCAGTACGCGCTTGTCGCCCTGCGCGATCCCGGGAATGTAGCGCTGCGCCATGATCGAGCGCGCGCCGCCCTGCACCATGGTTTCGACGATCACGTTGCGGTTCGGGTCGTCCAATCGCACACGGAAAATGCTTTCCCCGCCCATGCCGTCCAGGCGCTTGAGAATCACGTCCTGCTGTTCGTCGATGAAGGCGTGCACGCGTTGCGGGTCGCTGCTCGCGAGCGTCGGCGCCACGAACTGCGCGAACTCGAGGATGCCGAGCTTCTCGTTGTGGTCGCGTACCGCGGCCGGTTTGTTGAATACGCGCGCGCCGTCGCGCTCGGCCTGCGCCAGCAGCCAGCTTGCGGTCAGGTATTCGAGGTCGAACGGCGGATCCTTGCGGTTGAGCACCGCGTCGAACGATGAGAGCGCCGACGGCGCGCCTTCCGACGGCGCGCCTTCCTCATGCACCCGGTACCAGTTCTCGTCGTCGTCGGTGAGTGACAGGCGCACCGTGCGCGCGCCGACCCGGCCCTTCCAGTGCAGATCGCCCTGCCGGCAGCAGTACACCTGGTGGCCGCGCGCCTGCGCCGCGCGCATGATCGCGACGCTCGTGTCCTTGTAGGCTTTGAGAGACTCGATCGGATCGAGGATGAAAAGAAACTTCATGTTGCAGGGCCCGTGGAGGACGGCATTAATGCCGTGGAGGACGGCACGGGTGCCGTGGGCGGCACCGACGCCGCAAGAGACTACTTTTTCTTGTCTGACGCAGCGGATTTCGCGGCAAGTTCCTTCAGGTTTCCGCCCGCCTGGTTTGCCATGAAGACGGTGGCGCTGGCGAGTTCCTGGTCGGTGAGGCTGGTGCCGGCGCGCGCCGCCCCGAATTCCACTTTGCCAATCGGCTGTATGCGCGCGCTTATCGCCTCAGGGCTGAGCGCCGCAGGGTCGGCGTGCGGGCGGTTCAGCACCAGTTGCACCATCAACACGATGCCGACGATCGGCACCACGAACGCGAGAACCACAATGGTGATCAGTTGCTGCGGCGTCTTGATGAAGGAGGAATGCTCGTCGTGCTCGGCCATGCGGGCGTCCCCATTACAGTTGGAAATGCGGGTGCTGGTAAAATGCTGATTTTAGCGCGAAACGTGCAGTCTCAGGAAGGCGCCCGTAGCTCAGCTGGATAGAGTACTGCCCTCCGAAGGCAGGGGTCGGACGTTCGAATCGTCTCGGGCGCGCCAAGAATGCGAAGATGCCAATCCCATGAGTGAAACGCGCGACCTCGTCCGTGAGGCAGCGGAGCGTCTGTTCGAAAAGCACTGTGGCGCGGAGATCATGCGCCGCACCGACGGCGGCGAGTTTCCGCAGGCGCTGTGGTGCGCGCTGACCGAAGCGGGCTATACCGCCGCGCTGGTTCCCGAAGCTGCCGGGGGCGCCGGCCTCGACATGTCCGATGCCCTGTCGCTTCTTGTCAGTGCCGGGCGGCACGCGGTGCCGGCACCGCTCGCGGAAACCATGCTCGCGGGCTGGCTGCTGTCGGCCGCCGGAATCCCATTTCCTGAAGGACCCCTTGCGGTGGCGCCGGTGCGCGAAGGCGATGCCGTGACTGCGAGCCGCGACGGCACGGGCTGGCGCTTGCAGGGTAAGACGGGCCGCGTGCCATGGGCCGCGCGCGCGGCCGCGATCGTCGTGCTGGCGCGCTGCGAAGAGCGCAACCTCGTGGCGCTCGCGGCGCCCGGCGATTGCCGCATCGTGGGAGGCGCGAATCTCGCGGGCGAAGCGCGCGACGATGTCGATTTCTCCGGCGTGCGCTGTAGCGTTGGCGCGTTCGCGGCACCGGATGCGGCAGCGCTGCGCTCGCTGGGTGCGGTAATGCGCAGCGCCCAGATGGCCGGGGCCCTGCAGAGCGTTCTCGAAACCAGTGTGCAGTACGCACGCGAGCGCGTGCAGTTCGGCCGGCCCATCGGCCGCTTCCAGGCGGTGCAGCAGAATCTTGCAGTGCTCGCAGGGCAGGCCGCGGCGGCGACCGCGGCGGCCGAGGCTGCGATCGAGGCGGCGGCGCACAACCTTCATTCGCCGGCGGTGGCGGCGGCGAAGATCCGCGCGGGCGAGGCAGCCGGGATCGGTGCGGCCATCGCCCACCAGGTGCACGGCGCAATCGGATTCACGCAGGAGCACCGCCTGCACTATTCGACGCGGCGGCTCTGGTCCTGGCGCGATGAGTTCGGCAACGAGGCGTATTGGGCGCGCCGGCTGGGTGGCGAACTGGCCGCGGCGGGCGCCGATCGCCTGTGGCACGGCATCACCGCCGCGGGATAACGAACATGGCAAGTATCGACAACCTGCGCTTCGAACCGCCGCCGCCTTTTCCCGAGGCCGAGGTGCTGCGCGCTGAAGTGCGCGCGTTCCTCGCCGAGCACCTGCCGAAGCGCGCGATCACGGAGGGCGTGGGTTCCTGGGGCGGACACGATCGCGATTTCAGCCGCAAGATGGGCGCGTGCGGCTGGATCGGCATGACCTGGCCGAAGCGCTACGGCGGGCATGAACGCAGCGCGCTCGAGCGCTACGTGGTGCTCGAGGAGATGCTCGCATCTGGGGCGCCGGTGAGCGGCCATTGGGTGGCCGACCGGCAAAGCGGGCCGCTGCTCCTGCGCGTCGGCACCGAGCAACAGAAAAATTCGATCCTGCCGCGCATCGCCGCAGGGGAATGCTCGTTCTGCATCGGCATGAGCGAACCCGATTCCGGTTCGGACCTCGCCTCGGTGCGTACGCGAGCGGCGGCAGTCGAGGGAGGCTTCCGCGTCAACGGCACGAAACTGTGGACCTCCAACGCGCATCGCTCCGATTACATGATTCTCCTGTGCCGGACGGGGGAGGCGGGCGAGCAGCGGCACGGTGGGCTGACGCAGTTCCTCGTCGACCTGAAAGCGACGCAGGGAATCGCGATCCGTCCGGTGCGCAACCTTGCGGGCGAGCATCATTTCAACGAGGTCGTATTCCAGGATGCCTTTTTGCCCGGCGCGAGCGTGCTGGGCGAAGTGGGTAGCGGCTGGCAGCAGGTGACGGGCGAGCTCGCCTTCGAGCGCTCCGGGCCGGAACGTTTTCTTTCGTCGTTCACGCTGCTGGTCGAACTGACCCGGGCGCTCGGCCCCGACCCCTCGGAGCGGGCCCGCATCGCACTCGGGCGCATCGTGGCGCATATCTATACCCTGCGCCGCCTGTCTCGCTCGGTCGCCGGCATGCTGCAGGCGGGCGCGAACCCGGCCCAGCAGGCGGCGCTGGTCAAGGATCTCGGCACCACGCTCGAGCAGGAGATTCCCGAGATCGCGCGCCAGCTCATCGACGCGGAACCGGACCGGGCCTCGACACAGGACTTCGTCACGGTGCTTGCGCACACCATGATGAACGCGCCTTCTTTCAGCCTCCGAGGCGGCACCCGCGAGATCCTGCGGGGGATGATTGCCCGCGGGCTCGGCCTGCGCTGATCCGATCAGAAGTTCCAAGGAGATTTGCCTCATGGATGCACCGCTCGACTACGCGCAAGACGGCACAATCGTCACGCTCACCCTGAATGCGCCCGACATCCGCAACGCCATTTCCGGCAATGACATGATCGACGCGCTGGTGCAGGCCTGCGAGCGGCTGAACGCGGACATGAGCGCGCGCGTCGCGATCCTGACCGGCGCCGGCAGCGCTTTTTCGTCTGGCGGCAACGTCAAGAAAATGCACGACGGCGGCGGGCTCGGCGGCGGATTGCCAGCGCAGACGCGGCGCAATTACAAGCTCGGCATCCAGCGTATCCCGCTCGCCTTCGACAAACTCGAGGTGCCGATCATTGCCGCGGTCAACGGGCCGGCGATCGGCGCCGGCTGCGACCTCGCTTGCATGTGCGACATCCGCATTGCCGGCGAAAGCGCGCGCTTCGCCGAGAGCTTCGTCAAACTCGGCATCGTCCCCGGCGACGGCGGCGCGTGGCTGCTGCCGCGCGTGGTTGGCTATTCGAAGGCCTGCGAAATGGCTTTTACGGGCGACATGTTGAGCGCGGCGGAGGCGTTCGCCTGTGGCCTGGTTTCCAGGACCGTGCCGGACGCGGAGCTGATGGGCGAAGCCCGCAAGCTCGCCCAGCGCATCGCCGACAATCCGCCGCACGCCGTGAGGATGACCAAGCGCCTGATCCGCGAGGGCCAGAACATGCAACTCGCCACCCTGCTGGAACTCTCCGCGGCCATGCAGTCACTTGCGCACGCCACCGCCGACCACAAGGAGGCGGTCGCGGCCTTCATCGAAAAAAGGAAACCTGAGTTCGGCGGCGCGTAGAATCTACGGGAGGTCAACTGATCGGAGGAGACGTCATGATGAAACACAGGCTTTTGCAGTTCGCGGCACTGCTGGCGGCGCTTTTTGCCGGTAGCGCATCGGCGCAACAGTTTCCGACCCGCAATATCACCATGCTGGTGCCCTTCGCGGCCGGCGGCCCGACGGACACGGTGGCCCGAGTCACGGCCCAGGCCATGGGCAAACCGCTCGGACAGACGGTGATCGTCGAGAACCGCCCCAGCGCCGGTGGCATTCTCGCGCCAGAGGCGGTAAAGAATGCCAAGCCCGACGGCTATACCATCCTGATCCACCACATCGGGATGGCAACCACGCCGGCGTTGTACCGGCAGCTGCGCTTCAACCCGCTCACCGATTTCGACTACATCGGCCTGATCAACGACGTGCCGATGACCATCATCGCGCGGCAGAATTTCCCGGCCAAGGATTTCAAGGAGTTCCTCGCCTACCTCAAGGCCAACAAGGACAAGGTCACCTACGCCAACGCCGGCATCGGCGCCGCCTCGCACCTGTGCGGGATGCTGTTCATGAGCGCGATCCAGACTGACGTGCTGACCGTGCCCTACAAGGGCACTGCGCCGGCGATGAACGATCTGCTGGGCGGCACGGTGGATTTCATGTGCGACCAGACCACCAACACCACGGCGCAGATCAAGGGCGGCAAGGTGAAGGTGTTCGGCGTGACCTCGCTCAAGCGCGTGCCGTCGCTGCCCGACGTCCCGACGCTGGACGAGCTGGGACTGAAGGGCTTCGAAGTCGGCATCTGGCACGGTCTCTACGCGCCCAAGGGCACGCCCAAACCGGCGCTCGACAAGCTGGTCGCGGCGCTGCAGGAAGCCGTCAAGGATCCGGTCGTGAATCAGCGCTTCTCGGACCTCGGCGCCACCGCCTACCCGGCGGACAAGGCGACGCCCGCTGCGCTTGCGGCACACGTCAAGGCCGAGATCGACAAGTGGGGGCCGATCATCAAGAAGGCCGGTGTCTACGCCGACTGATTTGCCGCTTGCCGGCCTGCGGGTCCTCGACCTATCGCGGGCGCTCGCCGGCCCCTTCTGCGCCATGATCCTCGCCGACCTCGGCGCGGATGTCGTCAAGATCGAACCGACGCCCGATGGAGAGATGGTGCGCGGCTGGGGACCGTTCAAGGACGGCATCAGCGTCTACTACCTCAGCATCCACCGCAACAAACGCAGCCTCGCGGTGAACTTCCGCGACCCCAGGGGTCTCGACCTTATCCGCAGGCTCGCCGACAAAGCCGACATTCTGGTGGAGAACTTCAAGCCCGGTGCGATGGCGAACATGAAGATGGACTACGCGTCGCTTGCGGCACGCAATCCCCGCTTGATCTTCGCCTCGATTACGGGCTTTGGCACAACCGGGCCCTATGGCGGGTGGCCGGGTGTCGACCAGATCGCGCAGGGCATGTCGGGACTGATGAGCCTCACCGGCCAGAAGGAGAGCGGGCCGACGCGGGTCGGCATCCCGATCGGCGACGTGGTCGCCGGCATGTGGGCGGCGCTCGGCGTGCAGGCGGCCGTAATCCAGCGCCACGCCACCGGCAAGGGACAGATGGTGGAGACCTCGCTCCTCGCGGGCCTGATCGGCCTGCTGACGGTGCAGGGCCAGCGGCAGCTCAGCCTCGGCGAGACGCCCGGGGTCGCGGGCAACGATCACCCGGTCATTTACCCGTACGGCATGTTCCAGGCCAAGGACGGTCCTTTCAACATGGCGGCCGCCACCGAAGACATGTGGGTGAAGTTGTGCAAGCTGCTCGGCATGGAAGACTGGATCACCGACCCGGAGTTCAAGGACAACGCGGCGCGCAACCGCAATCGCGACGCGGTGAAGCAGCGCCTGAACGGGAAATTCGCGAGCCGCGGCAAGCTGGCGTGGACGCTCGAGCTGGTGAAGCTGGGGCTTCCCGCCGGCCCGATTTTCACGCTGGACCAGGTATTCTCGGACCCGCACGTCAACGAGACCGGCATCGTCGAAGAAATCGAGCACCCCAAGCTCGGCAAGCTGCGCCTGATCGCCAACCCGCTGCGCATGGCGGGCCTCGGCGGCCGCTCGGTGCGCAGCGCGCCGCCGGCGCTGGGCGCCGATTCGCGCCGCGTGCTGGAGGACTTCGGCATCGCCAGCGCCGAGATCGATGCACTCGTCGCATCAAAAACCGTTCAAGTCGCCTGAAGGAGGAGACCCGCATGCTCTCAGACCAGATCGCCTACGTCGCCGTCGCCTCGAACGACCCGGCCGCCACCTGCGCGGTCTACGAGGAGCACTTCGGCCTGCCCCGCAACGAACTGCCCAGCGCGCAAGGCAGCATCCCCGTGTTCAGCCTCGGGCAAAGCGCGCTCGCCGTGGTGCCGCTCGGCCATCCGTTGATCGACGGTGAAGCCAAGCCCGGTGTGCACCACATCGCGCTCGGCGTAGACGACCTCGACGCGGCGGCGAAGCGCGCCGGTGTCGCCGCAACGCCTGCCGCCGGCCTCGCCGGGCGCCGCACGCTGGCACTCGAGCGCGCCGCCACCGTCGGCGTGCGCATTCGACTGACCGAGCGGCTCGAGTTGAAGCGGCATGCCGGCGGCGCGCTTGAGCGCATCGACCATCTCGGCATCGCCAGCACCGACGTGGCGGAGGACGAGCGCGTGTTCTCCGGCCGTTTCGGCTTCCCCGTTGAAAGCCGCCAGACCGACATGGAAGTGTCGATGGCGGTGGAGAGCTTCACCTCGGACAAGTACGGCGTGGTCTACCACACACGCGCGCCGGAGCCGGTGGGCGGGCTGCGCGTGACCTTCATCAGCGCGGGCGATTGCGAGTTCGAATTTCTCGCCAACTTCGATCCGGGCCAGGGCGCGCAAATCGAACACGGCCGTTCCGGCTCGACCAGGCAGGACCAGGGTGCGATCACCCGCTTCGTGCAGTCGCGCGGGCGCGGCCTGCACCACGTCGCGGTCAAGACGCGCGATATCAATGCGACGCTCGAGCGCATGGCGCAGGCGGGCCTGCCGATGATCGACGTCAAGGGCCGGCCGGGATCGCGCCGCGCGCTGATTGGCTTTCCGCACCCGAAAGCGCTGGGCGGCATTTTGATGCACCTGGTGCAGCGCGATGCCTGAAGCGCTCGTCCTCACCGAGCGGCAGGACGACTGCCTGGTCGCGCGCCTGAACCGGCCCGGCGACGGCAACGCGATTAATCTCGCGCTCGCCCGGGAGCTGGCGGCGCTGGTTGAAGCTTGCGCTGCGGACCGCGCTCTGCGCGCGCTGGTCATCACTGGCACTGGCCCGCGCTTCTTCTGCACCGGCGGCGATGTCAAGGCCTATGCCCGCGTTGAAACCGCCGGCGAGCTGAACGCCGTGTTCAATCTGATCCGGGATCTGCTCGACGCGCTCGAAGCGCTGCATTGCCCGGTCATCGCGGCGATTAACGGCTACGCCGTAGGCGGGGGCGCCGAACTGGCGCTGGCCTGCGACCTGCGCGTCATGGACGCTTCGGCGCAAATAGGATTTCCGCAATCCCGCCTGGGCATCCTGCCGGGCTGGGATGGTGTAGGCCGGCTCGTTCCGCTGATCGGCCGCGGCGCAGCCGCGCGCCTGCTCTTGGGTGGAAACCGTATCGACGCGGTAGAGGCGCAGTCGATCGGCCTGGTGGATGAGGTTGCGCCGCAGGGCGGGAGTCTGGCGCAGGCGCTGGTTCTGGCGCGCAGCTTCCGCGAAATCGCACCGCTCTCGCTTGCCGCGATCAAAGTCGCGTTGCGCGATGCCTCTTGCGGGGATGCACCCGGTGCCCGCAAACGCGCACGCGACGCATTTTCGCGTCTGTGGTTTACCGCCGACCACAAGGAAGCCGAGCGCGCGTTCGCCGAAAAGCGTGCGCCGCGCTTTTCGGGCGCATGAACGATCGACAATCTACCGCTTACCGGAGGAGATCCAAGACATGCTAAAGAACACTCTGCAATCAATGCTCGCGCTTGTGGTGGCCGCAGTGCCCTTTGCCGTTCAGGCGCAGCCGTTCCCCAGCAAGGGGCCGATCCGGTTGATCGTCGGTTTTGCCCCCGGCGGCGGCACCGACGCGATCGCGCGGGCGCTCAACACGCGCCTGGGCGAAATCCTCAAGCAGTCGGTGGTGGTCGAGAACCGCGCGGGTGCGGGCGGCGCGATCGCCACCGATCACGTCGCCAAGTCCGCGCCGGACGGCTACACGATCAGCTTCACGCTGAACAACCATTCGATCAACCCGGCGCTGTATGCGAAGCTGCCCTTCGACACCGAGCGCGA
>CAMDRF010000086.1 GCA_945906765.1 Nitrosovibrio sp. Nv4 | reverse complement strand
TCGGTGGCGACATTGCCCGAGGCGCCTTTGGCATAAGGACAGCCGCCCAGGCCCGACACCGACGTATCGAAAGTCGCGACGCCGATCTCCATCGAGGCATAGATATTTGCGAGCGCCTGGCCGTAGGTGTCGTGGTAGTGGCCGGCGAGCTTCTCCGCCGGCACGCGCTTCAGGCAGGCTTCGATCATCACCTGGGTCTTCCCCGGCGTGCCGACTCCAATGGTGTCGCCGAGCGATACCTCGTAGCAGCCCATGTCGTAGAGCGCGCCCGCGATCTCGGCGACCTTGCCGGGCTTGATCTCTCCCTCGTAGGGACAGCCGACGACGCAGGAAATGTAGCCTCTGACCTTGATTTTTTCTTTCAAGGCGTTTTCAACCACGCGCTGAAAGCGATCCAGGGATTCGGCGATCGAGCAGTTGATGTTCTTCTTTGAGAATGCTTCCGAGGCCGCACCGAATACCGCCACCTCGGTCGCGCCCGCGGCCTTCGCCGCCTCGAAGCCCTTCAGGTTCGGTGTCAGCACGGGGTAGGAGACACCGGGCTTCCTGCGGATGCGCTCAAGCACTTCGATGTGGTCGGCCATCTGCGGGATCCACTTGGGCGACACGAAGGCCGTCGCCTCAATCGCCTGCAGCCCGGCGTCGGCCAGGCGCTCGATGAGTTCGAGCTTGATCGCGGTCGGTACCTCGCCCTTCTCGTTCTGCAGTCCGTCGCGCGGACCGACCTCGACGATGCGGACACTTTTGGGCAGGTTCATACCTTCTCCAGTCGCAGTAGTTCTGCGCCTTCGTTCACCTGCTCGCCGGCCTTAAAGTGGATTTCCGCGACGCGGCCATCGTGCGGTGCGGCAATGGTGTGCTCCATCTTCATCGCTTCCAGGATCACCAGCGGCGCCCCCTTGGCGACCGTATCTCCCGGCCGCACCAGCACCTGTAGCACTTTTCCCGGCATCGGCGCTGCCAGTGAGCCGATGATGGCATCGGGCTCGGGCGCGGTCTGCGCGCTTTGCAGCGCCAGCACGCGGTGCGTCCCGTCGCGAAACAGGTGCCAGTGGGCACCGTCCCGTACCGCGCGGACGCGGAAGGTGGCTTCGCCCAACGTCACCTGCAACTTGCCGTTCTCTTCGTGGCCGGCGAGAGAAAGTGCCCGCCCGTCTCTGGAAAACTTCAGTCCTGAATTCGTGAAATGAATTTCCACGCGGTGGCTGCGTTCGCCCTCCGCAAATACCAGTTCGTGGTGCGAGCCCAGGTTCAGGCGCCAGCCATCGACGATGTTCCAGGGCGAATGCGGATCCGCCGAGGTTCTCGCGGCCGCCGCGGCCTGCGCCTGCTCCGCAAGCAGCTCGGCCAGCGCCGCCGCGGCCAGGTCTTCATCGCCCGGGCCGGCATCCGGCGGAAACAGTTCCGCGCGGCAGCGCTCGATCAGCCCGGTGTCGAGGTCGGCGGCGGAGAACGCCGTGCTCGCCACTGTGCGCGACAGAAACTCGACGTTGGTGGAGGCGCCGACGATTTCGTAGCCGGCGAGCGCGGCACGCATGCGGCCGAGCGCGATGGCGCGGTCTTCGCCCCAGACGATGAGTTTCGCGATCATCGGGTCGTAGTGCGGCGTGATGGTGTCGCCCTCGCGCACGCCGGAGTCCACGCGTATCGACCCTCCGCTGATGGCGAATTCGATTCCCCTGGGTGCGCGCAGGTGCCTGAGCGTCCCGGTGGATGGCAGGAAGCCCTTGGCCGGGTTCTCGGCGTAGATGCGCGCCTCGATGGCGTGGCCGCGAATCTCCAGATCCTTCTGCTTTACCGGCAGCGGCTCGCCCGCGGCCACCGTCAACTGCATCTTGACGAGGTCGAGGCCGGTGATCATTTCCGTGACGGGGTGCTCGACCTGCAGCCGGGTATTCATCTCCATGAAGAAGAACGTGCCGTCCTGCCCGGTGATGAATTCCACGGTGCCTGCGCCCGTGTACTTGATGGATTTCGCGGCGGCGACGGCGGCCTCGCCCATTGCCTTGCGCCGGCCGGGGCTCAGGCCGGGGGCGGGCGCTTCCTCCAGCACCTTCTGGTGGCGGCGCTGCACCGAGCAGTCGCGCTCGAAGAGATACACGAGGTTGCCATGCGTGTCGCCGAACACCTGCACTTCGATGTGGCGCGGCCGCTCGAGGTAACGCTCGATGAGTACGCGCTCGTCGCCGAACGACGCTTTCGCCTCCCGCTTCGCCGACGCCAGTGCCGCGGGAAAGCCCCCGGCTTCCACGACGATGCGCATACCCTTGCCGCCGCCACCGGCGGAGGCCTTGATCAGCACCGGATAGCCGATCTTGTCCGCTTCCCTTTGCAGGAAAAGGGGATCCTGATTTTCGCCGTGGTAACCGGGCACCAGCGGCACGCCGGCTTTCTCCATCAACCGCTTGGCGGCGGATTTGTCGCCCATCGCCGCGATGGCTTCGGGCGTCGGACCGATGAACACGATGCCCGCCTTGGCGCAGGCGGTGGCGAAGGCCTCGTTCTCGGACAGGAAGCCGTAGCCCGGATGGATCGCTTCGGCGCCAGTGTCGCGCGCGGCGGCGAGGATGGCTTCCATGTTCAGGTAGCTCGCACGCGCTTCGGGCGGTCCGATGCGCCGCGCTTCGTCGGCGAGCGCCACATGGCGCGCATCGCGGTCCGCATCCGAATACACCGCCACCGTGCGGATGCCCATGACGCGCGCCGCAGTAATCACGCGGCAGGCGATCTCGCCGCGGTTGGCGATGAGAATCTTGCGGAACACGCTATTTCTTCTTCCGCGGCGGCTTCACACGCACCGCTTCGAATTTCTTCACCCAGGCGGGCTTGCGCTTCTCAAGGAACGACGCGATCCCCTCGCGGCCCTCGGGCGAGACGCGGATCTCGGCGATGCCTTTCGCGGTGTCGGCGATCATGGCGTCGTCCACCGGGCCCGCCGCAACTGCGCGCAGGAGGTCTTTGATCTTGGCCTGCGCTTCGCGTCCGCCGACCACGAGGTGGCCCAGCAGCGCATTGATGGCGCCATCGAGTTCTTCGGCTGGCGCGACGTCGGACAGCAGCCGCAGGCGGTAAGCCTCGCCCGCGTCGATCACCTCGCCGGTGAGGAAGTAGCGCCGCGCCAGGCGTTCGCCCATTGCGCGCACCACGTAGGGGCTGATGGTGGCGGGCGACAGGCCGAGCTTCACCTCGGTGAGGCAGAACTCCGCTTCCAGCGAGCCGACGGCGATGTCACAGGCGGTGACCAATCCGACGCCGCCGGCATAGGCTGGGCCATGCACACGCGCTACGGTCGGCTTGGTCATCCGATCGAGCGTCTTCAGCATCTGCGCGAGCGCCTTCGCGTCCTTGAGGTTGTCTTCGTAGCCGTAGCCCGCCATGCGCTTCATCCAGTTCAGGTCGGCGCCTGCGCAGAAAGCCTTGCCCGCGCCCGCGAGCACCATGACGCGAACGCCGTCATCTTTTTCTATATCCAGGAAAGCCTTGGTCAAATCCGCAATCAGGACGTCGTCGAAAGCGTTGCGCACTTCGGGACGATTGAGCGTGACGATGGCGATGGTGTTGCGCTTTTCCACGATCAGGTTTTCGGACATATGCCTCTCAGACAATCCTGGGTTCGATGATCACTTCGGTCTTCAAGGAACTGGCGATGAAGCAACGGTGGTGCGTTTTCTCGTGCAGCTGCCACTCGACGGTTGCGTGGTATTCCGACATGACTACATTCTGAACACGCCGAACTTCGTTTCCTCGATGGGCGCGTTGAGCGAGGCGGAGATGGCGAGGCCGAGCAGCCGGCGCATGTCGGCCGGATCCACCACGCCGTCGTCCCAAAGACGCGCGCTGGCGTAGTAGGGGTGGCCTTGCCGCTCGTACTGTTCGCGGATCGGCGCTTTGAACGCGTCCTCGTCTTGCTTGGACTTGAAGTTGCCGCGCACCGTCGCCAGCACGCTGGCGGCCTGCTCGCCGCCCAGCACAGAGATGCGCGCGTTCGGCCACATCCAGAGGAAGCGCGGCGAGTAGGCGCGCCCGCACATGCCGTAATTGCCGGCGCCGTAGGAGCCGCCGATGATGGCGGTGAACTTCGGTACCTTCGCGGTGGCGACCGCAGTCACCATTTTCGCGCCGTCCTTGGCGATGCCGCCCGCCTCGTATTTCTTGCCGACCATGTAGCCGGTGATGTTCTGCAGGAAGAGCAGCGGGATACCGCGCTGGCAGGCGAGCTCGATGAAATGCGTCGCCTTGAGCGAAGACTCGGAAAACAGCACGCCGTTGTTGGCGAGGATCGCAATCGGATAGCCGTGCAGGTGCGCGAAGCCGGTGATCAGCGTGCTGCCGTAGTTGGCCTTGAATTCGTCCAGTTCCGAGCCATCGACGATGCGCGCGATGATTTCGCGCACGTCGTAGGGCTTGCGCGCTTCGGCCGGTATCACGCCGTAGATTTCCTCGGCGGGATAGATGGGGTCCCGGGGCGCCTGGGTTTTTATCGAGATTTTTTTCTCATAGTTCAGGTTCGAAACGATGCGCCGCACGATCGACAGGGCATGCTCGTCGTTGAGCGCATAGTGGTCCGAGACGCCCGACACCCGGGTATGCACGTCGGCGCCGCCCAGCTCTTCGGCGGTGACGATCTCGCCGGTGGCGGCCTTCACGATCGGCGGCCCGCCAAGGAATATCGTGCCCTGGCCCTTGACGATGATCGATTCATCCGACATCGCCGGCACGTAGGCGCCGCCCGCGGTGCAGGAACCCATGACGCAGGCGAGCTGCGCAATGCCCAAGGCGGACAGGTTCGCCTGGTTGTAGAAGATGCGGCCGAAGTGCTCGCGATCGGGGAACACCTCGTCCTGGCTGGGCAGGTTGGCGCCGCCTGAATCCACCAGGTAGATGCAGGGCAAGCGGTTCTGCAGCGCGATCTCCTGCGCGCGCAGGTGCTTTTTCACCGTCATCGGGAAATAGGAGCCGCCCTTCACGGTGGCGTCGTTGGCGACGACCATGCATTCGCGCCCCGAGATGCGGCCGATGCCCGCAACCATCGACGCCGAGGGCACGTCGCCGCCGTACATGCCGTAGGCGGCGAGCTGGCCGATTTCGAGGAACGGCGAACCCGGGTCGAGCAGCGTGCGCACCCGGTCCCGCACCAGCAGCTTGCCGCGTGCGGTGTGCTTCTTGCGCGCAGCCTCGTCGCCGCCGGCCGATATCACTGCCGCTTTCTGCTTGAGGTCCTCCACCAGGCCGCGCATGCGCCCGGCGTTGGCGCGGAACTCTTCCGAACGCGGGTTGAGCTGGCTCTTGATGACCGGCATCGGTTCTATTGCCTCAGATGCGCGCGTAGGTAACGGTATGGTGCGTGAACAGCTTGCCGGCCCGGTCGTGGCATTCGGCGCTGCCGTAAATGATCCGCTTGCCGAGCTTGAGCACGCGTGCGCTGCAGTATACGGTCTCGCGGCGCGCGGCATTGAGGAATGCGGTGTTCAGCTCCAAGGTGACCGCGTCGTGCTCGATGCCGATATGGCGTTTGATCGCCAGCCACATCGCACAGTCGGCCGCCGCCATGAAGGCCGGGCCATTCACCGTGCCGCCCGGACGTTCCAGGGCGCGACGAAAAGGCATCGACACGGTGCACGCGTCATCGGTCACGGAGACCAGCTTGAGACTGTAGCCACTGACGAAACGAGCGCGCCCCAACAGCTTTTGCAATGCAGCCTTGCCGGGCTTGCGTGCGCTCATGCGATTTCAATCGCCATCGCCGTGGCTTCGCCGCCACCGATGCACAATGATGCGACGCCGCGCTTGCCACCGTACTTGCGCAGCGCGCCGATGAGCGTGACGAGTATTCGCGCGCCTGAGGCGCCGATCGGATGGCCGAGCGCGCAGGCGCCGCCGTGTACGTTGACCTTTTCGTGCGGCAGGTGGTGCTCCTGCATCGCCGCCATGGCCACCACCGCGAAGGCTTCGTTGATCTCGTACAGGTCCACCTGGTCCGCGCTCCAGCCGGTGCGCTCGAAGAGTTTGCGGATCGCCGCGACCGGGGCCGTGGTGAACAGCCCGGGCGCCTGCGCGTGGGTTGCGTGGCCGGCCACCAGCGCGAGCGGCGCAAGGCCGCGCCGCTCTGCCGTCGAGCGGCGCATCAGAACCAACGCCGCCGCACCGTCGGAGATGGAGGACGAATTCGCCGCCGTCACCGTGCCGTCCTTGCGGAAGGCGGGCTTGAGGGTCGGGATCTTTTCGAAATTAGCCTTGAACGGCTGCTCATCCAGTTCCATGAATTTCTCATCCTTGCCGGACTTGACCGCCATGGGCGTGATTTCCCAGGCGAACCAGCCTTCGCGATTCGCTTTTTGGGCTCTGTTTAAAGAAGCAATCGCAAAGTCATCCTGCGCCTGGCGGGAAAACTTGTAGCTGCCGGCGCATTCCTCAGCGAAGGCGCCCATCAGGCGGCCTTTCTCATAGGCATCCTCGAGGCCGTCGTAAAACATGTGGTCGATCACCTGGCCGTGGCCCATGCGCAGTCCGGCGCGCGCCTTTGGCAGCAGGTAGGGCGCGTTTGTCATCGACTCCATGCCGCCGGCGACCACGATGTCGACGCCACCGGAGGCCAACGAATCGTGCGCCAGCATGGCGGCCTTCATGCCGGAACCGCACATCTTGTTCACCGTGGTGCAGCCGGTCGAGAGCGCCAGCCCAGCCCCAAGCGCGGCCTGGCGGGCGGGCGCCTGGCCCTGGCCCGCGGGCAGCACGCAGCCCATGAGCACTTCCTGCACCTCATCGGGTTTCAGTTTCGCTCGCTCTACCGCGGCGCGGATCGCGGCGGCACCCAGTTCCGGCGCGGCGAAGCCCTTCAATTCACCCTGGAAGGCGCCCATCGGCGTGCGGGCGGCTGAGACAATCACGATCGGATCAGGTTTCATGGATCATTCCTTTCAGTTTCTGGATTGATTCGATGGCTTCTGTCTCGAGCCTTGCAACCAGCTCGGCGGCGGGCAGGGCGCGCGACAGCGGCGCCGCCTGCCCCGCCCACAGCGCGAGGAAATCGGACTTCCCCGCCTTTGCCGCAGCTTGCCGCATTTTCCCGGTCACGCTGTTCTGCGCGGGAAACGCGAGCTGCGGCGCGTTCTTCGCTGCCATCTCGATCATGAAGCGGTTCGACAGGCCGCGCGCCGGCTTGCCGGAGAATTTCTCCGTGAGCCGCGTGTCGTCTTCTGTTGATTTCAATAAAAGATCTTTATGAATCTGCGGCGCACCGCTTTCCGGGCAGGGGATAAACGCGGTTCCCAACTGCGCCAGCTGCGCGCCCAGCGCCAGCGTGCCGGTAAGCGACTGGTAAGGGTCGCGCAGGTAGCTGCCGCGGTGTCCTCCCGCCTCGCCGCCCTGCGCGATGACGAAATCGAAGCCCAGAGATTCGAGCCGCTGCGCCTCGGCGATGCAGGTAGCGCTGCCGCCGACCAGGATGCCGAGGGTTTGGAATGCCTTTATTCGTTCTGGTTTTAAATCATTCAAATGAACAGTAAAGACGCGAGGCCGAATCTCTGCAATTGCGTCGAGTTGGGCGTCGAGGTCTGGCGCATAGGGCGCGTTCACCGCCTCGGGCGCGGGCAGGCCGAGATCCTTGTAGTAGCCGGCGACGGCGTCGAGCGCGCCGCGCTGAGATCCGGCGTCGATCTGGCTGGGTTGTGTCGAAGTGAAGAGGTTGATGCCGAACGGACGGTCGGTCTTCGCGCGTACCCAGGCAGATTGCTTCTTCATCTCATCGGGTTGCGTATAGGCGAAGCCAAAGGAGCCGAGCGCGCCCGCGGCCGAGCAAGCGGCGACGAGTTCCTGCGACGAGGGGCCGCCCGCCATCGGCGCCTGGATGATAGGCGTCGAAAGGCCCAAGGACTCGGACAGGGGCGTCGAGAGCGTCACCGCTCGACCTCGCCGCTCATCGCGTCTCCGCAAACAGTTCGCGGCCGATCAGCCAGCGGCGGATTTCGGAAGTGCCGGCGCCGATTTCGTAGAGCTTGGCATCGCGCCACAGCCGGCCGGTGGGCGATTCGTTGATGTAGCCCATGCCGCCCAGCGCCTGGATCGCTTCGCCCGCCATCCACGTCGCTTTTTCGGCGGCATAGAGGATCGCGCCGGCAGCATCCTTTCTCGTGGTTTCGCCTCGATCGAGCGCCTGGCCGACTGCGTAGACATAGGCGCGGCAGGCGGAGTAGGTGGCGTACATGTCGGCGAGTTTGCCCTGCATCAGCTGGAACTCGCCGATCGGCTGGCCGAACTGCTTTCTTTCATGGACGTAGGGAAGCACGGAATCCAGGCACGCCGCCATGATGCCGAGCGGCCCGCCAGCGAGCACTGCGCGCTCGTAGTCCAGGCCGGACATCAGGACCTTTACTCCCTTGCCATCCGCGCCGAGCACGTTTTGCACAGGGACTGCGCAATCGCGGAACACCAACTCGCAGGTATTCGAGCCGCGCATGCCCAGCTTGTCGAGCTTTTGTGCCGTGGAAAAACCTTGCATGCTTTTTTCCACGATAAAAGCGGTAATGCCTTCGGAAGACTTGGCGTAGATCACGAGCACGTCGGCGTCGGGACCGTTCGTGATCCACATCTTGTTGCCGTTGAGAAGGTAATGGCTGCCGCGCAGTTCTGCGCGCAGCCGCATGCTGATCACATCCGAGCCCGCGCCGGGTTCCGACATCGCCAGCGCGCCGACGTGCTCGCCGGAGATCAGCTTTGGCAGGTACTTTTTCCTCTGCGCGTCGCTGCCGTTGCGGCGCAGCTGGTTGACGCAGAGGTTGGAATGCGCGCCGTAGGACAGGCCCACCGAGGCCGAGGCGCGGCTGATCTCCTCCATGGCGACGATGTGCGCGAGGTAGCCCATGCCGCTGCCGCCGTATTCCTCCTCGACGGTGAGGCCAAGCAGGCCGAGCGCGCCGAGTTTCTGCCACAGGTCCGGCGGGAACTGGTTGCTGGCGTCGATTTCGGCGGCGCGCGGCGCGATCTCCGCCGCGGCGAAATCGCGCACCGAGACACGCAGCAGGTCGATGGTTTCGCCGTGCGCAAAGCGGAGGGACGGAAATTCCATGGGCGTCGAGGGAAAGTCCGCTAGCCTACTTGACGTTTACGTAAACGTCAACGACGCTTCAACTGCTTGCGGATCTTTTTCTTGAACAGCTGCAACTCGCTGAGCTGCGCCTCGATGTCCATGCGCTGCTGCATCAGGCTTGTCCTGTGGGATTCCAGCACTGCCAGGAAGCGCGCCAGCTGCGGCCGTTCATCGCGTCCGGGCTCGTACATGTCGATCAGCTCGCGAATCTCGGACAAGGTCAGGCCGAGACGCTTGCCGCGCAGCGTGAGCCTGAGCCGCGTGCGGTCGCGCGGCGAGTAGATGCGGCGCTGTCCGGCGCGCTTCGGCGCGAGCAGGCCGTGAGCCTCGTAGAAGCGGATCGCGCGCGGCGTGACGTCGAACTCGGTCGCCAGTTCGCCGATGGAAAACTCGCCGCATTCCTTTTCGCTTTGCTGCATGGTAGGGTGCACTGATTCTAGCCCAACAGCACAGAGTGACGGCACCCGACTACCCATTCCCGAACCCGCCCGCACCGGGCACCACGGTCGAGGTCGCGCCCGGCGTGCACTGGCTGCGCATGGCGTTGCCGTTCCAGCTCGACCACATCAATCTCTGGCTGCTCGAGGACGGGGACGATTGGCTGATCATCGATAGCGGCCTGGGCAACGAGCCCACTCGCGCGTTGTGGGAAAGGATTTTTGCGGAGAAGCTCGGCGCAAGACCGGTGCCGCGCGTGCTCGTCACGCACTACCACCCGGACCACGCGGGCAACGCGGCCTGGTTGTGCAAGCGCTTCGGCGCCGCGCTATGGATGACGCGGGGCGAGTTTCTTACCGTGCATGCCGCCCGCAACAGCTCCGCCGGCTATACCACCGAAGCGCAGTTGGAGCTTTTCCGCGCCAACGGCTTGGACGATGGCCGCGGCGCGGAGCTGCTGCTGCGCGGCGGGCTGTACAAGTCGATGGTGCCCGACTTTCCGTTTTCGCACCGGCGGCTGCACGAAGGCGAGCGCATCACGGTCGGCGGCCGCAGCTGGCAGGTGATCGTCGGGCACGGCCACGCGCCCGAGCATGTATCGCTTCATTGCGAGGAACTGAACCTGCTGATCTCGGGCGACATGCTGCTGCCGCGCATCTCGACCAACGTCGCGGTGCGGCCGATCGACCCCTGGGCCAATCCATTGCGCCTGTTCCTCGAATCCATTCGGCGCTATCTCGAGCTGCCGCAGGACGTCCTCGTCCTGCCCTCCCACGGCCTGCCGTTCCGCGGCGCGCATGCGCGCGTCGCGCAGCTTGAGGCCCACCACGCGGAACGCCTGGCTGAATTGCAGGCGGCCTGTGCCGTTGCGCCGCGCAATGCCGCCGAAGTGCTCGAAATCCTGTTCCGGCGCAAGCTCGACACCAGCCAGATCTTTTTTGCCATGGGCGAGGCCATCGCCCATCTGCACTACCTGCACTACGATGGGCAGCTCGCGCGCACTGTCGGCGCGGACGGTGTGGCCCGGTTTGCGCCGGTCTAGAGGAGGAATAATGGACAAGAAGACACAGCCGATGAATCCAGACCAGACCGCACACGTCCTGCACGAGGTCGCTGAGCGCTCGGCGAAGCTGCTCGGCGAGTTCGCGAAAAAGAACCATGCCTCCAGCCTGTCGTCGGCGGCGAGCGATGAACTCGGCATCGCCAAAGCCTACATGGATCTTTATTCGAAAATGCTATCGAACCCGGCCGGGCTCGCCGCGTTTTCCACCAACATTATGCTCGACTACATGCAGCTCTGGCAGTCGAGCTGGATGAAGATGTTGGGCGTGCAAACGTCTCCGGTCGCCGCGCCCGCCAAGGGCGACGGCCGCTTCAGGGACGACGACTGGAGCTCGAACTTCCTCTTCGACTACATGAAGCAGTCCTACCTGATCGCTTCCCGGCACATCCAGCGCGCGGTGGCGGACGTGGAGGGGCTGTCCCCCGAATCGGAGAAGAAGGTCGCGTTCTTCACGCGCCAGTACGTGGACGCGCTTTCGCCGTCCAATTTCGCGCTCACCAACCCGCAGGTGCTGCGCGAAACGCTCTCCAGCGGCGGCCAGAATCTGCTCAAAGGCCTGAACAACCTGCTCTCGGACATGGAGAAGGGCGGCGGCAGCTTGCGCATCAGCATGACCGACGAGAAGGCCTTCCAGCTCGGCAAGAACGTCGCCACGACGCCGGGCAAGGTGGTCTTCCAGACCGAGCTCATGCAGCTGATTCAATTCGAGCCGACCACCAGGGACGCATACCGGACGCCGCTGGTGATCATTCCGCCCTGGATCAACAAGTACTACATTCTTGACCTGCGACCGACCAACTCGTTCATAAAGTGGGCGCTGGACCAGGGCCACACGGTGTTCGTGATCTCGTGGGTCAACCCGGACGCGCGCCTCGCGCAGATGGGTTTCGAGGACTACATGAAGCAGGGCCCGCTCGCGGCGCTGGATGCGGTGGAGAAGGCGACCGGTGAGCGAGAGGTGAATTTCATAGGATATTGCCTCGGGGGAACCTTGCTGGGAGCTACTTTGGGTTTTTTATCCCAAAAGAAACAAATCAATCGAGTCCGCAGCGCCACCTTCTTCGTCAGCCTGCTCGATTTTTCCGCGCCGGGCGAGCTGGGCGTGTTCATCGACGAGGCGCAAGTGGACAACCTCGAGAAGAAGATGTACGAGCGCGGTTACCTCGAGGGCGCGGAGATGGCCTCGACCTTCAATCTGCTGCGCGCCAACGACCTGGTGTGGTCCTTCGTCATCAACAACTACCTGATGGGCAAGGACCCGTTCCCGTTCGACCTGCTCTACTGGAATTCGGATGCGACGCGCATGCCGGCGCGCATGCACAGCTTTTACCTGCGCAACATGTACCTGAAGAACCTGCTCGGCGTGCCGGGCGGCATCACGCTGGAAGGCGTGCCGATCGACTTGTCGAAAGTGAAGATACCGTCCTATTTCATCTCCACCGCGGAAGACCACATCGCGCCCTGGAAGACCACCTACAAGGGCTCGCACTACCTCGGGGGAGACGTCCGGTTCGTGCTCGGCGGCTCGGGCCACATCGCCGGCATAGTCAATCCGCCCGCGGCGAAGAAGTATCACTACTGGACCAACGATGCGCGGCCGGAATCCGCCGACGACTGGTTCAAGACCGCGACCCAGCACCCCGGCTCCTGGTGGGAAGACTGGCAGACGTGGATGGATGTTCGGAACGCCGGCGAGAAAGTCTCAGCGCGTGTTCCCGGCGACGGTGAACTCAAGCCGCTCGAGGACGGCCCCGGCAGCTACGTCATGTTGCGGCTGGGCAAGGCAAGCTCTGGGAGCCGCTGAACTTACTCCGGTTTTTTGCTTTCCTTTAGCAGTGCGTCGACCCCGTCAGGAACCTCGCCGCGCGCCAGCATGCGGCGGAACGCCTCGTAAACGTCGGTTTTCGAACCCGCCTTGCGCAGCGTGTCCTCGTCGTTGAACCAGACGAAGACGATCGTTTTCGCCGGCCGCGACGCGAAGCGGAAAAACAGGCGGTAGCGCCCTGGCATGCCCGACTTGACCCTTCGCCAGTTGGCGTATCCGGACCCCAGTGCCTTGCCCAGTCTGAAATCCGGGTGTTCGGGGTTCGCGGGAACCGTCTGCGTGATCGCTTTGTGAATCGAAGCGAGCAGCCGTGTCCTGGGGTGCGAGCGGAATCCGGCCGGGTCCTTTTTCGCGAGCGCGGCAACACCCGCTTCCAGTTCGTCGAGGGCGGCCGCGAAAATCCGGTGGTAATACAGCCGCGAGCCGCTGATCTCCATGACCGGCCTTCAGCCCGCCCGTTAACCCGTTCTCACGCCCCGGACGAGCTTGCCGATGCGCGCGAGCTGCGCGCCGTCGGCGGCAACGATCTGGTCGGGGCGCAG
>CAMDRF010000085.1 GCA_945906765.1 Nitrosovibrio sp. Nv4 | reverse complement strand
TTCAGCCCGGGAACGCGCTTGAATTCGCGCTCGTTGTTGCTCACCAGCACGAGCCCCGCGGCGCGCGCATGCGCTGCGATCCAGAGATCGTTTGGTCCGATCGGCGCGCCTTTCCTCTGCAGCACGGCGCGAATCTCGCCGTAGTGTTCGGCGGCCTCAGCCGGCAGCTCCAGCGCAGGCACCAGGCGCGCAAATGCGCGCAGCCGCTGCAGATTCTCCTTGGGCTTCGAGCTCACCTGCGCACCCCAGACTAGCTCGCCGTAGGTGATCACCGACATGCCCACGTCTCCGGTCGAGGCCGAGGCAAAGCGCTTGCGCACTCCTTCGGGGCGGTTGTTGACGATGTAGATGCAGATGTTGGTGTCGAGCAGGTAGCGCACGCTCAGGCCTTGAGCGCGGCGCGCTTCTCGGGCGGCGCGTCGTCCTTGCGCCCTCCGGCGAAGAAGTCCGGCGAAAGCCCCGCAAGCAGATCGAAAGCCTCTTCCAGCGTCGCCGCGCTTTCGCGCAGCACCACCTCGTCGCCGCGCCGGAAGATCTCGACCACCGATGAGCGAAAGCGGAATTCCTTGGGTAGGCGCACTGCCTGGCTGTTGCCGGACTGGAAGACGCGGGCTTTGGTGGTGGCAGGCATGGTCGGCTCCTTCAAGGATATACGTTAAGTATATACTTTGGAAGGCGCGTCCTCAACCAGCACCACGAGGTAGCAGCGCGCGAGCCCAGCCATCCGCGGTGCCGCGCAGGACAGCGACGTGCAGCAAAGCAAGCATGGCGACGACGACGAAGCGCCAGTGCCTCTGGCTGAAGCTCCAGGCGGCGCTCGCGAGCCTTGCGTTAGCGGGAACTGCGGCGGGAACTGCCGGGCTCGGTGCTTGCATGTGGGGTGACTGGTGACTAGTCTAGCGCACCCGCCAACCTGTCCATGCCCATGAAGTATTCTGGCCGATCCCCGTCAATCACCGTCGCCTACTACACCCTGGTCGAAGCCCTGCGCAGCGGCTTGCCGTGGCTGGCGGCTGCGTGCGTTATCGCCGTGCTGGGTCTGTCCGGGTTTCTATCCCAGGTCGCAATTACTGAAGCCACGGCGCTCCAGGCATCGACCTCCGCGGCACTGCTGCGCGCCTGCGCGGTCTTCCTGATCGCCGCGCACGTCATCGCCAGCGCGGCGCGCGAGGCGAACGACAAGGGGCTGGAACTCGCGCTTGCGCTGCCGATTTCGCGCCCTGCCTACTATCTCGGGAAGTTGCTCGGCTTCGCCTGCGTCGGCGCAATGGTGGCTACGCTGTTCGCGTTTCCACTGCTCCTCTGGGCAAGGCCCGTCGATGTTGCGGCCTGGTGGATTTCGCTCGCCGCCGAGACGGCCGTGATTGCGGCCGCGGCGCTGTTTTTCGCCTCGGCGATGGCGCAGACGGTCGCGGCGATCGCGGCGGTCGCTGGTCTGTATCTGCTCGGCCGCTCGATCTCCGCGATCCAGGCAATTGCGGGCGGCCCGCTCGCGCAAGACTCGCTGGCCGGCCATGCCGCGGGCTGGATCGTGGACGCGCTTGCCCTGCTCCTGCCACGTCTGGACGCGGTGACCCGCGGCGACTGGCTGCTCTATGGGGCGCCGGCGGCGGCAGAGTTGACTTTATTGATGCTGGGGCTCGGTCTCTATCTTGTGATCCTTGCCGCGGCCGGCCTGTTCGACTTCAGCAGACGGAACCTGTGAAGACTCGCTGGAGCGGCTTCTCGGGCAGCGATGAACGCCCGTTGTCCGCCGTCCCCGGCTGGATTGCGTGGCTGCTCGCAGCCGCTGTCGCGACACAGGTCGCCACGCGATTCACCCAGGGACAGCGCGCCCCCTCCGCCGCCGATCTGCCGAACGCGCCGCCGGTGCAGGCTCTGCGCCTGGCGAACCTGGGCGAGCCCGCCGCACTGGCGCGGCTCGCGATGATCTGGCTGCAGGCCTTCGATTCCGGCGGCGACAATACCGTTCCCTACAGGCAGCTGGATTACGCGCGCCTGGTGGCGTGGTTGCGCGCGATACTGGCCACCGATCCGCGCAGCGAATATCCGCTGTTCGCGGCATCGCGCATCTATGCCGAGATTGCCGATCCGGCCAAAGCGCGTCTGATATTCGATTTCATCTATGACACGTTCCCGGCCGATCCGAACCACCGCTGGCCGGCCCTCGCGCACGCGGCGCTGCTGGCCAAGCACCGCTTGCACGACCTGCCGCTCGCGCGGCGTTACGCTGCCGCGATCCAGCGGCTGGCCACAGGCGAGTCGGTCCCGCTTTGGGCCAGGCAGATGGAAGTCTTCATTCTCGAGGACATGAACGAACTCGAAGCCGCCAAGGTCATGCTGGGCGGGATGCTCGCGGCCGGCCGGATCCGCGACCCGCAAGAACGGCGCTTTCTCCAGGATCGCCTGGAAGAGCTCGAACAGCGGCTCAAAGGTCGCCAGCAGGCCCCAGTTCGTTGAAACTTCGTCATGAGTGTCGAATTCCCGACGCATTACTGAAGGATTTTTACCAAAACGTTCACTTTAAGGCGTTTTTCTGTTGACACGCACCTTGCGGATATCTCACCAATTGGAGTCTCCAACGGAGGAGTAAAGCTATGAAACATACACAAAAGGGCTTCACCCTGGTCGAAATCGCGATCGTTCTGGTGATCATCGGGCTGCTGCTGGGCGGCATCCTGAAGGGCCAGGAAATGATTGTCCAGGCCAAGGTCAAGAACTCGATCGCCGACTTCTCGGGCGTCTCGGCGGCCTACTTCGGCTACCAGGACCGCTATCGGGCCACTCCAGGCGACGACGGCGGCGCGGCTCGTTGGGCGGGCGGTCTAATTGGAGACAATGATCGCGTCCTTGAGGGGCTCTACAACGTCGTCTGCCCGACGCCGTTAGTGGCCGGGTCCGCTGAAACCTGTAAGTGGTGGGATCACCTGCGCCGCTCGGGTTTCGTTGCTGGCTCGGGTGGAGTGCAGCCGACCAACGCGTTCAACGGAATACTCGGGGTGCAGACCGGGGATGGCCTAACCGGCGCTGCGGTCCTCCCGGCCGCGACCGGCTTCACCAATATCATCATGTGCTCGTCCAACCTGCCGGACAAAGTCGCCATTGCGTTGGATGTGCAGATGGACGATGGCGTACCGGGCACGGGGGCGGTTCGCTCTAGTGCTATGGTCGGTGGTACGCCGGACATCACCATCGCCACTGTGAGCCCCCCGACTTACCTGGAAACAGGCACCAACACCTACACGCTCTGCCGCCAGTTCTGATCGGGCGCAGGAGCTTCTCTAAAAAGCCGGCCGCGAGGCCGGTTTTTTTATCCCCGCATTTATCTCTCCAGCAATCGGCTCTCCGCGGCGGCCAGGCGCTCGGGCACGCCCAGCAGCACGACGACGTCGCCCTCCTCGAGAACCCCGGCTTCCTCGGGCGCCAGCCGGCGCGCGGCGCCGGGACGGCGCACCGCCTTCACTTGCACACCGATGTCGTCGAGCCCGATCTCCGCAAGGGTCTTGCCAACAGCGCGCGCGTTTCCGGTAAGCGTCACCGTGTGCAGCCGGGGTTGCGCGACTTCGACCGTCTCGGCATCGTCGCTTGCGCCATGGAACAGGCCGCGCAGCAGCCCGTAGTGCTCGTCGCGCACCGCGCGCACGCGCCGCTCCACGCGGTTGAGCGGTACGCCGACCCACACCAGCGCATGCGAAGCCAGCATGAGCCCTGATTCGAACGCCTCCGGCACGATCTCGGAGGCGCCCGCGGCGGAAAGCCTGACGATATCGGCATCCGCCCTTGCCCGCGCAATCACCGGCACGGATGCGTTCAGCGACTGAATGTGCGCGAGCACGCGCACCGCCGCCGCCGAATCGGCAAAGGTAATTACCACCGCCGCCGCGCGCAGGATGCCCGCTGCAATCAGCGCCTCGCGCCGCGCACAATCGGCGAACACGACCGTGTCACCGGCGCGTGTAGCCTCGCGCACACGCTCCGTGTCCAGGTCCAGCGCGACGTAGCGCACCCCCTCGGCATCGAGCAACCGGGCAACGTGCTGCCCGTTGCGGCCATAGCCCAGGATGATGACGTGGCGCTCCGTCTCCAGCGATTCCACCGCGACGCGGTGCATTTCGAGAGAGCGCAGCATCCATTCCGAGGTCGCGAATCTCAATACGATGCGGTTGCTCGCGCCGATCAGGAACGGAGTCGCCATCATCGACAGGATCATGGCCGCCAGCAGCGGTTGCCTTGTGGCATCCGGTACCACGCCCACGGCGCCCGCCTGCGCCAGCAGCACGAAGCCGAATTCACCGCCTTGCGCGAGCGCCAGTGCCGCGCGCAAAGCGGCGCCGGAGGTGGCGCCGAACGCCCGCGCCAGGAAGCCGATCAGCGCGAACTTGAACCCCACCAGAAGCACAAGCAGCAACACCACCAGCCACGCCTGATTCAGAACCAGGCGCAGGTCGAGCATCATGCCAACCGTGACGAAGAACAGTCCCAGCAGTACGTCGCGGAACGGCTTGATTTCGTCTTCGACCTGGTAGCGATACTGCGTCTCCGAAATCAGCATCCCGGCGAGAAATCCCCCCAGGGCCAGCGACAACCCGGCCAGCGAAGTAAGGAACGCCATTGCGAGTATCACCAGCAGCACATTTAAGACGAACAGTTCGGTGGACTTGCGGCGCGCCACGACGCCGAACCACGCGCGCATGATGCGCGGACCGGCAAGCAGCAGGACCGCCAGCACGAAGACCGCCTTGGCGAGCGCCATCGCGATTGCCGCGCCAATTTCGCCCGCGGGCTGCCCCAGTACCGGGACCATGATGAGCAGCGGCACCACGGCAAGATCCTGGAACAGAAGCACGCCGACGATCGAACGGCCATGCGGCGTATCGAGTTCCTGCCGCTCCGCGAGAAGCTTCGAGACAATCGCGGTCGAGGACATCGCCGCCACCCCGCCTAGCGCGAGTCCCACCGGCCATGCGGCGGCGCCATACACCGCCAGCGCCAAGGCGACGCAGGCCAGGATTGTGAGCGTCACTTGCGACAGTCCAAGGCCGAACACTTCGCGCCGCATGACGCGCAGCTTCGACAAGCTGAACTCCAACCCGATCGAAAACATGAGGAACACCACGCCGAACTCCGCGAGATGGCGTGTCTGGACGTCATCGTGCACCGCGCCCAGCGCGTGCGGCCCAAGCGCGAGGCCGACCGCGAGGTAACCGATGATCGGCGGCAACGCGAGCAATCTGCACGCGACCACCGCCAGCACCGCGGCCGCCAGCAGGATCAGGATCGGCTGCAACGACGTGTCAGTAATGTCCATAGGTCATAAAAATGAAGAGGTTGGGCTATACTTTCCCGCATGATACCGAAGCACGCCACAGCCTCAGCGCTGGAACTCGCGCGCCGCGTCCTTACGATCGAGGCCGACGCGGTGCGCGCGCTGATCGCGCGGCTGGACGAGCGATTTCTTGCCGCAGTGTCGCTCATTCTGGCCTGCAAGGGCCGCGTGATCGTATGCGGCATCGGCAAATCCGGACACATCGCGCGCAAGATCGCCTCCACCCTGTCTAGCACCGGCACGCCGGCGCACTTTGTCCATCCGGCCGAGGCAAGGCACGGCGACCTGGGAATGATCCAGCGCGACGACGTCTTTGTCGGCCTTTCCTACTCCGGAGAGACCGAGGAACTGCTGCATATCGTGCCGCTGGTGAAGCGCCAGGGCGCCAAGCTGATCGTAATTTGCGGCAGCGCCACCTCCTCCCTCGCACGCGAGGCAAATGTGTTCCTTGACGCCGCCGTCGATCAGGAAGCCTGTCCGCTCAATCTCGCGCCCACCGCGAGCACCACCGCGGCGCTGGCGCTGGGCGACGCGCTCGCGGTCGCATTGCTCGACGCGCGCGGCTTTTCCGCGGACGATTTCGCGCGCTCGCACCCGGGCGGCTCGCTCGGCCGGCGCCTCCTGACCCATGTCGCCGACGTGATGCGATCCGGCGCCGATGTGCCCAAGGTGTCGGACCGCGCGACGCTCAAGGAGGCGGTACTGGAGATGACGCGCGGCCGCATCGGCATGACAGCGGTGCTCGACGCCGCCGGGCGCATGCGCGGCATATTCACCGATGGCGACCTGCGGCGCGCCGTCGAACGGATCACGGATTTTGGCGCGGCGCGTGTTGCCGACGTCATGTCGCGCGGCCCGCGCACCATCCGGCCAGAGGCGCTGGCGGTGGAGGCGGTCGAGATCATGGAGAGCCACAAGGTCAACCAGCTGCTCGTGGTCGATGCGGGCGGCGAACTGGTCGGCGCGCTCAACATGCACGACCTGTTCCGGGCCAAAGTCGTCTGACGTGAGTGATAACGCAAGCGACGCGTCGGAACGCGCAAAACGCGATGCCCTGGAACGCGCCAAGCGCGTTAGGTTGATGCTGTTCGACGTGGATGGCGTTCTTACCGATGGCAAACTCTGGTACGGCCCGTCGGGAGAGGCGCTCAAGGCGTTCCACGCGCTCGACGGCCACGGCATCAAGCAGGTGATGCAGTCCGGCATTGCGGTCGCCTTGCTCAGCGGCCGGACTTCCCCTGCGGTCACGGCGCGCGCCGCGGAGCTGGGCATCGCGCACGTGCTGCAGGGAATCGAAGACAAGCTGGCCTCGTTCGATTTGCTCCGCACGACGCTGGGCATTGCCGCCGCCGATACCGGCTTCGCGGGCGACGAGTTGGTCGACCTTCCGGTCCTTCGGCGCTGCGGCTTCGCCTGCGCGCCGCGGCAAGCGCACGAGCTGGTGCGCGGACAGGTGCATTACGTGACGCGCGCGCCGGCCGGCGGCGGTGCAGCGCGCGAGATCTGCGATTTCCTGATGCAGGCCCAGGGCACCCTGGACGCCGCTCACGCCCGGTACCTGGCGTGAGGCTGTCCACGTGAGGTTGTCAACTACGCGGATGTTCCCTCTTTTGCTGATGCTGGCGCTCGCGGGCCTGACCTTCTGGCTGGAGCGCATGGTGCGGGAAGAAGAAGGCGCGCACCCATCGCAGCGCCGCCACGACCCGGACTATGTGGTGGACAACCTCACGTATACGCGGTTTGACCTGCAGGGCAAGGTTGAATCCACGCTCACGGCGGCGAAAATGTTACATTACCCGGACGACGACTCGACCGACCTGATTGCGCCGCACGTGGTGCAGACCAAGCCGAATCAACCCCGCGTGACGCTGAGCGCGGACCGGGGCGCGCTGTCGCAGGACGGCGAGGAAGTCTTCCTCTACGACAACGTGCTGCTGGTGCGCGAAGGCGGGCCAGAGCGCCACGAAACGCGCATGCGCAGCAGCTTCATGCACGTGGTTCAGGCGCACTCGGTCATCCGCACGGATCGCGATGTGGTGATTACCGAGGAAGATCGCGTGCTGTCGGGCCGTGGCATGGAGTACCGCAACGATACCAAGGAGCTGTTCATGCGCGAAAGGGTGCGCGGCCGGTTCCAATCCAAGAACAAGGCTGGTCTGAACAGTGACGCGACCGATTAACCAGCCTATTGCAGCCGCCCTGGCGGCCGCAATCCTTGTGCTGCCGGCTTTTTCAGCGTTGGCTGAAAAAGCCGACAAGGACAAGCCGACCAACATCGAAGCGAACCGGATGAGCTCGGACGACGCAAAGCGCATGAGCATTTTCGAAGGCAGCGTGGTGCTTACCAAGGGAACCATCGTGGTGCGTGCCGATCGCATCGTGGTGCAACAGGACGCCGAGGGATTCCAGCGCACCACCGCGTACGGCAAGCCGGTGCGCTTCCGCCAGAAGGGCGACCGCAAGGCGGACAAAGAGGGGATCTGGACCGAGGGCGAGGCGTTGCGTGTCGAGATCGACGATCGCAACGAGCGCATCGAACTATTCGAGCGCGCACGCGTGGCGCGGGATCAGGACGTGGTCAACGGTGAATACATCTTCCTCGACCAGCGCACCGGGTTTTTCTCGGTGAGCACGGCGAAAGACGCGGCCCCCGCCACGCCCGCCGCGCCCGGGGGGCGCGTCAAAGCCGTGATCCAGCCAAAGTTGAATCTCGAAGCGAAATGAGCGTTCTGCGCGCGGAGAACCTGCGCAAGCGCTTCAAGTCGTGCACCGTCGTTGACGGCGTGTCGCTGGAGGTGGCGAGCGGCGAAGTCGTCGGCTTGCTCGGTCCGAACGGCGCCGGCAAGACCACCTGCTTCTACATGATCGTCGGGCTGGTACCCGCGGACGCGGGCCGCATCCACCTGGACGAGCGCGACCTGACCGGGCTGCCGATTCATCGCCGCGCAAGGCTCGGCATTTCGTACCTGCCCCAGGAGAATTCGGTATTCCGCAAACTTTCGGTCGAGGAGAACGTGCAGGCGGTGCTCGAGCTGCAGGGCCTTCCGCAGCCCGATATCCAGCCGCGACTCACCGGACTCCTGAACGAATTGAGCATATTGCACCTGCGCAAGCACACCGCCCTCTCGCTTTCGGGCGGCGAACGGCGGCGCCTCGAAATCGCCCGCGCGCTGGGCACCAAGCCCTCTTTCATCCTGCTCGACGAGCCCTTTGCCGGCGTCGATCCGATCGCGGTGCTCGACATCCAGCGCATCATCGGCTATCTCAAGGAGCGCGGCATCGGGGTGCTGATCACCGACCACAATGTGCGTGAAACGCTCGGTATCTGCGACCGCGCCTACATCATCAACGAGGGCAAGGTACTCGCCAGCGGACGGCCGGAAGAAATTGTCGATAACGACAACGTCCGCCGCGTCTACCTGGGCGAGCACTTTCGCATGTAGTCCCCGCCCACGCGCCGACATGAAACCGACCCTGCAGTTCCGGCTTTCGCAGCACCTGACCCTGACGCCGCAGCTGCAGCAATCGATCCGCCTGCTGCAGCTCTCGACGGTGGAACTGAACCAGGAAATCGAACGCCTGCTGATAGACAACCCGATCCTCGAGCGCGAGGACGGCGAGACCGATGCGGCGGGCACGGCGCCGGCCGCAGGCACGCGCGACGAGCCGGCCGCAGCCGGCGCTTCCTCGGAAGCGCCGCAGGGCAATCCCGAGCGCAATGAGGAATTGCCGTCTGATTTTGCCGCACCTTGGCGCGGCGCCGAGGACAGCAGCAGAGACGAGGACAGCGACCGTGGCCAGACGACGCCGGACCTGCCGACGCTGCGCGACCACCTGAACGGCGAGCTTGCGCTGACCAACCTGGGAACGAGGGATCGCGCGCTCGTCGGCCTGCTCATCGATGCGCTGGACGAGCATGGCTACCTCACGCAGTCATTGGAGGACATCGCGGCGCTCATGTCGGCCGAGGCGCAAGTCAACGTCGAGGAGCTGGCGATCGCGCTCAGGCACCTGCAGAACTTCGAGCCGGCCGGCGTGGGCGCGCGCGCGCCTGGTGAATGCCTCGCGCTGCAGCTGCGTGCGATGCGGGAACGCGCTCCCGGCGCCGATGTCGATATCGCCCTCGCGCTTGCGATCTGCGAGCAGCACCTCGATCTCCTCGCGAGCCGCGACTACGTGCGCCTGAAGAACCTCACCGGCGCCGATGACGAGGCGTTGCGCGCCGCGCAATCGCTGATCCGTGGACTGAACCCCCATCCTGGCGCCGCCTTCGCCGGGATCGAAGCGCGCTACGTGATTCCCGACGTGGTGGTACGCAAGGTGAAAGGCGTCTGGCGGGCCAGCCTGAATCAGGAGGCGATGCCGCGGCTGCGCGTCAACCGCCTGTACGCCGAGCTCGCGTCGCGGCCCCGAGGCAGTGGCGGCAACGCGATGGCGACTCAGCTGCAGGAGGCGCGCTGGCTGATCAAGAACGTGCTGCAGCGCTTCGACACCATCCTCCGGGTATCGCAGGCGATCGTCGACCGGCAACGCAATTTCCTCGAGCACGGCGAGGTCGCGATGCGCCCGATGGTGCTGCGCGAAATCGCCGAGGTGCTGGGCGTCCACGAGAGCACGATCTCGCGCGTGACCACGCAGAAATACATTGCGACACCGCGCGGCACCTACGAGCTCAAGTATTTTTTCGGCAGCCACGTCGCCACCGATACCGGCGGCGCCGCCTCCTCCACGGCGATCCGCGCGCTGATCAGGCAGCTGGTCTCCGCCGAAGACACGAAGGCGCCGCTGTCAGACTCCCGCATCGCGCGGATTCTCGCCGAGCAGGGCATCGTGGTGGCGCGTCGCACGATCGCCAAGTACCGGGAATCCCTGCAAATTCCGCCCGTCAACCAGAGAAAGAGCCTGTGAGCGGCCGCACCGCTGCCTGGGCTATAATCCGCGCCCGCCGATGAGCCTGGTCGCGAAGCTTCTCCCGCTTGCCAATGTCCTGCCCGATCTCGCCGCTTCGAGCAAGAAGCGCCTGTTCGAGCAAGTCGGCCTGCTATTCGAAAACCGGAGCGGCATCGCCCGGGGCGTGGTGTTCGAGAGCCTGTTCGCCCGCGAGCGCCTGGGCTCGACCGGCCTCGGCCAGGGAATTGCGATCCCGCACGGCCGCATCAAGGGACTGAAGGATGCGATGGGCGCGCTGGTACGCCTCGCGCAACCGGTGCCTTTCGATGCCCCGGACGGCAAGCCGGTCAGCCTGGTGTTCACGCTTCTCGTCCCCGAGCACGCCACCGAAAAGCACCTCGAGATCCTTTCCGAACTGGCGCAGATGTTCAGCGACCGCGCCCTGCGCGAGGCCCTGGCGCAAGCGACGGATGCCGCGGCACTGCATCACCTAATCTCCGCATGGCAACCGGATGCTGCAGGTAAACGTCGCGCAGTTGCATGAAGACAACCGCGAGGCGCTCTCGCTTGCCTGGGTAGCCGGGCGAAGCGGGCGCACTGCGGTGCGCCGTGAATCGGCTGCGGCTGCGGCACTGATCGGCCATCTGAACCTCACGCACCCGAACAGCGTGCAGGTGATCGGCGCCTACGAGGCAGGCACCATCGCCGGGCTTGCGGACCGGCTGTTCGGTCCCGCGCCCTCGGCGCTGATCTTCGCCGACGGCGTCGCGCCGCCGCCGCAGTTGCTGGAGGGCGCGGAACGCACGCAGACGCCGCTCTTCACTTCCCCCCTTCCCGCCGCGCGCATCATCGAGAAGCTGGCGAACTACCTCGCCAAGCGGCTTGCCGACACCACCGAGCGCCACGGCGTGCTGATGGATGTGCTCGGCGTGGGCGTGCTGATCACCGGCGATTCCGGCGTCGGCAAGAGCGAACTCGCACTGGAGCTGATCAGCCGCGGCCAGGGACTGGTGGCCGATGACGTCGTGGAAATCTCGCGCCTTGCGGCGACCACGCTGGAGGGCCGCTGCCCGCCGATTCTCAAGGACTTTCTCGAGGTGCGCGGCCTCGGCCTGATCAATATTCGCGCCATCTACGGCGAAACCGCGGTGCGGCCGAAGATGAAATTGAAGCTGATCGCCCATCTCGAAAAACCCGCCAAGGGCAGTTCGCGCGACACCACCGAGCGCCTGCCGCTGTCGGAGCTGTCCGAGGAGATCCTCGGCGTGACCGTGCGCAAGGTGGTGATTCCCGTCGCCGCCGGCCGCAACCTCGCCGTGCTGCTGGAAGCGGCGGTGCGCAACTACATCCTGCAACTGCGCGGCAAGGACTCGGCAGCCGAGTTTCTCGCGCGCCAGAAGCTGGCCATGGAGGGCGATATCCAGGAGGGGGAAACGGGGGAACCTCGGTCCCCCCGTTCCTAGACAGTGCGGCTGGTCCTGGTCAGCGGCTTGTCGGGCTCGGGCAAGAGTATCGCCCTCGACGTCCTTGAGGACAGCGGCTACTACTGCGTCGACAATCTGCCCGCGACGCTGCTGCTCGACGTGGTGAAGTTTCTGGGTGAAGCGGGGCATGACCGTGTCGCCATCAGCGTCGACGCGCGAAGCGTCGCGCTATCGTCGCTCCCCGAGCACCTTGCGGCCCTCAAGGCGCGCGGCGCGGAATCCACCTTGCTTTTCCTCGAGGCCAGCGGCCAGACGCTGCTGCGCCGCTTTTCCGAAACCAGGCGCAGCCATCCGCTGGCCGGTTCCGGCCCGGCGCCAGGCCTGACCCTCGGCGAGGCGATCGAGCACGAGCGGGCGCTGCTTTCGGGCGTCTCCGAACTCGGCCACCACATCGATACCAGCGCCCTGCAGCCAAAGGCGCTGCGCAACTGGATCAAGGACCTGCTGGAGCTGGGCAATGGCTCGCTTACGCTGCTGTTCGAATCGTTCGCGTTCCGTGACGGCCTGCCGCTCGATGCCGACTGGGTTCTCGACGCGCGCATGCTCCCCAATCCGCATTACGAACCGGGACTGCGCCACCTTACCGGCCGCGACGCGCCGGTGATCGAGTACCTGGAGCGGCAGGAGAAAGTCAGCGCGTTTCTCGAGGATGTGCGCGCCTTCCTCGCGCGCTGGCTGCCCGACGTGCGGCGCGACAATCGCAATTACCTCACCGTCGCGATCGGCTGCACCGGCGGGCGGCACCGCTCGGTGTATCTCGCCGAACAGCTCGCGCGCGCCTTCAGCGCCGAAGCGCGGGTGCTGGTGCGCCATCGCGGCCTCGCTGCGTCGGACGCAAACGCCGCCGGATGACGGGAACCGGCAAGGACATTCCGCTTTTCCCGCTCGGCACGGTGCTGTTCCCGGGCGGCCTGCTGCCGCTCAGGATCTTCGAGCAGCGCTACCTGGAGATGGCCAAGGGATGCCTGCGCGAGGGCACGCCCTTCGGCGTCTGCCTGATCCGCGACGGCGCCGAAGTCGGAACCCCGGCAACGCACGAGAACCTCGGATGCCTCGCGCGCATCACGCAATGGGACATGCAGCAGCTCGGGCTGCTGCAACTGGTCGCGCAGGGCGCCGAGCGCTTCCGCGTGCTTGAGCGCCGGGTGCGGGCCGACGGCCTCATCCTCGCCGACATCGAACTGCTCGCGGAGGCGGCAGATATGCCGATGCCGGAGAAATTCCGCGCCTGCCGGCAGCTGCTCGAACGCATCGTTACGGAGCACGGCGAACGGCTGTTCGCCAAACCGTTCCTGCTCGATTCAAGCACGTGGGTGGCTGCGCGCCTTGCGGAAGTACTGCCCCTGCCCACTGCCGCCCGGCAGAAGCTGCTTGAACTGAACGACAGCACGCAGCGCCTCGAAATCCTGCAACGGCTGCTGACCGAAAGCGCGCGGGCCTCGAACAGCTCGGATCCGTAACAGCACCCTCGAATCGGAAACGGGACGAAAAGCGGTTCGGGCAAGATTCCGTATCTGGATGCCTGCCGGCAGAAGCCAGTTTCTACCTGTACCTACTTGCTTCCACCAATGCAAGCTTCCAGCATCCGGCACATGCAGGCTAATCATTAAGTTCGGCGTCAGTCTCATATCCGCTGTCACCATAGGAGTACTATCGGCTCATGCAAGTCACCACTGGTATCGTTGTCGGCGGGAAGGTCGTCGTCGAGGGTGTTCCCCTCGTCGAGGGTTCGGTTGTCGCTGTACTCTCACGCGAACCGGACGAACCGTTCACACTTTCGCCGGAAGACGAAGATGAACTCCTCT
>CAMDRF010000084.1 GCA_945906765.1 Nitrosovibrio sp. Nv4 | reverse complement strand
GCGTAGTCCTTGCCGCCGATGATCCAGTCGATCGGCATGAACACGTCCTTGCCGGAGTTCGGGCCGTTCTGGAACACCGCGTTGAGCGGCAGGTGGCGCCGGCCGATGATCACGCCCGGGTGATTGGTCGGGACCAGGGCGCAGGTGATGCCGAGATCCTCTTTTTCTCCCAGTAAATGCTCTGGATCGTAGAGGCGAAAGGCAAGGCCAAGCAGCGTCGCGATCGGGCCGAGCGTGATGTAGCGCTTGTCCCAGGTGACGCGCATGCCGAGCACTTCCTTGCCCTGGTGTGTCCCACGGCAAACGATACCGTAATCGGGAATCGAGGCCGCGTCCGAGCCGGCCTCGGGGCTGGTGAGCGCGAAGCACGGGACTTCCAGTCCCTTGGCGAGGCGCGGCAGGTAGTGATTCTTCTGCTCATCCGTTCCATAGTGCAGCAGCAGTTCGGCCGGCCCGAGCGAATTGGGCACCATCACGCTGACGCTGAGCGCGTTGGAGCGCGTCGAGAGCTTCATCACCACCGCCGAATGGCCCATCGCCGAAAAACCAAGGCCGCCGTATTTTTTCGGGATGATCATGCCGAGGAAACCCTTGTCCTTCACGTACTGCCAGACCTGCGGCGGCAGGTCGTAGCGCTCGTGCGTGACCTCCCAGTCGTCGGTCATGGCGCAGACTTCCTCGCAGGGGCCGTCGAGGAAAGCCTGCTCCTCGGCGGAGAGCTTCGGCGCCGGGATCGCGAGCATCTTGTTCCAGTCGGGCTTGCCGGAAAACAGATCCGCGTCCCACCACACCGTGCCCGCGTCAATCGCTTCCTTCTCGGTCTGCGACATGTCCGGCAGGATGCGGCGGAAAATCGCGAGCACGTGGTCGCTGACGAGCCAGCGCCGCAACGCAACGATGTTCAGGACTGCCCCGATCAGCACGAATACCGCCGCCACGGAAAAATTCGCAATCATCGGAAACTCAAGAACACCTAACCACGTGGCAAGCATCAGGCCGGCGGCAACGGTCCACACGAGGATCGGCGCCTGGAAATAGGCGAGCAGAACCAGGACCGCGACGGTAGCAGCGGCAAACACGGCGATATCCAGCATGGGACCTCCCCCTAAACCAGAAAATTGATCAGGCAGCCTTCTTCACGTCTCCGGCATCGTGCAGCGGCGCGAGCAGCCCGGCCTGCAGGAAAGCGGTAAGGCGCGCTTCCAGCAGGCGCGCGTCATAGCGGTCCTCGGGCTTGCAGCCGGCGATCAGCTGCACCGTATCGGTGGCGGCCAGCGTGTAGGCGAGCGTGCCGAACATGAAATGGATGCGCCAGACCAGTTCGTCGCGCGGCATCTGCGGCAGCGCGCGCTCGAAGGCGCTCTTGAAGCGCTCCATGGCGGGCGCATAGAGCTGCCCGATGAGGGAGCGGATGTGCTTCTGCGGATCGGTATAGGTGCGCCCGAGCAACCGGATGAAGTTGCGGCCGCCGTTCTTCGAATCCTCGATCATGCGCAGGCTGGCGCCGACGAAGGCGCGGATGATTGCCTCCGGTGCGAGCGCGCGACCGCCGGCGTCCTTCTCCTGCCGGTCCAGTTCGGCGATCCGTCCGGCATTCATCGGATCGAGCCGGCGCCGGAACACCGCCTCGATAAGCGCGTCCTTGGAGCCGAAGTGGTAGTTGACCGCGGCGAGGTTGGCGTCGGCCTTGGCGGTCAGCAGGCGCATCGAAGTGCTCTCGAAGCCGTGCTGCATGAACAGCTCTTCTGCGGCGTCGAGGATGCGGGTACGGGTTTCGTGCGGGGGCTTGATGGCGCGCAGGTTCATGGGGGATTCCTGATTCAAACGAACGTTTGAATGTTATGGGCTTAGGCTTTTCCCGTCAAGGTTTTTTGCACTTCTGCACTTCACTTCTTGGGCTCGCGCGAGGATCGGCCACCCTGCTTTTGAGCTGCTTCAGGCGATGTCGGGGATCACGTCGGTAGCGCACCAGGTGCTCGTAGCGGTGGAGAATGTGCTTGCATCGCAACTCCAGCCACTCGGCCCCTGGCATCACTTGAAAGAAAAGAACTTCACTAGGCGTCTACGGAGTATGGCCTCGTTCCTCATCTTGCATTCCCATACAACAAATACACGCCAGCCATTCGTCCTTAGCCTTTCCTGATTCTTAGCATCGCGCAGTCGATTTTTCTCTATCTTCGACCGCCAATACGCGTGATTCGTCCTCGGCCGTCGAGCTCCGCGAGGACATTCATGCCCATGCCAAAAACAGCCATGGACGAACAAGGCGATCTTTCGTTGAATCCACGCTAAATCTGGACTGCCTGCGATTTCAGAACGATGAAGCCGATATCCAGATTCACCTATCTGGCGAACGATCTTACGGACTGCGATCTCGATCTTTGTGTTCTTTCCTTTGACCATTCTCATCGCCGCACTTCGTTGAGCTGGCGTGAGGTTGTCTGTCATACGTCAGGAAGCTAACCCAGCCTATCGACCATCGGCGGCGATCGCTAGCGGAAGGAGCAATTTTCGAGCGAGCCACCGAGCAACGGGAACTGCCACTGCATCTCCCATAGCTCTATAACCATCGTTGTAGCTGCCAGGAATCTTGTACCGTTCAGGCGCACCCATAAGCCGAGCGGCTTCTCGCATCGTTAGAAGTCGGCTACGGATCCGCTGGCGCTTCCGTATCACCAGAACCTGCCTGCTACTACCTCCATCAGGAGTGCGTAGACATCCCGCCACGTCGTCGAACCGCAGCTCTAGGACTTGCTTTCCATCACGAGTTCGTTTGTATCCGGGCACCACCACATCGCCGGAGAGAGCATCCAACTGCTTGCGATGTCGCCGCGAAATCAGTTTTATATTACGTTGCTCTGTTTCCACGTCAGGAAAATGCGCTTTCCACTCAATGACGTCCAGAAGTCGCGACTCTTTCTTGGGAGGCTCGGGCATACGCCACCATGTCCATCCATCAAGTCGATCGGCGACCCTACATACCGCCTTAGGGTGTATCCAGCCCGGCTCGCCACCGATCAATTCCTCCGGAATCTCTACGGATCGCGCCACTGCCACAACAAAAACGCGAGGTCGCGATTGGGGAAGCCATCGCGTCGCGTCGAGCATCATCGCTCCCACCATGTACCCGCGGTCTATGAGCGCGCGATGAAGTGTCCGATAGTTGTCACCACCAGCTGCGGATACAAGTCCTAAAACATTTTCCGCAACAAGAATCGATGGTCGCTTGGGCATTTCGTCAATGACCCTAAGCCATTCCCAGACCAATCCGCTCCTCGCGCCATTGATTCCGCCTGATCGTCCAGCAAGAGATAAATCTTGGCATGGGAATGACGCCCAAGCGAGTTCTGCGCAAGGAAGCGACGCGCCACCGACCTCAGCTATTGAACAAGTTTGAAAGTGTTTGTGTCCATGATTTGCTATATAAACGGCAGCTTTTTTACTACAGTTGTCGTTCGCCCACACGGGGAGAAAAATTCCCTTAAGCCCCTCGGCAACCAACCCGCTGCCCGCGAAGAACTCCAGAAAGGTGCGGCGCGCACCTCGCACGATACGATTTGGCAACCGAGCACCGAGACGTCGTGTGTCGTTTGAATGACTACCTGACGTCCTAGAATCAAGCAGCTTCAGTTGTTCCATTCGATCTCGCTAATACGCATTAGAGTACTGTTATTATATACATATATCCTATTCAAAAGCTATCCGCTTCGCCCGCTAGAGGCTTGTCCTCTTCTTCCGTGGCCAACTGCAGCAAACTTCGGTGGTATCTCTCGAGACGCACGAAATGCGCTTGGATTGCCCTCGCAATTTCCTTCGAGTTCTTTACTGCTAGAAAGTGGCCAACGATCTGTGAATAGTGCTCGGCCTGCCTAGGCAATCTAAGGGAAGCCGCTTTCTTCTCGCCGATCTCGGCGTCGCTCATCACTTGGATTTTCTGCGCTGGTTTTGGCGCCCTAATTCTCTGCGCCGGCGCTTTGGGCAGCTTACCGTTCATGAGCGCCGATTTCTTGTCGAACTGGTGGAAGAGCACGGCTTCGAGCGGGTTAATGTCCTCTCGATTCTGGACCGGGTAGGTCCACACCCAAGCGATCTCCCACACATCGATTTGCCGGTTTGCGATGATGTCGGAGCGCGCAGAGGTCAAGTGTCTCCTTACTCGCGCGCGGATGCCGTCAATAGACTGCCCAACATAGATCGGAATTTGGTCCAGATCGCAAAGAACATACGCGCCGATCTGATTTGTCAGCGTGGCCACTGCTTTCCGCCGAAACGCTATGTTAATTGCCATGGGCGAACTGGCGGCCAGCATGAAGAATGGAATTCAGCGCTCGCTCAACCAGCCGCCTGACAGGGAGGCGACTTGGAGGAACTGCCACGCGATTGCTAGCAATACCATCATGGCAGTTTGCTAGCGGCTCGATTCGTCTATACCGATGCATCGCCCATATTCTACGGTCTTCGAGGCGCGCGTCGAATGTTGAGCGATACAAGAGCGACCGCCAGCCTGCTACCAGAGCGTCTTCAGTCCGGCGTTGTGATAGACGGGCAAGGCGCCGTCCTTGGTCACCAATACCATCCGCCGATGAATCGCCTGCCAGGCGAGCATGCGGTCGAACGGATCGCGATGTGCCGCACGCGGCAGCCGGTGAAAACTCGCCGCCTCTTCGGCCGACGGACTGATCAGCGACAGTCCCATTTCCTGGGCGGTAGTGACCAGATCCTCCGGCATCGAGTTATTGAGAACCAGTTTTCCGAGCGCGAACTTGAGCGAGATCTCCCAAAAGGTGACGGACGACAAACAGACCTCGCTCGTGGTGTCGGCGATTGTGCTGCGTGCGCGGCGACTCAGCTTCTCGGGGGAGAAAACCGCCCATAAAAAGCTATGGGTATCGAGCAGAAAGCTCATGCCGTGAGAAACTCTTCGTCGCTCAAGGCAAAGTCATCGGTCAAGGTAAAGCTGCCTTTGGACTTGAGCAAGCCGAGCGGGCGCTTGCCGGCGCCGGCGGCGAACTCCGCGTATGGCACCAACGCGGCCACGCGCTGCTTCTTGCGCCCGTAACAGACGATGACGGACTCGCCTGCCTGGACGGCGCTCAATACATCGGAAAAGCGCGCTTTAAATTCGCCGATGGTCAGGGTACGCATGGCAGTCTCCGCAAGAGACGTTATTCTCGCATATCATGACAAGTTGTCAAGTATGCGTGCCGCAGTGTATGCGTGCCGCATGTTCCTCTTTATGCGACCCAGTTTTCAACTCTCAGTCCCTTGACCCGCCTGAATTCCTTTTCGTTATTCGTGACAAGGATCGCGCCCAGCGCGATGGCGTGGGCGGCAATCAGCATGTCGTGGGCGCCGATCCGTTCGCCCTGGCGTTCCAGGCTGGTGCGCAATCGTCCGTAGGCGTCGCGCGCGGAGTCTTCCAGCGGCAGCACGGAGAACTCTCCGAGGAACCTTCGCACCGCCTCGCTGTAGCCGCGGCCTTGCGCACGTAACGCGCCGATTTCCAGTTCGAATGCCGTGACCACCGAAAGCGCGACGATCTCGCCCGCGCTATCGGAAAGACGCTGGTAAACCTGCTCGGGACGCCGCCGGATTGCGTACACGCAGGTATTGGTATCGAGCAAATACATTACCTTTTGGCCCGTTTCTTGTGCTTGCGTGGTGATTTTCTGGGCGTCGATACAAAACCATTCGCTGCCCACCAAGTCGAATCTCGCTCCAACGCAGGCTGATCGGGGCGTACAAAAGTCGGATCATCAGGCAGGTCCTGCAGGATCGCCCTCAATCGGTCACCCAGCGGAAGTTTGGGCTTGGGACGCAGCAGAAGCGCGCCGTCGGGCTGTCGTTCAATCAAGACCTCATCCGACTGGAATCGATACGCCTTTGGCAGGCGTACCGCCTGGCTGCGCCCCGTCATGAAAACCTTGGCCGAGTCCATTGCAGGCACATTCCTTTGATATATGGCAATGCCATATATTCCCATACAGGTAGCTGCGTTTCAAGGGGCCGCGCCAATTCGGGAATGCACGCCCCGCGACGGTTAGAATCCCGCTCCCCATGGCAGCCCAAGGTCATCACAGTTCCGCGCCCGTCCAGGCGTTGCGAGGCAACGAATGGCGCTCGGTGGCCGTGCTGCTGCCGTATCTCTGGGATTTCCGCTGGCGCGTGCTGCTCGCGCTGACGCTGCTGGTGGCGGCGAAGTTCGCCAACGTCGGCGTGCCGCTGGTGATGAAGGAAATCGTTGATGGGCTGAACGTCGGGCGGAACCCTGGCCTCGACCCCAAGCTCGCGGCCGTGGTGATCCCGGTGGCCCTGCTGGCGGCCTACGGGATGCTGCGCTTTTCGACCACCCTGTTCGGCGAACTGCGTGATGCCGTCTTCGTTCGGGTCACCCAGCACGCGATCCGGCGCGTCGCGCTGAACGTGTTCCGCCACCTGCACGGCCTGTCGCTGCGCTTCCACCTCGACCGGCAGACCGGCGGCATGACGCGCGATATCGAGCGCGGCACGCGTGGCATCTCGACGCTGCTCTCCTACCTGCTGTTCTCGATCATTCCGGTGATCCTGGAGTTCGTGCTGGTCGCCGCCGTCCTGCTCAGCAAGTTCGACTGGCGCTTCGCCGCGGTCACCTTCGGCGCGGTGGTGGTGTACATCGGCTTCACCATCACGGTCACCGAGTGGCGCATCGAAATCCGGCGCCGCGCCAACGATCTCGACTCGCGCGCCAACACGCGCGCCATCGACAGCCTGCTCAATTACGAGACGGTGAAGTATTTCGGCAACGAGGAGTTCGAGGCACGGCGCTACGACAGGAACCTGCGCAAGTACGAAGACGCGGCGGTGCGCTTCGAGTCCTCGCTCGGGCTGCTCAACATCGGCCAGAGCCTGGTGATCGCCGCCGCGGTGACCGCGCTCATGTTCCTCGCCGCCGAAGGCGTGACCTCGGGCGCCCTCTCGCTGGGCGACCTGGTGCTGGTCAACGCGTTGCTGATTCAACTCTACATCCCGCTCAATTTCCTCGGCATGGTGTACCGCGAGATCAAGCAGTCGCTGCTGGACATGGACAAGATGTTCCACCTGCTGGGCGCGAACCGCGAAGTCGACGACCGGCCGGGTGCGCCCGAGGTGCCGCCGGGGCCGGCCGCAATTGAGTTTTCACATGTAAATTTTTTCTACGAAAAAGAAAGGCAAATACTCCACGACGTCAGCTTCACGATTCCAGCCGGGCAGCGGGTGGCCGTGGTCGGGCACTCGGGCTCGGGCAAATCCACCCTCGCGCGGTTGCTGTTCCGTTTCTATGATGTTTCCGGTGGCAAGATTCTGGTCAACAACGTCGACATCAAAGACGTCAGGCAAACCAGCCTGCGGGCCGCCATCGGCATCGTGCCGCAGGATACGGTGCTGTTCAACGACAACATCCGCTACAACATCCATTACGGCAGGACCGCGGCCAGCGAAGCCGAAGTCATCGAAGCGGCGCGCGCCGCGCACATCCACGATTTCATCGAGACCCTGCCGGCGAAGTACGAAAGCATGGTGGGCGAGCGCGGCCTGAAGCTCTCCGGGGGAGAGAAGCAGCGCGTGGCGATCGCGCGCGCGCTGCTGAAGAATCCGCCCATCCTGATCTTCGACGAGGCGACCTCGGCGCTCGATTCCAGGGCGGAGAAGGCGATCCAGGCCGAACTCGAGCGCATTGCGGTCGGCCGCACGACGCTGGTCATCGCGCACCGGCTGTCCACCGTCATGGACGCCGACATGATCCTGGTGCTGAACCACGGGCGCATCGTCGAGCGCGGCACGCACCGGCAGTTGCTCGCCGCCGAGGGCGAATACGCCCGCATGTGGGCGTTGCAGCAACAGGCCGCGCAAGCCGAAGCCGTGCTGGAACGGGCCCAATCGGCTTGAACCGATGTTAAGTAATCGTCCTAGGTCTTTATATTTGCTTGCATTTTTGACATTTGTTCGGCTACACTCGCGCAGTTCTCAACGATCGACGGGCATGCAGAACACCGAACGAAGCCTGCACCACCTGGAAAAAATCGTCGCCATCGCCGCGCTGGCGGCGGTGCTCGCGCTCAGCATCGGTTTCGCGCAGGCCGGCGACAAGAATGGCGCGCCGAAGTCTTCCGCACGGCCGGACGACGTGTTCCTGCGCTCCTCGGTCGTGCTGGTGCAGGACGCCGCCAGCGGCGAGACGCTGATCGCCAAGAACCAGGGCGCGGTGCTGCCGATCGCCTCCATCACCAAGCTGATGACCGCGATGGTGATCCTGGACGCCAACCTCAACCTCGGGCAGCGCGTCGCCATCAGCGACGAGGACTACGATCTGCTCAAGGGCACGCGCTCGCGCCTGCGGCCGGGCACCGTGCTGACGCGCGACGAACTGCTGCTGCTCGCGCTGATGTCTTCCGAGAATCGCGCTGCCGCCTCTCTGGGCCGCACCTATCCGGGCGGCCTCGAAGTGTTCGTCGCGGCGATGAACGCCAAGGCGCTGGTGCTCGGCATGGGCGCCACCAAATTCGTCGACCCGACCGGCCTGTCCTCGGCGAACGTCTCCACCGCGCACGACCTCGCGCGGCTGGTGGCCGCCGCGCACGAGTATCCGCTCATCCGCGAGTACTCGACGCGCGAAAGCGCCACCGTCCAGGCGCTCGGCCGGCCGCTCGGTTATCGCAATACCAACGGCCTGGTGCGCAGCGCGCAGTGGGACATCGGCCTCTCCAAGACCGGCTACATCAGCGAAGCCGGCCGCTGTCTCGTCATGCGCGTGCGCATGGCGTCGCGCGAAGTCAACGTCGTGCTGCTCGATTCGTGGGGCAAGTTCTCGCGCGCCGGCGACGCCAACCGCATCAAGAAATGGCTCGACGCGCACGCCCCCAAAGGTCCGCGCGGGTAGTTTTCTCCGGTGCGATGGTCCCCGCAAACAGCTTCCGCGAGGACGTGATCGCGGGGCTCTCCCTGCCCCAGAAGGCCTTGCCCCCGAAGTATTTCTATGACGCGCAAGGCAGCCGCCTGTTCGAGGCGATCTGCCGCCTGAAGGAGTATTACCCGACACGCAGCGAGCTCGCGCTCACGCGCGGCCATATTTCTGAAATTGCCCGCTTCGCGCGCAAAAACAGCACGCTGATCGAGTACGGCAGCGGCGAAAGCATGAAGTCGCGCCTCCTGATCCAGGCGCTGCGCCCGTCGGCCTACATTGCCGTCGATATTTCCGCGGACGCGCTGCGCCATGCGACGGCGAAACTGCGCAGACTGTTTCCCTGGCTCGACGTCCTCGCGGTGCACGGCGATTTCTCGCGGCCGCTGAAAATACCGATGACGCAGGCGAGGGGCCGGCGCGTGGTGTACTTCCCGGGCTCGACCATCGGCAATCTCACGCCCGAAGAAGCGCACGCGTTCCTGCGCATGACGCGCGGGCAGGTGGGTCCCGGCGGCGCGATGCTGGTCGGCGTGGACCTGAAAAAGGACGCCAACGTGCTGCACGCCGCTTATAACGATGCCAAAGGCGTCACCGCCGCGTTCAACCTGAACCTGCTCGCGCGCATCAACCGCGAGTTGGGCGGCGATTTCCGCTTGCGCCGCTTCCGCCACTACGCGCTCTACAACGTCGCGCTCGGCAGGATCGAGATGCACCTCGTGTCGCTCGTGCCGCAGAGCGTGAACGTCGGCAACTACCGCTTCGCCTTCGACGCAGGCGAATCAATCCATACTGAGAATTCCTACAAGTACTCGATCGCCGGCTTCCGCGCGCTTGCCCGCAGCGCGGGCTTCAGAGGCGAGAAAGTCTGGCTGGATCCGCAGGGCTTGTTCTCCCTCCACGGACTGGTGGCAGCGTAAACATCGGGGTCAGGACCCGATGTTCAATTCAAGCGGCGCCGATGCGCGTGCCGTCGCGGCGGTGGCCGATGGCGTGCGCGATGCGCTCGGCGGATTCCTTCACCAGCGGTCCCCAGGTAGGCTTCATGCGGTCGGCGGGGGAGGAGATCGACAGTGCGGCGATCAGCTGTCCGGCGTCGTCGCGCACCGCGGCCGCGACGCAGCGCACGCCGAGCTCGGCTTCTTCGGCGTCGGTGGCCCAGCCCTGGCGCTGGATGCGTTCGAGTTCGCGTTCCAGCAGCGGCAGGCTGCTGAGCGAGTTCCTGGTGTGCGAGGCGAGCCCGGTGCGCTTGGCGTACTCGCGCAATTTCTGGAAACCTTCCTCGAGCAGGAAAAGCTTGCCCGCCGCCGTGATGTGCAGCGCGGCGCGGGCGCCGATCACGTGCACCACGCGCATCGCCGAGCGGCCCGACGAGGTGCGCTCGACGTAGACGATCTCGTCGTCGTGGCGCACCGAGAGGTTCACGGTTTCGCCGATCTGCGAGTAAAGTTCGCGCATCACCGGCAACGCCATTTCGCGCACGTTGATGCGCATTTTCACCAGGTTGCCGAGCTCGAGCAGCCGCATGCCGAGGCGGTAGCTGCCGGGCTCGATGCGGTCGATGATGCGGTCGGCGGCCATTGCCGAAAGTATTCTGTGCGCGGTGGAAGGATGCAGGCCGGTGTATTGCGCCACCTGCTTCAGGCCCAGCGGTTCGGGATGCGCGGCGAGCACGTCGAGCAGCTTCAGCATCCGCGCGATGACCTGGATGGGGTTCTTCTGTTCGCTCTTGGCGGCCGGCATGGGGGTGGCATTGTATCCCACGATGTGAAACACTAAATCCCCGTGCCCGTGATCACCAATATCGAAGACCTGCGCCAGATGGCGAAGAAGCGCGTCGCCCGGGCGATCTTCGAGTACGTGGATCGCGGTTCCTACGACGAAGTCACTCTCCACGCCAACAAAGACGACCTCGACGCGCTGAAATTCCGTCAGCGGGTGGCGATCAACGTCGATCAGCGTTCCACCCGCAGCACCATGGTCGGGCAGGACGTCACGATGCCGGTGGCGATCGCGCCGGTCGGGCTTAGCGGCCTGAACTGGGCGGATGGCGAGATGCTCGGCGCGCGCGCGGCGGAGAAGTTCGGCATTCCGTTCACGCTCTCCACCATGTCGATCTGCTCGATCGAGGACGTGGCGAGCGCGGTGACCAAGCCGTTCTGGTTCCAGCTCTACGTCATGCGCGACCGCGGCTTCGCGGCTTCGCTCATCGAGCGCGCCAAAGCGGCGAAATGCTCGGCGCTGGTGCTGACGCTCGACCTGCAGATCCAGGGCCAGCGCCACCGCGACCTGAAGAACGGTCTCGCGGTGCCGCCTCGCCTGACATTGGGTTCTTTTCTGGATGTCCTGGGAAAACCATCCTGGGCGCTGAATGTCCTGAGTGGAAGGCGCAAAAGCTTCGGCAACCTGGAGGGCCAGATCAAGGGCGCCGACAGCCTGACCACGCTGTCGCAATGGATCGCGGGCCAGTTCGATCCGACGCTCAGTTGGGACGATGTCGCCTGGGTGAAGGAACGCTGGGGCGGCAAGCTGATCCTCAAGGGCATCCTCGATGTCGAGGATGCGAAGCTCGCCGCCGCCTCGGGCGCCGACGCCATCGTCGTCTCCAACCATGGCGGCCGCCAGCTCGATGGCACGGTGTCCTCGATTCGCGCGCTGCCCGAGATCGTGCAGGCGGTCGGTGACAGGACCGAAGTGATTTTCGACGGCGGCATCCAGTCCGGGCAGGACGTGCTCCGGGCGCTGGCGCTGGGCGCGAAGGGCACGATGATCGGCAAGGCGTTCGCCTGGGGCCTGGGCGCGATGGGCGAAGAGGGCGTGACGACGGCGCTCGAGATCATCCGCAAGGAACTTGATGTGACTATGGCCCTGTGCGGGTTGAAAGACGTGAAAGAAGCCAGCCCGGCCATTCTCAGGCAGAGCTGATGCTCGAGCGCTATGCGTGGTTCTCGGTCGCCGCCGCGCTGGCGACCATCGCATTGAAGACCCTCGCCTGGCAGGTCACCGGCTCGGTCGGCCTGCTCTCGGACGCCCTCGAATCGCTGATCAATCTCGCCGCGGCGCTGCTCGCGCTTTCAATGTTGCGGCTCGCGGCCTCGCCGCCCGACGCGGCGCATCCTTACGGCCGCTTCAAGGCGGAGTATTTCGCCAGCGGCATCGAAGGCGCGCTGATCGTGCTCGCCGCGGCCAGCATCGTGTACGCCGCGGTAGCGCGCCTCTCCGATCCCCAGCCGATCGAAGCGCCGTTCCTCGGCATCGCGTTGTCGGTCGTCGCTTCCGCGATCAACCTCGGTTGCGGCCGGATGCTGATCTCGGTCGGCCGCCGCCTGCACAGCATCGCGCTGGAGGCCGACGGCCAGCACCTGATGACCGATGTCTGGACTTCGGTCGGCGTGATCGCGGGCGTCGCGTTGATCGCCGCCACCGGCTGGCACATCCTCGACCCTCTGATCGCGATAGCGGTGGCGGTCCACATCGTGTTCACCGGCTTCATGCTGATGCGCCGCTCCTTCGCCGGGCTGCTCGATGCGGCGATACCCGAGGCCGAACGCGCGCAGATCGAGAAGATCTTCGCCGAGTACCGGCCGCGTTACGGGATCGAGTTCCACGCCCTGCTCACGCGCCAGGCGGGCGCGCGGCGCTTCATCTCCTTCCACCTGCTGGTGCCCGATGCCTGGCCGGTGGATCGCGCCCATCAGCTCTCGGAGGAGATCGAGGAGCGCATCCGCTCGCTGGTGCCGCACGCGATCACGCTCAGCCACATCGAGCCGATCTCGCAGCCCGCGTCCTACGACGACATCAAGCTGGAGCGCTGGTAGCTTTTTTCCTGGCTGCTCTAAGCGCAAAGCGCCCTGGATCCACCGCGGCGGCCAGTTTTCTCTCCACCGGTAGCGGTTCACCTTCGAGCATGGAGGCGATCAGCTCGCCGCAGAGTCCCGCCCAGAGCAGGCCGCGCGAGCCGTAGGCAAAAGCACCGTACAACCCGTCGCTGCGCGGATCTGTAATCGGACCGATCATCGGCAGCCGGTCGCGCACCACGGCGCGGAACGCGACCCGGCCTTCCAGCTTTTCCGGATCCAAACCGTGCGAAGCGCCCGGTAGCATCTGCTCCAGCCGCTCGAGGTTGCCGGCGTGGCTGTCGGTGCGCGGTTGCGGATCCTCGTCGCCGATGTCGTAGCTCGCGCCCACCAGCGAGGCGCCGTCGATGCCGGGCAGCGCCATGCCGCCGCGCAGGATGACGTGTTCGAGTCCCTCGATCGCGGGCACCAGCGTCAGCTGGCCGCGCACGCGCCGCAGGCGCACCTCCGGCTGCGGCGCGAGGCGCATGGCATCGGCCGCGTTGGCGAGCACCACAACAGCTGCCGAAGCGATGATGTTGCTTTGGCCGTCCTTTGCCTGCCAGACATTGTTTTCACAAGAAAGTGACGCAACTTCCCGGTCAAAACATTTCTCAATAGGAAAACGGGCAAGCAAACCGTCAACAAGGCTGCGCGGCTTGACCCAGCCCGCTTCGGGGAACCAGATGCCGCCCTTCGCTGCATCGAACTGCGCGTAGCGCGCCGGATAGCCTAGCGTCGCCAGCGCCCGCTGCTGCGATTCCCGTTCTTTTGCGTCGCGCGCGAGCTGCAGCACGCCGCAGCGCTCCCATTCCAGATGGTCAAGATTTTTCCAATGATTCAATAAAAAAAGAAATGAGGCGCGCGTGAAGCGCGCGAACAGGCTGTCGTCGGGCG
>CAMDRF010000083.1 GCA_945906765.1 Nitrosovibrio sp. Nv4 | reverse complement strand
GACGGCCGCACCGGCGAGGCTTTCGACCGCCAGGTCACCGTGGGTTACATGCACGTGCTCAAGCTCCATCACCTGGTCGACGACAAGATGCACGCGCGCTCGACCGGACCGTACTCGCTGGTCACGCAGCAACCCCTCGGTGGCAAGGCGCAGTTCGGCGGCCAGCGCTTCGGCGAGATGGAGGTCTGGGCGCTGGAGGCCTACGGCGCCGCGTACACGCTGCAGGAGATGTTGACGGTGAAGTCCGATGACATCAACGGCCGCACCAAGGTGTACGAGAACATCGTCAAGGGCGACCACAAGATCGACGCCGGCATGCCGGAGTCGTTCAACGTGCTGGTCAAGGAAATACGTTCGCTGGGTATTGATATCGACCTGGAGAGATACTAATGAAAGCGCTACTCGAGCTCTTCAAGCAGGTCCAGCAGGACGAGGAATTCGACGCGATCAAGATCGGGCTTGCTTCGCCCGAGAAGATCCGTTCCTGGTCCTACGGCGAGGTCAAGAAGCCGGAAACCATCAATTACCGCACCTTCAAGCCGGAGCGCGATGGCCTGTTCTGCGCCAAGATCTTCGGGCCGATCAAGGATTACGAGTGCCTGTGCGGCAAGTACAAGCGCCTCAAGCATCGCGGCGTGATCTGCGAAAAATGCGGCGTCGAAGTGACGCTGGCCAAGGTGCGCCGCGAGCGCATGGGCCACATCGAGCTCGCCAGCCCGGTGGCCCATATCTGGTTCCTGAAGTCGCTGCCCTCCCGTCTCGGCCTGGTGCTCGACATGACGCTGCGGGACATCGAGCGCGTGCTGTATTTCGAAGCCTATGTCGTCACCGACGCGGGGCTGACGCCGCTCAAGCGCTGCCAGCTGCTGACTGAAGACGACTATTCCGCCAAGGTGGAGGAGTACGGCGATGACTTCTCCGCGGCGATGGGCGCTGAGGGCGTGCGCATGCTGCTGCGCGCGATCGACCTGAAGCGTGAAATCGAAACCATCAGGAAGGATCTCGAGGAAACTAGCTCGGATGCCAAGATCAAGAAGCTCGCCAAGCGCCTGAAAGTGCTCGAAGGCTTCAAGAACTCCGGCATCAAGCCCGACTGGATGGTGATGGAAGTGCTGCCGGTGCTGCCGCCGGAGCTGCGCCCCCTGGTGCCGCTGGATGGCGGCCGCTTCGCGACCTCGGATCTCAACGACCTGTATCGCCGCGTTATTAACAGAAATAACAGGTTGAAAAGGCTTCTAGAGTTGAAGGCGCCGGAAATTATCGTCAAGAACGAGAAGCGGATGCTCCAGGAAGCTGTCGATTCGCTGCTCGACAATGGCCGCCGCGGCAAGGCAATGACCGGCGCCAACAAGCGGCCGCTGAAGTCGCTGGCCGACATGATCAAGGGCAAGGGCGGCCGTTTCCGCCAGAACCTGCTCGGCAAGCGCGTGGATTACTCCGGACGGTCGGTGATCGTCGTCGGTCCGCAGTTGAAGCTGCACCAGTGCGGCCTGCCGAAGAAGATGGCGCTGGAACTGTTCAAACCCTTCATCTTCAACAAGCTCGAACTGCTCGGCCTCGCCACCACCATCAAGGCGGCCAAGCGCCTGGTGGAACAGGAAGTACCCGAGGTCTGGGACATCCTGGAAGATGTGATTCGCGAGCACCCGGTGATGCTGAACCGCGCGCCGACGCTGCATCGCCTCGGCATCCAGGCTTTCGAGCCGATCCTGATCGAGGGCAAGGCGATCCAGCTGCACCCGCTGGTGTGCGCCGCGTTTAACGCGGACTTCGACGGCGACCAGATGGCGGTGCATATTCCGCTGTCGCTGGAAGCGCAGATGGAAGCGCGCACGCTGATGCTCGCTTCCAACAACGTGCTGTCGCCGGCCAACGGCGAGCCGATCATCGTGCCGTCGCAGGACATCGTGCTGGGCTTGTACTACGCCACGCGTGAACGCATCAATGCGAAAGGCGAAGGCATGAGCTTCTCCAACGTCGGGGAAGTCTCGCGTGCCTACGAGACGCGCCAGGCGGACCTGCACGCCAAGTGCTGGGTGCGGATCAAGGAAGTCGAAATCGGCGCCGATGGCGAGAGAAAGGACAAGGTCACGCGCTACCAGACCACCGTCGGGCGGGCGTTGCTTTCTGAAATCCTGCCGGCCGGACTGCCCTTCGAGCTGCTCAACAGGTCGCTCAAGAAGAAGGAGATTTCGCGCCTCATCAACGTCGGCTTCCGGCGCTGCGGGCTGCGCGAAACCGTTATTTTCGCGGACAAGCTGATGCAATCCGGATTCACGATCGCAACGCGCGCCGGCATCTCGTTTGGCGTGCGCGACATGCACATCCCGACCGCGAAGCAGGAAACGATCGCCGCGTCGGAGGCCGAGGTCAAGGAAATCGAATCGCAGTACACCTCCGGCCTGGTTACCAAGGGCGAGCGCTACAACAAGGTGGTCGATATCTGGTCGCGCTGCGGCGAGCAGGTCGGCAAGGTGATGATGGAACAGCTCGGCGTGGAGGAAACCATCGACCGCCACGGCAAGAAGGTGACGCAGGAAGCCTTCAACTCGATCTACATGATGGCCGACTCCGGCGCGCGCGGTTCGGCGGCGCAGATCCGGCAGCTTGCCGGCATGCGCGGCCTGATGGCCAAGCCCGACGGCTCGATCATCGAGACGCCGATCACGGCGAATTTCCGCGAAGGCCTGAACGTGCTGCAGTACTTCATCTCGACGCACGGCGCGCGCAAGGGTCTCGCCGACACCGCGTTGAAGACCGCCAATTCCGGCTACCTCACGCGACGCCTGGTGGACGTGACCCAGGATCTTGTGGTGATCGAGGATGACTGCGGAACGCAGAACGGTGTTTCGATGAAGGCGCTGGTCGAAGGCGGCGAAGTCGTGGAGGCGCTGAAGGAGCGCATTCTCGGCCGCGTCGTCGCGATCGACATGCCGCACCCGGAGACCCAGGACATCCTGTTCCCGGCCGGCACGCTGCTTGATGAGGATGCGGTCGACAGCATCGACAGCCTGGGCATCGACGAGGTCAAGGTTCGCACCACGCTCAATTGCGAGACGCGCTGGGGCGTGTGCTCGAAGTGCTATGGTCGCGACCTCGGCCGCGGCTCGCCGGTGAACGTCGGTGAGGCGATCGGCGTGATCGCCGCGCAATCCATCGGCGAGCCCGGCACCCAGCTGACGATGCGCACGTTCCACATCGGCGGCGCCGCCAGCAGGACCGCGGTGCAGAGCCACGTCGAAGCAAAGTCCTCCGGTACGGCGCGCTTTACCGCCACGATGCGCTATGTGCAGAACGCCAAGGGCGACAAGGTGGTGATTTCGCGCTCGGGAGAGGTGATCATCGAGGACGACAACCGCCGCGAGCGCGAGCGGCACAAGGTTCCCTACGGCGCGGTGCTGTCGGTCACCGACGGCAAGCTGGTCAAGGCGGGCAACAACCTCGCCAACTGGGACCCGCACCACCGGCCGATCATTTCCGAATACGCCGGCACGGTGAAGTTCGAGAACGTCGAGGAGGGGACGACGGTCGCCAAGCAGATCGACGATGTGACCGGCCTCTCAACGCTGGTCTCGATCGATCCGAAGCGCCGCGGCAGCGCGGCGGCGAAGGGCGTGCGGCCCTCGGTAAAGATGATCAACGAGCGGGGCGACGAGGTAAGGATCGCCGGCACCGACCACGCCGTGAACATCAGCTTCCCGGTGGGGGCGGTGATCGCGGTGCGCGACGGCCAGCAGGTGTCCGTGGGCGAAGTGCTCGCGCGCATCCCGCAGGAAACCTCCAAGACGCGCGACATCACGGGCGGCTTGCCGCGCGTGGCGGAGCTGTTCGAAGCGCGCTCGCCCAAGGACGCGGGCATGCTCGCGGAGGTCACCGGCAGGGTCAGTTTCGGCAAGGACACCAAGGGCAAGCAGCGCCTGGTGATCACCGAACCGGGCGACACCGGCACAGCGCACGAGTTCCTGATCGCGAAGGACAAGCACCTGCTGGTGCACGACGGCCAGGATGTGAACCAGGGCGAGATGATCGTGGATGGCCCGGTGGATCCGCACGATCTTCTCAGGCTGCTCGGCGTGGAGGAACTCGCGCGCTACATCATCGACGAGGTGCAGGACGTGTACCGCCTGCAGGGCGTGAAGATCAACGACAAGCACATCGAAGTGATCGTGCGGCAGATGCTGCGGCGGGTCGAGGTTACCGACCCGGGCGAGACCACGTTCATCATGGGCGAACAGGCGGAAAAGGCCGACGTGCTGGAGGAAAACGAGAAGGCGGAGAAAGAGGGCAAGAAGCAGGCCGTTTACCGCTTCATGCTGCTCGGCATCACCAAGGCTTCGCTCTCCACCGATTCGTTCATCTCCGCGGCCTCCTTCCAGGAGACCACCCGCGTTCTGACCGAAGCGGCGATCATGGGCAAGCGCGACGGCCTGAGGGGGCTGAAGGAGAACGTCATCGTCGGCCGCCTGATCCCGGCGGGCACCGGCATGGCGTACCACAAGGTCCGCCAGGCCCAGGCCGCCGAGCCACCGATGCTGGATTTTGCGCCGGCCGAAGTATTGGCGCCGGCTGCGGAGGCGACTGCAGGGGGCGCCTGAAGCGGTATTTCCAGGCAGGGCAAAGGGGCGCCGCGGAGGCGCCCCTTTTTATTTGACGGGCTGCTCCAGTTCCGCCTGCTTCTCCAGCCACTCACCCTCGAGCTGGCCGAGTTCCTTGCCGACATACGCCTGGTCGCGCAGTACGGTTTCCAGCGCTTCTTTCGACGCGTCCAGATAAATTTCCGGATCCGCGAGGCACGCTTCCATGGCTGCCTTTTTCGCGTTCAGCCGGGCGATCATTTCCTCCAGCCGCTTGATCCTGGCATCGAGGTTTTTTCTGTTGCCGGTGGGCTTGGTGGCTGTTTTCTTCACCGCAGTTACCGGTGCAACCGGAGCCTCCGGCTTCTCCCGCTTGCTCTTCAGCAGCCAGTCGCGGTAATCGTCCAGATCGCCGTCGAAGGGCCGCAAGCTGCCGTCGGCGACGATGAGGAACTGGTCGGTGGTGGCGCGCAGCAGGTGCCGGTCGTGCGACACCAGCACCAGCGTGCCCTCGAACTGCGCCAGCGCCACGGTGAGCGCCTCGCGCGTTTCCAGGTCCAGGTGGTTGGTGGGTTCGTCCAGCAGCAGCAGGTTGGGCCGCTGCCAGACGATCAGCGCAAGGGCGAGCCTGGCCTTCTCGCCGCCTGAGAAATGCGCGATCGAGCCGGTCGCCATCTCGCCGGGGAAGTTGAAGCCGCCGAGGAAATTGCGCAGATCCTGCTCGCGCGTCGCATTTTCCGAGCTCAGGGCGGCGCGCGCGAGATGCCACACCGGCGACTGGTCGTCGCGCAGCATCTCGATCTGGTGCTGGGCGAAATAGCCCACCGAGAGGCCCTTGTTGAAAAGCGCGGTTCCCTTCAGCGGCTTGAGTTCCCCGGCAATCGTCTTGATGAGCGTGGACTTGCCCGCGCCGTTGATGCCGAGCAGGCCGTAGCGCTGCTCGGACTGTAGCGAGAAGTTGATGTTGCGCAGCACGGTCTTGTCCCGCCCGGTGTCATCCCTATATCCCGCTGCCGCGTCTTCCAGCACCAGCAGCGGATTCGGTGCGCGCAGCGGCTCGCGGAACTCGAAGGAGAATGGCGCCGTGGCATGCAGCGGCGCCAGATCCTCCATCTTGGCGAGCATTTTCATGCGGCTCTGCGCCTGGCGCGCCTTGGTGGCCTGGGCTTTGAAGCGATCGATGAAGGACTGCAGGTGGGCGCGTTCCCGTTCCTGCTTGACTCGCTGGCCCGCGGCCAGAATCACCGATTGCGCGCGCTGCACCTCGAAATCCGAGTAGTTGCCCGCGTAACGCCTGAGTTTCTTCTGGTCGATATGCAGGATCACGTTCACCACGCCGTCGAGGAAATCCCGGTCGTGCGATACGACCAGCAGCGTTCCCGTGTAGCGCTTGAGCCAGTCCTCGACCCACAGGATGGCGTCCAGGTCCAGGTGGTTGGTGGGCTCGTCCAGCAGCAGCAGGTCGGAGGGGCACATCAGCGCCTGCGCGAGGTTGAGGCGCATGCGCCAGCCGCCGGAGAAACTCGCAACCGGCATCTCCAGTTCTTCATGCTTGAATCCCAGACCCACCAGCAACTGCTCCGCGCGCGAGCGCACGGTGTAGGCGTCGGCATCCCCGAGCGCCGCGTACAACTCTCCGATCAGGTTGCCGTTGTTTTCTTTTTCCGCTTGGAGAAGTTTTTTCTCAAAAGCCCTTAAATTGGTGTCTCCATCGATCGCGTATTCGACGGCGGGCCGGTTCAGGGCGGACGTTTCCTGCGCCACGTGCGCCACGCGCCATTGCGGCGGGAAGTCGGCATCGCCCTTGTCGGTGTGCAGTTCGCCGCGTAGCACCGCGAACAGGCTCGATTTGCCCGAACCATTGGCGCCGATCAGCCCGATCCGGTCGCCGGGATTGAGCACGGCGTCGGCGCCTTCGAGCAGCACCTTGGCGCCCCGGATCAGGCTGATGTTGGAAAAACGGATCACGCGCTGGAACAGCTCCGAAAAAGGAGCGCGATTCTACCGGATCAGTCGAGCGTTTCCAATTTCGGTTGCGTTTCGTCCACGAGCCGGAAGTGCTCGAGAATCGCCGCCCGGACCTCGCGGCGGCTGATCTTGCCCTGCGCATTGCGCGGCAGTGCAGGGAGCTCGAGGTAGGCGCGCGGCCGTTTGTGCTTGGAGAGACGTTCGGCACGCGTTTGCGCCTCGGCTCTCCATCCCGCGGCGGCATGTTCCGTGGCCGCGACGATCACCTCGCCCCAGTAGTCGGAAGGCAGCGCCGCGACCACGATCTGCCCGCAGCCGGGCACACCCGCCAGTACTGCCTCGATTTCCTCCGGCTGTACTTTGTAGCCGCCGGTCTTGATGATGTCCGCGAGGCGTCCCGACAGCCAGAGGCGTCTGCGGCTGTCGATCCAGCCAAGGTCGCCGTGGCGCTGCGCGAGCGCGTGAAGATCCGCGGACCCGGGGAACCGGCTGCAAAGGGAAGGCGGGCGGCTACTGCTCGATCTTGATGTTGCCGTTCTTGATGATCGAGGCGAAGCGCGCGCTCTCGCCCTTCAGATAAGCCGCGAATTCGTCCGTTCCCCTGGAGATGATCTCCAGGCCGATGCCGGCGAGCCGCTCGCGGGTGTCCGCGGCCTGCAGCGCCTTTTCGGCTTCGATGGACAGCCGATTGACGATTTCCCTGGGCGTGCCCACCGGCACCATCAGCCCGAGCCACGCGCCGACGTCGAAGCCGGGCATCGAGGCAGCCTGGGATAGCGCGGGAACGCCCGGCGCCAGGGCGCTGCCTTTGTCGAAAGATATACCGAAGGTCTTGAGCTTGCCGGCGCGCACGTGCGGGCCGGTGCCGGCAAGCGTCTCCATGCTGTATGCGACCTGGCCGGACATGAGATCGGTGAGCGCCTGCGCGCTGCCCTTGTAAGGCACGTGCACCGTTTTGACCTGCGCCAGCGAGTTGAACCACTCGCTGATCAGATGCGCCGTGGCCCCCGTGCCAGAGGACGAGAACGTGTACTTGCCCGGATTGGCGCGCAGCAACTCGATGAACTCCTTCGCGTTATTTGCCGGAAACGAAGGGTAGGTCACCAGCAGGTATGGCGAGACCCCGATCAGGCGCACGGGAATAAAGTCTCTTTCCACATCGTAGGGAACCTTCTGCAGCAGCGGGCTGACCGTGGCGGGGCCACTGGAGCCGGCGAGGATGGTGTAGCCGTCGGGCGGCGATTTCGCCGCATTGTCGGTGCCGATGGTGCCGCCGGCGCCGGCGCGGTTGTCGACCACGATCGGCTGGCCGAGCAGCTCCGACATCTTCAGCGCCATCAGCCGGCCCACCAGGTCCGTCGCCTGTCCCGGCGGCCAGGGCACCACCATGCGGATCGGCTTGTTCGGGTAGCCTTGGGCGTTGGCCGTCGCGGCGCACAGCAGTGCAACAGCGAAGAAAATAATTCGAATCATGTTTGCTCCTTGGGAAAATTCCTGAAACGGCAGTCGGGGTCGCGGCGGATCTGCTCCAGCAACGCCACTTCCCACTGCAGGTAGTCCTGCATCGCCGCCTCGATCTGCGCCTGGTGGTCGTAGGGCTTGTAGTACACGTCCTCAGGGGGCTCGAGCATGCGCGTCTCGCCTGCTTCCAGCGGCAGGCCGGCCGCGCGCCAGGCTTCGGTGCCGCCCTCCAGCGCCTGTACTTCGCGCCCGAGCAGCACCGCGAGGTCGGCGGCGGCATAGCGCGCGAGCTGTCCGCCGGGCGACGTACAGACGACGGGCTGCGTCCCGAATTCACCTTTTCGGCCTTCAAGCCTGGAGCGAATCGCGAACGCCGCGCCCGGGATGTGCCCCTTGCGATATTGCAGGCTGGTGCCGAAATCGAGGACCAGGATGTCTTTCTTGTTCTCGATCGCCCGGGGCGTGAGCACCGGACATTCCGGCACCTTCGGCGCGAACTCGACCTCTCTAGAACTGAACACTGGAGAAGCAACGACAAAGACCTCCGCCCAGCCCATCTGCAGCAGCCACGAGGCGGTCAGGATCGCGCGCACGCCGTGGTCGTCGACGAGCGCGATGCGCGCGCCGTGGACCGCGCAATAGGTATCAGTCGCTTGCACCAGCTGGCCGCCGGGCGCCGATATTGACCCGGGCAGGTGGCCGGCCGCGTATTCCTCGGGCGAGCGGACGTCGAAGACGTAGGTGGTTTTTGCTTTCTCCTCCTGGAAAGATTTCAATTCTGAAAGCGAAATTATCCGTACCCCGAATCGATTCGCCACTTTCGCAGCCGCGGCTTGCGCCTTTCGCAACGCTTCACCCGCTGGCGCTTGCGCCATGCGCGATTGTCCGCGTTCCAACTCAAGCCCGGCGAGGTGCCAGCCCATGGTGCCGTTCTTGAGCGCCACTACTTTGTTCGGGATGCCGGCATTGATCAGCGACTGCGCGCCGATGATCGAGCGCGTGCGTCCGGCGCAGTTCACCACCACCAGGGTCTTGGGGCGGGGCGCGGCCTGGTGCACGCGGTAGGCCAGTTCGGCGCCGGGGCAGTCGAGTGCCCCGGGGATGTTCATCACCCGGTATTCGCTCATCGGGCGCGAATCGAGCACCACCAGGTCTTCGCCTGCATCCAGCTTCGCCTTGAGTTCCGCCGCCGCGATGCGCGGGGTGTTGTCGTGGTGTTCGATATGTTCGCCGAAGGCCTTGGAAGGCACGTGCATCCCCGAGTAAATTTCATAGCCGGCCGCTTTCCAGGCGGCGTTGCCGCCGGCCAGCACGTGCAGGTCGCGGTAGCCCAGGCGCCTGAGCACCCGCCCCGCGCGCTGCGCGAGAATTTCGTCGTCGTCCACCAGCACGATGCGCACGCTGCGCCTTGGCGCGAGGCGGCCGATGCGCAATTCCAGGTGCGACAGCGGGGCCGAGGTGGCGAGGAACAGGTGATTGCGTGCATGCACGCCTTCCTCGCGCACATCGAGGATCGCCAGTTCGCCGCTCGCATTTTCCAAGCTGGAAATCAGTGCCCGCAGCTCCTGTGGCGCAATTCGGGGGCATTGGATCTCGGGTTTCGCCATGAAGCGCGCGACCCGCCCGCCGGTGCTGGATGGAAAGCCGATCCGGTCCGGCAGGTCTTCCAGCGTCTTGCCGTAGAGATGCAGGTGCAGCGACTCGCTCTCGCCGGTCACCTCGATGGTGTGGAAGTCGTCCGGCAGCATGGCGCAGGCGGAGCCGCGCTGGATCGTCAGTTCGTGCGTTTTCTGCAGTTTCCCCTCGCCGGGCGTTTCGCCCCGGTCGGTGCGCGCGTAGAACACGTTGTGCTCGTCGCCGTACACGCCGGCGATCGAGGCCCAGGTGGTGTGGTTGTGCGGCGGCTGCGCCTTGCCCGGCACGCCCGCCGAGCCGTAGAGCGCGAAGCGACCGTCGGGGTCCTCGGCAAGGTGGTAGATGGTGCCCGCGCGCCCTGGATTGTTGGCAAAGTGCGCCGCCGGGAAGAGCTCGGTGCGGCTGGCCAGCGCGATCAATTCGGCCTTGATCCTGTCCAACGATGCGCGGGTGACGCCTTCCTTGGTCTCGATCGTGCGCACCCGCCCGATCAATTCGCCGACTGCCCTCCCGCGCTGTTCCTGAATCGTCATGCCGCCAATATAATCGTTTCATGCTCGTCCGACCTGCTGCAGCGCAAGACTTGCCGGCCATTCAATCGATTTACGCCCACCACGTGCTGCATGGGCTGGCGTCGTTCGAGGAGGAGGCAGCGCCGCTGGAGGAAATGCGGCGCCGGTTCGAAGCCGTGACCGGAGACGGACTGCCGTACCTGGTGGCCGAGGAGCAGGGCGAAGTGCTCGGATACGGCTATTGCACGCTGTACCGCACCCGCTCGGCCTACCGCCACACGCTCGAGGACTCCATCTACGTGAAGCAGGGCAAGCAGGGCAAGGGCGTCGGCAAGGCCGTGCTCGCAGAACTGATTTCGCGCTGCACCGCGCTTAACTACCGCCAGATCATCGCCGTGATCGGCGACAGCGCTAATGCGGGCTCGATCGCCGTGCACGCGAGCCTGGGTTTCGTGCGCGCCGGCAATCTGCGCTCGACCGGCTACAAATTCGGCCGCTGGGTGGATGCCGTTCTCATGCAACTGCCGCTCGGTCCCGGCGACGGTACTAAACCGTAAGAACGACTTTCCCTTTTACTTTGCGCGCGGCCATGAGTTTGAGCGCGTCCACGGCCTGTGTCAGCGGAAAGGTCTGTGAAACGTGGGGCTTCAGTTTGCCTTCGCGGAACCATTTTCCGAGCTGGCCGATGCTCTCGGCGAACTGCTTCGGTTCGCGCCGCGCGAAATCGCCCCAGAACACGCCGACGATGGAGCAGCCCTTGAGCAATGTCAGATTCAGCGGAATCTTGGGAATATCGCCCGCGGCGAATCCGACGACCAGCAGCCGTCCGCGCCAGGTGGTGGAGCGCAGCGCGGGTTCGGTGTAGGGGCCGCCGACCGGGTCGTACACCACGTCCACGCCTTTGCCGCCGGTGAGTTGCTTGATCTTCTCGCGCATGTCTTCGGTGGCGTAGTTGATGCCGGCGTCGGCGCCGTGCTGCTTGCAGACCTCCAGCTTGTCGGCGCTGGAGGCGCAGGCGATCACTTTCGCGCCCATCGCCTTGCCGATCTCGATGGCGGCCAGGCCGACGCCGCCCGCCGCGCCCAACACCAGCAGCGTTTCACCAGCCTTGAGCGCGCCGCGATCGCGCAGTGCGTGGTCCGAGGTGCCGTAGGTCAGCAGGAACGCCGCCGCGCTGTTGAAATCCATGCCCTCGGGAATCGGCACCAGGCGTCCCGCGTCGACTTTGACTTCCTCCGCGAACGCGCCGTAGGTGGTGAACGCGATCACGCGGTCGCCCGGCTTGAAACCTTTCACTCCTTCGCCGACTTCCTTCACCAGGCCCGACATTTCGCTGCCCGGGGAAAAAGGCAGCGGCGGTTTGAACTGGTACTTGTTCTGGATGATGAGCACGTCCGGGAAATTCAGGCTCGCCGCCTTGACGCTGACGACGACTTCGCCGGCGCCGGCCACGGGCGAGGGCAACTCCTCGATGACCAGCGATTCCGGCGGGCCGAACTGCTTGCAAAGGACCGCTTTCATCGCTAGCTCCAGCGCGCGGCGAGGCCGCCGTCGATGGAGAGAATGCAGCCGGTGGTGTAAGCCGAGCGCTCCGAGGCGAGGAAGGCGACTGCCGAGGCGATCTCCTCGGGCGTCGCGGGCCGGCCGAAGGACATCTCCTTGAACAGCTCCTGGTAGCGGTTGGCATCGCCGAGTTTTGTCTGCGCCATCTGCTTGTGCAGGCTGACCAGCCGGTCCGTGGCGACCGGGCCGGGGTTGATGCCGAGGACGCGGATGCCATCGGCGTGCGAGACGCCACCGAGGGTCCGGGTGAAAGCCATGAGGCCCGCGTTGGCGGTGCTGCCCGCAATGTAGGCCGGATTGAGCCGCTCCCCGGCGTTGCCGAGGATGTTCACGATGACGCCACGCCCCCTTTTCTTCATTGCGGCGTACACGGCGCGGGTCAGGTTGATGTAGCCGAACACCTTCAGGTCCCAGGCGCGGCGCCAGGTGTCCTCGTCCACGCCCTGCAGGTCGCCGCCGGGAATCGCACCGGCGTTGTTCACCAGGATGTCGAGATCGCCCGCCCAGGCGGCGAGTTCTTCTGCTGCACCACGCTGCGAAAGGTCCGCCGCCTTGGCGCCGGGGCCCGGCGGGATGCTGCGGGAAGTACCGAGCACTGTGCAGCCCTCGGCCGCCAGCAACTCGACACAGGCGCGGCCGATGCCTTTGGACGCTCCCGTGACCAGAACGCGTTTTCCTTTGAGATTGAGTTGCATAGTTTGCTAGTCTAGCAATATGCCTACGCTCATGACCGATGACGGAGTAAAACTCCACTATGAAGAAGCCGGCAGCGGCTCGCCGATCGTGTTCGTGCACGAGTACGCCGGCGATTGGCGCAGCTGGGAGCCGCAGATGCGCTATTTCAGCCGCAGCCACCGGTGCATCACCTACAGCGCGCGCGGTTACCTTCCGTCGGATGTCCCCGCGGGCGTCGAGAACTATTCGCAGGAGCACTGGCGCGAGGACGTGCGCGCCGTGGTCGATGGCCTGAAGCTCGACCGCCCGCACGTGGTGGGGCTCTCGATGGGGGCGTTCGCGACGCTGCACTTCGGCATGAAGTATTGCGCCAAAGGCGGGCCGCTGAAGGCGCGCTCGCTCACGCTCGCGGGTGTCGGTTCGGGCGCGCATCCGGCAACGTACAAGGGTTTTCAGGAGAGTGCGCGGATCTATTCGGAGGAGATCCGCAAGCATGGCATGGCGCATTTTGCCGGCACCTACGGACACGGTGCCGCACGCCTCCAGTACCGCAACAAGGACCCTCGCGGCTTCGCGGAATACAACCGGCAGCTGGCCGAGCACTCGGCGGCGGGTTCGGCGAACACCATGGCGGGATACCAGGCTCGCCGGCCCAGCCTCTACGACCTGACGGAGGAAATCTCGCGCATCGACGTGCCGGTGCTGGTCATGGCCGGCGATGAGGACGAGCCCTGTATCGAGGCCTCCATCATGCTCAAGCGTGCGATCCCCAGGGCCGGGCTCGCGCTGCTCGCCAAGTCGGGGCATGGCATCAACGTCGAGGAGCCCGGCCTGTTCAACCAGTTGCTGGATGATTTCCTGCACCGGGCCGAGGCCGGCAGCTGGGGCGAGCGCGACCCGCGCGCCGCGCCGCCTTCGATCTGGGGGCCCGCAGGTAAACCCTAAGATCAAGCCCTGAACCATGAAAACAAACCTGAAAGTCGAATCGATTTCCGCGCGCGCGGTCGCCGTGCCGATGCGCCGCCCGCTCAAGACCAGTACCGGCGCGATAAGCGTGGCGCCGCTACTGCTGGTGGACCTGAAGACGAACGGCGGAATTGTGGGCCGTTCCTACCTGTTTGCAATTTCCAGATCTCATTTGAAGGCCCTTGCCGCGCTGATAGACGCGATGGACGAGATGCTCAAGGGCGACGCGCTGGCGCCGTTCGAGATCGAGAAGAAGCTGCGCGCGCGCTACACCCTGCTCGGCGTACACAACATCGTGCTGTTCGCGATGTCGGCGATCGACATGTGTGCGTGGGACGCGCTCGGCCAGGCGTTGGGCCAGCCGGTGGTGCGGCTGCTGGG
>CAMDRF010000082.1 GCA_945906765.1 Nitrosovibrio sp. Nv4 | reverse complement strand
GAGTTGCCCAAGGGCACCGAGATGGTGATGCCGGGGGACAACATCAAGATGGTGGTGACGCTGATCACGCCGATCGCGATGGAGCAGGGCTTGCGCTTCGCGATCCGCGAGGGCGGCAAGACCGTGGGCGCCGGCGTCGTCGCCAAAGTGATCGAGTAAGGACATGGAAAGCCAACGCATCCGCATTCGTTTGAAGGCCTTCGACTACCGGCTGATCGACCAGTCGGCGCTGGAGATCGTCGATACGGCCAAGCGCACCGGCGCGGTCGTGCGCGGTCCGGTGCCGCTGCCGACGCGCAAGGCGCGCTTCGATCTGCTGCGCTCGCCGCATGCCGACAAGACCTCGCGCGAACAGCTCGAAATCCGTACCCACCTCAGGCTGATGGACATCATCGATCCGACCGACAAGACGGTGGATGCACTGATGAAGCTGGATCTGCCGGCCGGCGTCGATGTGGAGATCAAGATTCGGTAGGTTTAGATTCAATTGGTTCAGATTCAGGCGTACCGCATTGCTAAGTGAAGTGCCGGCCAACAGGAGCCGGCGCCCGGGATCGCGCGGCACGGCGCCGGGTTAACGAGAACGAGAAGAGGTTTGTATGACGATAGGACTGGTCGGCCGCAAGGTCGGCATGATGCGCATCTTCACCGATGAGGGCGACGCCCAGCCGGTGACCGTGCTTGATGTCTCCGACAACCGGATCGCGCAGATCAAGACCGCGGACAAGGACGGCTACTCGGCCGTGCAGGTCGCGTTCGGCAAGCGGCGCGCGAGCCGCGTGAAAAAGCCGCTGGCGGGGCACCTCGCCAAGGCGGCGGTCGAAGCCGGCCGCACGCTGAAGGAATTCCGCGCGGAGGCCAAGGAGCTCGCCGACCTGAAGGTGGGCGGCAAGATCGGCGTCGAGCTTTTCAAGGTCGGCCAGACGGTGGACGTGCAGGGCACCACCATCGGCAAGGGCTTTGCCGGCGTCATCAAGCGCCACCACTTCTCCTCGAACCGCGAGACCCACGGCAACTCGGTTACCACCCGCGCGCAGGGTTCGACCGGCCAGCGCCAGGATCCGGGCCGCGTGTTCCCGGGCAAGCGCATGGCGGGGCATCTGGGCAACAAGCGCCGCACCACGCAGAACCTGGTGGTGGTGCGCATCGACGCCGAACGTCAGCTGTTGCTGGTGAAGGGCTCGGTCCCTGGCTTTTCCGGGCGCGACGTCATCGTCTGGCCCGCGATCAAGGGCCCAAAAGTGGCGCCCCCCAAACCGGCGGCGAAGGCCTGACCATGGAACTCAAGCTGATCAACGACAAGGGTGCGGCCGGAACAGTGGCCGCAAAAGACGAGGTTTTCGGACGCGACTTCAACGAAGCGCTGATCCACCAGCTCGTGGTCGCCTACGAGGCGAACGCTCGCCTGGGTACGAGGAAGCAAAAGGACCGCGGCGAAGTGCGCCATTCGACCAAGAAGCCGTGGCGCCAGAAGGGCACCGGCCGTGCGCGCGCCGGCATGACCTCCAGCCCGTTGTGGCGCGGCGGCGGCAAGATCTTCCCCAATACGCCGGATGAGAATTTCTCCCAGAAAGTGAACCGCCGGATGTACCGCGCCGGCATGGCGTCGATCCTGTCGCAGCTCGCGCGCGAAGACCGCATCCGCGTGGTGGATGAGTTCAAGCTGGAGCACCCGAAGACCAAGCTGCTCGCGCAGAAAGTGAAGTCGATGGGCTTCGACGAGGTGCTGGTGATCACCGACGAGGTGGACAATAACCTCACGCTGTCTTCGCGCAACCTGCACAACGTGCGTGTGATTTGCGCGCAGCAGGCCAATCCGGTGGCGCTGGTGCGCTACCCGGCGGTGCTGCTGACCAAGAAGGCAGTGGCGAAGCTCGAGGAGATGTTCAAATGACTGCGCTGAAGAAGTACAACGCGGAGCAGCTGATGCAGGTGTTGCTCGCGCCGGTGGTTTCGGAGAAAAGCACCCGCGTCGCCGACAAGCACCGCCAGTACGTGTTCCGCGTCACCGACGCCGCCACCAAGCCCGAAATCAAGGCCGCGGTCGAGCTCTTGTTCAAGACCAAGGTGGACTCGGTCACGGTGAGCCGCGTCAAGGGCAAGAAAAAGCGTTTCGGCCGCTTCATCGGCCGCCGCAACAACTGGAAGAAGGCCTACGTGTGTCTGGCCGACGGCCAGGAAATCAACTTTGCGGCGACGGAGTAAACCATGCCATTGATGAAAGTCAAACCGACCTCGCCAGGCCGGCGCGCGCTCGTCAAGGTGGTCTCGCCCGATCTGCACAAGGGCGAACCGCACTGGCCGCTGCTTGAGCCACAGATCCGGGGCAGCGGCCGCAACAACCACGGCCGCATCACGATGCGGCACAAGGGCGGCGGCCACAAGCAGCACTACCGCATCGTGGACTTCCGTCGCGACAAGGACGGCATCCAGGCGACCGTCGAACGCTTGGATTACGACCCTAATCGCAGTGCCCGCCTGGCACTTCTCCTTTATGCAGACGGCGAGCGCCGCTACATCATCGCGCCCAAGGGCCTCACGGCGGGCGCACAACTGGTGTCCGGCGCGGAAGCGCCGATCAAAACGGGCAACACGCTGCCGCTCAAGAGCATTCCCGTGGGCACCACGGTGCATTGCATCGAGATGCTGCCAGGCAAAGGCGCGCAGATCGCCCGCTCGGCCGGCACCTCGGCGCAGTTGCTGGCGCGGGAAGGTTCCTACGCGCAGCTGCGGCTGCGTTCGGGCGAGATCCGCAAGGTGCATGTCGACTGCCGCGCCACCATCGGCGAAGTCGGCAACGACGAACACAACCTGGAATCGATCGGCAAGGCCGGGCGCAAACGCTGGCGCGGTGTGAAACCGACGGTGCGCGGCGTGGCGATGAACCCGATCGATCACCCGCACGGCGGCGGCGAAGGCCGCACCTCCTCCGGGCGCCCTCCGGTTTCGCCCTGGGGCGTGCAGACCAAGGGTTTCAAGACTCGACGCAACAAGCGGACGCAGGTGATGATCGTCCGCGACCGGCGAACGAAATAAGGGATAGGCCATGGCGCGCTCAATAAAGAAGGGTCCCTTCGTGGACTACCACCTGATGCAGAAGGTCGACAAGGCGCGCGGCGGCAACGACAAGCGCCCGATCAAGACCTGGTCGCGGCGCTCGACGGTGATGCCCGATTTCGTCGGCCTGACGCTGGCGGTGCACAACGGCAAGCAGCACATTCCCGTGTACGTGACCGAGAACATGGTCGGGCACAAGCTCGGCGAGTTCGCGCTGACGCGCGTCTTCAAGAGCCACTCGGCGGCCGGCAAGCGGACCGCGGAAGCGGCTTCTGCGGGCAAGTCGCCGCCGCCCGGCGGCGGTATCGGCGCGGGCGCTGCGGCAGCGGCAGCGCCGGCCGCCGCGGCCCCGGCGAAGAAGTAAGGAGCCGACATGGAAACGAAAGCGACATTGCGCGGCGCACATCTTTCGGCACAGAAGGGCCGCCTGGTGGCCGACCTGGTGCGCGGCAAGAAGGTGGACCAGGCGATCGACATTCTTGCGTTTTCGCCGAAGGCGGGCGCTGCCTTGATAAAGAAACTCCTCGAGTCCGCGATCGCCAATGCCGAGCACAACGACGGCGCGGACATCGACGCGCTGAAGGTGAAGACGATCCACGTCGAACGCGGTTCGTTCCAGAAGCGTTTCCACGCGCGCGCCAAGGGGCGCGGCACCAGGGTGCTGAGGCACTCCTGCCACATCTACCTCACGGTAGGAGATTAGAGAGCGCCATGGGACAGAAGATCAATCCGACCGGCTTCCGGCTCGCGGTCAACCGCAACTGGAGCTCCAAGTGGTACGCCAACAACCGCAACTTCGCGGGGATGCTGGCCGAGGACATCAAGGTTCGTTCCTTCCTCAAGAAGAAGCTCGCGCATGCCTCGGTTGGCCGGATCCTGATCGAGCGGCCGGCGAAGGACGCGCGCATCACTATCTTCTCGGCGCGTCCGGGCGTGGTGATCGGCAAGAAGGGCGAGGAAATCGAGGCGCTCAAGGCCGAGCTGCGCCGCATCATGGGCGTGCAGCAGGTGCACGTGAACATCGAGGAAATCCGCAAGCCTGAAACGGATGCGCAGCTGATCGCCGACTCGATCGCGCAGCAGCTGGAAAAGCGCATCATGTTCCGGCGTGCGATGAAGCGCGCGATGCAGAATGCCATGCGCCTGGGGGCGCAGGGCGTCAAGATCATGAGCGCGGGACGCTTGAACGGGCATGAGATCGCGCGCACCGAGTGGTACCGCGAGGGCCGGGTGCCCCTGCACACGCTGCGCGCCGATATCGATTTCGGCATGGGCGCGGCGAAGACCAGCTACGGAGTGATCGGCATCAAGGTGTGGGTATACAAGGGCGAGGTCGTGCCCAAGGGCGAGGCGCAGGCCACGATGACAACGGCGGTGTCTGCGGTAGCGCAGCCCGAGGCGCCCAGCGAACCCAAGCGCGCCAAGAAGCCGGCGCCGAAGGTCGGCGCGAAGCGCGCTCCGGCCAGGCCCAAGGTCGAAGGCGAGAAGAAAGCCGCGAAGAAATCCGATGCACCCGCGCCCAAGACCACCATCAAGCGGGCGAAGAAAATCGTCAAGGAATCCGATGAGGCCGGCACCAAAGACGCCGCTGGCGGCGAGAAAAAGGAATAAGTCATGCTGCAACCCTCACGCACCAAGTACCGCAAGCAGCAGAAAGGCCGCAACACGGGCATCGCCACGCGCGGCAACAAGGTTTCCTTCGGCGAATACGGCCTCAAGGCGACCACGCGCGGCCGCCTCACCGCGCGCCAGCTCGAGGCGGCGCGCCGCACGCTGTCGCGCCACATCAAGCGCGGCGGCCGGGTCTGGATCCGCGTGTTCCCGGACAAGCCGATATCGCGCAAGCCCGCCGAAGTCCGCATGGGCAACGGCAAGGGCAACCCGGAGTATTTCGTCTGCGAAATTCAGCCCGGCAAGATCATTTTCGAGATGGACGGAGTCGATGCGGCGCTCGCGAAGGAAGCCTTCGCGCTGGCCGCGGCCAAGCTGCCGTTCCGGACCACGCCGGTACACAGGATGTTGGGATAGAAGGGAAATCCGTCATGAAAGCCAATGAACTCCGCGCCAAGAGCGGCGACGACCTGCACAAAGAGCTGAACGACCTGCTCAAGGCGCAGTTCGGTCTTCGCATGCAGCATGCGACGCAACAGCTGACGAACACCAGCCAGATCCGGAAAGTGCGGCGCGACATCGCGCGCGCGCGCACCGTCATCAGAGAGAAGGCCGCAAAATGAACGCAACAGCAACCCCCCAACCGGCCGTGCAGGTCAAAACCGAGCACGCCAAGAACCAGCGCAAGCTGGTTGGCCGTGTGGTCAGCAACAAGATGCAGAAAACCGTGGTGGTGCAGGTAGAGCGCCGCGTCAAGCACGCAGTTTTCGGCAAGATCATCACCCGCTCGAGCAAGTTCCACGCGCATGTCGCCAGCGGCAGCTTCCAGGAGGGCGACCTGGTCGAAATCGCCGAGTGCCGGCCAATCTCGAAAACCAAGGCCTGGACCGTGACGCGGCTTGTAGAGAAGTCGAAAGTCGTTTAAAATTAGGCACGTTTCGTCCCCCTGGTCGTAACCTGCGGGGATCCAAAACTGCGCGCCCCTGGGCGCGCAAGTTGGAGAAAGAAAACCATGATTCAGATGCAGTCCGTGCTGGATGTCGCCGATAACACCGGCGCGCGCGCCGTCATGTGCATCAAGGTGCTGGGCGGCTCGAAGCGCCGCTATGCCTCGATCGGCGATGTGATCAAGGTGAGCATCAAGGATGCGGCGCCGCGCGGCCGCGTGAAGAAGGGCGAGGTCTACGACGCCGTTGTGGTGCGCACCGCCAAGGGCGTGCGCCGCAGCGACGGGTCGCTCGTGCGCTTCGACAACAACGCGGTGGTGCTGCTTACCCCCAAGCTCGAGCCGATCGGCACCCGCATCTTCGGGCCGGTGACGCGCGAGCTGCGCACCGAGCGGTTCATGAAAATTGTTTCGCTTGCACCAGAGGTCCTCTAATGCAGCGCATAAAAAAGGGCGATGAAGTGGTGGTGATTTCGGGCCGCGACAAGGGCAAGCGCGGCACGGTGCTGCGCCGCGTGGACGCCGAGCACGTCGTGGTGGAGGGCGTGAACCGCGTGAAGAAGCACATGCGCCCGAATCCGATGAAGAACGTCACCGGCGGCATTGTCGACAAGGACATGCCGATCCACGTTTCCAACATCGCGCTGTTCAATCCCGCCACCCAGAAAGCCGGCCGCGTCGGCTTCAAGTCGCTGGATGACGGCCGCAAGGTGCGCGTGTTCAAGTCGAACGGCGAACAGGTAGACGCGTAAGGACAAGTCATGGCCAAGGATAAAGACAAAGTCAAAGACAAAGGCGCAAAGCCCAAGCAGCAGGAAGCGCAGCAGCAGCCCAAGGCGCCCAGGAAAGAGAAGAAGCCTGCCGCTTCGGCCCCGGCCGTCGAGACCGGCCCGCAGCTTCCCGCCCCGCCGGCGCGGCTCGCGATCCATTATCGCGAAAAGATCGTGCCGGATATGATGAAGAAATTCGGCTACACCAGCGTGATGCAGGTGCCGCGCATCAAGAAGATCACGCTCAACATGGGCGTTGGCGAAGCGGTGAACGACAAGAAAGTGCTCGACTTCGCGGTCGGCGACATGACCAGGATCGCCGGACAGAAACCGGTGGTGACCAAGACGCGCAAGTCGATCGCCAACTTCAAGGTGCGCGCCGGATACCCCGTTGGCTGCATGGTGACCCTGCGCGGCGCGCGGATGTACGAATTCTTCGACCGCCTGGTGAACATTGCCATTCCACGCATCCGCGACTTCCGCGGCGTGTCCAACCGCGCGTTCGATGGCCGCGGCAGCTACAGCCTGGGTGTCAAGGAACAGATCATTTTTCCCGAGATCGAATACGACAAGATCGATGCCCTGCGCGGGCTCGACATCGCCATCAACACGACGGCGAAAAACGACGACGAGGCGCGCGCGCTGCTCACGGCATTCCGCTTCCCGTTCCGGGTGGACCAGGTGAGGCAGGATCCGAATAAGCCGGAACAGACCAAGCCGGCACCGAACATGCAAGAACAGAAAGGCTGACCAACATGGCCAAGCTCTCAGTGAAGCTGCGTGACAAGTATCGCCGCCAGATCGTCGAGAAGTTCAAGGTGAAGCGCGCCGCGCTGTTCGCGGTGATCCACAACGCCAAAGCCGCTGACGAGGACCGCGATGCAGCGCGCGCCAAGCTGCAAAGGCTGCCGCGCGACGCGTCGCCGGTTCGCCTGCGCAACCGTTGCGCGCTGACCGGGCGCCCGCGTGGCGTGTACAGCAAGTTCGGCCTCGGGCGCATCAAGCTGCGCGAGCTGGCGCTGCACGGCGAAGTGCCGGGCGTGATCAAGGCGAGCTGGTAAGGAGTCCGCGATGAGTATGAGCGATCCGATTGCAGACATGCTGACCCGTATCCGCAATGCCCAGATGGTCGGGCATGTGGAGACCAGCATGCCCTGCTCCAAACTTAAAATTTCCATCGCCCAGGTGCTGAAGGACGAGGGCTACGTCGAGGATTTCGCGGTGCGCGAAGACGGCCCCAAGAAGGTGCTGCGCATCGGCCTGAAATACTACGCCGGCCGTCCGGTCATCGAACGGCTCGAGCGCATTTCCAAGCCCGGCCTGCGCGTCTACAAGGATCGCGACAGCCTTCCCCAGGTCATGAATGGCCTGGGTGTGGCGATCGTTTCGACGTCCCGGGGTGTGATGACCGACCGCAAGGCGCGCGCCACCGGCGTCGGCGGTGAAGTCATCTGCATCGTCGCCTGAGGAGACGGCCATGTCGCGCATTGCAAAGAATCCCATCCCGGTGCCCAAGGGCGTCGAGGTGAACATCACGCCGGTGCAGATTTCCGTGAAGGGGCCGCTGGGTACCGTCGAGCGCCCGATGGACCCGAACGTGGGCGTCGAGAAAGACGGCGAAACGCTCAAGTGCAAGGCGCTGGGCAATTCAAACCACGCCAACGCCATGTCCGGCACGATGCGGGCGCTGGTCGCCAACATGGTTACCGGAGTCACCAAGGGCTGGGAGAAGAAGCTCTCGCTGGTCGGTGTCGGCTACCGCGCGCAGGCTGCTGGCGACAAGCTCAACCTGTCGCTCGGCTTCTCGCACCCGGTGGTGCAGCAGATGCCCAAGGGCATAAAAGTGGCAACCCCGACGCAGACCGAAATCATCGTCAGCGGCATCGACAAGCAGCTGGTGGGCCGGATTGCGGCCGAGATCCGCGACGTGAAGCCCCCCGAGCCCTACAAGGGCAAGGGCGTGCGCTACACGGGCGAGGCCATCGTTCTCAAAGAGACGAAGAAGAAGTAACGGAGCTTCACTATGATCGACAAAAATTCCGCCCGCCTGCGCCGCTCGCGCCAGACGCGGCTCAAGATCCGCGAAATCGGCGCGGTGCGCCTCACGGTGCACCGTACCAACATCCACATCTATGCGCAGATCACCTCGCCTGGCGGCGACAAGGTGTTGGCGAGCGCCTCCAGCCTAGAGAAAGAGCTGCGCGCCAAGATGAAGAGCGGCAGCACGACGAAGGCCGCGGAAGCCGTCGGCCAGCGCATTGCCGAAAAGGCGAAGGCGGCGGGCATCGAGAGCGTGGCTTTCGACCGCGCGGGCTACAGGTACCACGGCCGGGTAAAAGCCCTGGCCGAGGCGGCACGGGCCGGCGGACTTAAATTCTAAGGAATTCGCGATGGCAAAAATGCAGGCAAGGCGGATGCAGCAGCAGGAAGAGCGCGGCGACGGGCTGCGCGAGAAGATGATCGCGGTCAACCGCGTCACCAAGGTGGTGAAGGGGGGCCGCGTGCTCGGTTTTGCCGCGCTTACCGTGGTTGGCGACGGCGACGGCAGCATCGGCATGGGCAAGGGCAAGGCGCGCGAGGTTCCGGTCGCGGTGCAAAAGGCGATGGAAGAAGCGCGCCGCAAGATGTTCAAGGTGAAGCTCAAGAGCGGCACGCTGCACCACACGGTGATCGGCCGCCACGGCGCGGCGAAGGTCCTGATGCAGCCGGCCTCCGAGGGTACCGGCATCATCGCCGGCGGCCCGATGCGCGCCGTGTTCGAGGTGATGGGCGTCACCAACGTGCTCGCCAAGTGCTTCGGCTCGACCAATCCGTACAACGTGGTGCGCGCCACGCTACAGGGCTTGCAGGCGATGAACACGCCGGCCGAGATCGCCGCCAAGCGCGGCAAGAAGGTCGAGGAAATCCTTAACTAGGAACGCACCATGGCGGACAAGAAAATCAAGGTGAAGCTGGTGAAGAGCACTAACGGATGCAAGACCGGGCACGTCGCGACGGTGCGCGGCCTTGGCCTCAGGCGTCTGAACCACACGGTCGAACTCGTCGACACTCCCGAGGTGCGCGGCATGATCAACCGCGTGTCCTATCTCGTCAGGCTGGAGAGCTAGCATGCGACTCAATGGACTGAAACCGGCGCCGGGTGCAAGGCAAGCGCGCCACCGGGTCGGGCGCGGCATGGGCTCGGGCTGGGGCAAGACCGCGGGCCTCGGCCACAAGGGCCAGAAGGCGCGCGCCGGCGGCTTCCACAAGGTCGGATTCGAAGGCGGCCAGATGCCGCTGCATCGCCGGTTGCCCAAGCGCGGCTTCGCTTCGCTGACGCGCAATGCGACCGCCGAAGTCAGGCTCTCGGACCTGGAGGGCATGAAGGCCAGCGACATCGATTTCGCCGCACTCAAGGCGGAACGCATCGTGCCGCGCGAGGCGATCAACGCCAAGGTGATCCTGTCCGGCAAGCTCTCACGCAAGGTTTCGCTGAAGGGCGTGAAGGCGACCAAAGGCGCGCGCGCGGCGATCGAAGCCGCGGGCGGCAGGTATGAAGAGCCTGCAGCAGCACCGGCGCCGGTGAAAAAGTTGGTGGCAAAAGAGAAGAAAGCAAAGGAATAAGCCCGCTTGGCGACTGCTCTTCCCGGCAAAGGCAACCCCGCCCGTTACGGCGACCTGAAGAAACGGCTGTTGTTTCTGCTGGGGGCGCTGTTCGTGTTCCGCATCGGGGCCCACATCCCGGTGCCGGGCATCGACCCGAACGTGCTCGCGGAACTGTTCAAGGGCCAGCAGGGCGGCATCCTCGGCATGTTCAATATGTTCTCCGGGGGTGCGCTGTCGCGTTTCACCATCTTCGCGCTGGGAATCATGCCCTACATCTCGGCCTCGATCATCATGCAGCTGATGACCACGGTCAACCCGCAGCTGGAAGCGCTGCGCAAGGAAGGCGAGACCGGCCGGCGCAAGATCACGCAGTGGACGCGCTACGCCACGCTCGTCCTGGCGCTGTTCCAGGCCTTCGGCATCTCGTTCGCGCTCGAATCGCAAGCCAACCTGGTGCTCGATCCGGGCCTCATGTTCCGCATCACGGCGGTGACCACGCTGGTGACCGGCACGATGTTCCTGATGTGGCTGGGCGAGCAGATCACCGAGCGCGGCCTGGGCAACGGCATCTCGATCATCATTTTCGCGGGCATCGCCGCGGGCTTGCCGAGCGCCATCGCCGGCACCCTGGAGCTGGTGCGCACCGGCGCGATGCACCCGCTGACGGCGCTGCTGATCTCGGTTGGCGTCGTTACGATCACCGCTTTCGTGTGCTTCGTCGAGCGCGGGCAGAGGAAGATCCTGGTGAATTACGCCAAGCGCCAAGTCGGCAACCGCGTCTACGGCGGGCAGAGTTCGCACCTGCCGTTCAAGCTCAACATGGCCGGCGTGATTCCGCCGATCTTCGCCTCGTCGCTGATCCTGTTCCCCGCGACGCTGCTCAGCTGGTTCGGTTCGGCCGAGGGCTTCATCTGGCTGAAAGATCTCTCTGCCAGCCTGTCGCCCGGGCAGCCGATTTACGTGATTCTCTACGGTGCGCTGATCGTGTTTTTCTGCTTCTTCTATACGGCGTTGCAGTACAACCCGAAGGAGACCGCAGACAACCTGAAGAAGTCGGGCGCCTTCGTCCCCGGCATCCGGCCTGGCGAGCAGACGGCGCGTTACCTGGAAAAGATCCTCACCCGGCTGACGCTCGCCGGCGCGGTCTACGTCACGCTGGTCTGCCTGCTGCCGGAATTCCTCATCCTGCGCTGGAACGTGCCGTTCTATTTCGGTGGCACGTCGCTGCTGATCATCGTCGTGGTGACGATGGATTTCATGGCCCAGGTGCAGGCTTACGTGATGACCCACCAGTACGAAAGCCTGCTGAAAAAGGCCAGCTTCAAGGGCGGCCTGCCGGCGCGCTAGAACTCAGGAGAGACGATCATGAAAGTAATGGCTTCAGTGAAAAAGATCTGCCGCAAATGCAAGATCGTGCGGCGCAAGCGGGTGGTCCGGGTTATTTGCACGGATCCACGCCACAAACAACGTCAAGGATGACGCTCGCGTCATTTTAGGTTGATAAGACCTTGACATTATTGATATAATTTCAGGTTCCCCGGAAGAAAACCGCTATGGCCCGTATTGCAGGCATCAACATTCCGAACCACCAGCACGCCGGCATCGCGCTGACCGCGATCTATGGCATCGGCCGCTCGCGCGCGAGCGCGATCTGCGTCGCTTCCGGGATCGAGCCGGCGCGCAAGATCAAGGACCTGACGGACGCCGAAATGGACCGGCTGCGCGAGAGCATCACGCGCCTGACGGTGGAAGGCGACCTGCGCCGCGAAGTGCAGATGTCAGTCAAGCGGCTGATCGATCTTGGCTGCTACCGCGGCTCGCGCCATCGCAAGGGGTTGCCGGTGCGTGGCCAGCGCACGAAAACCAATGCGCGTACGCGCAAGGGCCCGCGCAAGGCCGCAGTCAAGCAGAACGCGCCAGCCGGCAAGATCTAACCGCCTAGACGAATCAGGAACAGCACATGGCAAGCAAAGCGACTCCTTCCGGACAACAACTGCAGCAGACCGCTTCGGCGCGCGCGCGCAAGAAGGTGAAGAAGAACGTCGCCGAGGGCATCGCCCACGTGCACGCGTCCTTCAACAACACCATCGTCACCATCACCGACCGCCAGGGCAATACGCTGTCCTGGGCGACCTCGGGCAACGCCGGCTTCAAGGGCTCGCGCAAGTCGACCCCGTTCGCCGCGCAGATGGCCGCCGAGCGTGCCGGGCGGGCGGCGCAGGAGTGCGGCGTCAAGAACATCGAGGTCCTCATCAAGGGACCAGGACCGGGCCGCGAATCCGCGGTGCGCGCGCTGAATGCGCTTGGCCTGAAGATCGGTTCGATCGCCGATGTCACCCCAGTTCCGCACAACGGCTGCCGCGCTCCGAAAAGACGCAGAGTCTAGCCGGCGAGTCAGAAAAGAAAATTTAGGAGAACGCATGGCCAGGAATCTAGACGCGAAATGCCGTCAATGCCGCAGGGAGGGCGAGAAGCTCTTCCTCAAGGGTGAGAAATGCTTCACCGCGAAATGCGCCGTCGAGCGCCGCGCCTACGCGCCCGGCCAGCACGGCCAGAAGAGCGGCGCGCGCCTCTCGGACTACGGCAAGCAGCTGCGCGAGAAGCAGAAGACGCGCCGCACCTATGGCGTGCTCGAGCGCCAGTTCCGCAAGATCTACGCTGAGGCGTCGCGCTCCAAGGGCGTCACCGGCGAGCGCCTGCTGCAGATTCTCGAATCGCGCCTCGACAACGTCGCTTACCGCATGGGCTTCGGCGCATCGCGCAGCGAAGCGCGCCAGGTGGTGCGCCACAACGGCGTGCTTGTGAACGGCAAGCGCGTGAACATTCCGTCTTACGAGGTCAGCCCCGGCGACGTGGTCGAAGTCGCCGACAAGGCGAAGGCGCAGCTCCGCATCAAGGCGTCGGCCGAGGCGGCCGAGTCGCGCGGCATTCCCGAGTGGATCGAGGTGGACAGCAAGGCGCTGAAGGGGAAGTTCAAGTCGCTCCCGGCGCGCGCCGACATGTCCTCCACGATCAACGAGAGCCTGATCATCGAACTGTATTCGAAGTAACAAGGTAAACCACCCCATGCCCCAGACCGGATTCCTGAAACCGCGCATCGTCGATGTGCAAAACCTGTCTCCTTCGCACGCCAAAGTGACGATGGAGCCCTTCGAGCGCGGCTACGGCCACACGCTGGGCAACGCCCTGCGCCGTGTGCTGCTGTCCTCAATGCCCGGCTACGCGCCCACCGAAGTGCAGATCGCGGGCGTCGTACACGAGTACTCGACGCTGGACGGCGTGCGCGAGGACATCGTCGACATCCTGCTGAACCTGAAGGGCGTGGTGTTCCGCCTGCATAACCGCGGCGAAGCGATCCTCACCCTGAAGAAGAAGGGCGAGGGCCCGGTCACCGCCGGCGACATCGAGCCTTCGCACGACGTCGAGGTGGTCAATCCCGGCCACGTGATCGCCAACCTGTCGGCGGGCGGCAAGATCGAGCTGCAACTCAAGGTCGAAGCGGGCCGCGGCTATCTGCCGGGCAACATGCGCTACCTGCCCGAAGAGACCAAGGGCATCGGCCGCATCGTGCTCGACGCCTCGTTCAGCCCGGTGCGGCGTGTTTCCTACCTGGTCGATTCGGCCCGCGTCGAGCAGCGCACGGACCTGGACAAGCTGATCCTAGACATCGAGACCAACGGCGCCATCGAGCCCGAGGAAGCGGTGCGCTATGCGGCCCGCATCCTGGTCGACCAGCTGTCGGTGTTCGCGCAGCTCGAGGGCACGGCCCTGCCGACCGAGGAGAAGAAGGCGGTCGCGGTTGATCCGATCCTGCTGCGCCCGGTGGACGACCTGGAGCTCACGGTGCGTTCCGCCAACTGCCTCAAGGCCGAAAACATCTATTACATCGGCGACCTGATCCAGCGCACCGAGACCGAGCTGCTCAAGACCCCGAACCTGGGACGCAAGTCGCTCAACGAAATCAAGGAAGTGCTCGCCTCGAGGGGCTTGACGCTGGGCATGAAGCTGGAGAACTGGCCGCCGGCCGGGCTCGAGCACCACAGGACCTGAAGAAAGAACTGAACAGGAAAGCGCCATGCGTCACGGTCACGGACTCCGAAAACTAAACAGAACGACTAGCCACCGGCTCGCCATGTTCCGCAACATGGCGAATGCCTTGCTGACGCACGAGGAGATCAC
>CAMDRF010000081.1 GCA_945906765.1 Nitrosovibrio sp. Nv4 | reverse complement strand
TTCGATGTCGACCATCCGGGCAAGGATTCCTATCGCCACCGGCATGCGGGCGCGAGCGAGGTGCTGGTCACCTCGTCGCGGCGCTGGGTGCTGATGCACGAGCTGCGCGGCGCACAGGAGCCGTCCTTCGAAGAGCAGATCAAGCATTTCTCGCCGTGCGATCTGCTGATCGTGGAAGGCTACAAATTCGCGCTCATCCCGAAGCTCGAGGTCTGGCGCACCGAGACCGGCGAAGGGCTGCTGCATCCGAACGATCCGCACATCGTGGCGGTGGCGACCGATGCGAAGCTGGAGACGAAACTCCCGCTGCTTGACCTGAACGATCCGGCAGCCATCGGGGCCTTCATCCTCGAACATCTGAAACTCGCATGAACAAGGGCCTGCTGTCGGTCGACGAGGCGCTCGAGACGCTGCTCGCGGGCGCGCGCCCGGTCACGGAGATCGAGCAGGTGCCGACCATGGAGGCGGTGAATCGCGTCCTGGCGCGCGCGCAGTCTTCGGCCATGGACGTGCCGCCGATGGATAACAGCGCCATGGATGGGTACGCCGTGCGCTTGTCAGATTTAAATTCTTCTGAAAAAAAACTAAAGGTCGCTCAGCGCATCCCGGCAGGCGCGGTGGGCAAGCCGTTGGAACCGGGCACGGCGGCGCGGATCTTCACCGGCGCCCCCGTTCCGCCCGGGGCGGATGCGGTGGTGATGCAGGAGGATTGTTCTGTTTCAGGGGATTTTGTTGTTATAAAAAAATCTCCCAGGGAAGGCGAATGGGTTCGGCGTACCGGCAGCGACATCCGCAAGGGCGATGTGGTGCTGGTCGCGGGAAAACGGCTGCTGCCCCAGGATACGGGACTCGCGGCATCGATTGGCATCAAGACGCTGCCAGTATGCCGCAAGGTCCGGCTCGGCCTGTTCTTCACCGGCGATGAACTGGTGATGCCCGGCGACCCTCTGCCGCCGGGGCGGATCTACAACTCTAATCGCTTCACGCTCAACGGCCTGGCGAGCGCTTTCGGCTGCGAGGTGCGCGACTACGGCATCGTGCCCGACAAGCTCGATGCGACGCGCGAAGTGCTGCGGCGCGCAGCAGGCGAGAACGACATCATCGTCACCTCCGGCGGCGTGTCGGTGGGCGACGAGGACCACGTCAAGCCCGCGGTGGAAGCGGAAGGATCGCTCCTCATGTGGAAAATCGCGATGAAGCCGGGCCGGCCGCTGGCTTTCGGCAAAGTAGGCAAAGCCGCATTCCTGGGATTGCCGGGAAATCCGGTATCCAGCTTCGTGACCTTTCTCATTTTCGTAAGACCTTTTTTGTTGAAGACGCAAGGCCAGACCGAAACCATCCCTCACGCCATCGACGCTCGCGCCGATTTCGACTGGCCTGCGCCTGACGCACGGCGCGAATTCCTGCGCGTAAAATGGAATGCGCGGGGCGGCCTGGATTCTTACTCTACGCAGGACTCCGCGGTGCTGACCTCGACCGCTTGGGCGGATGGATTGTTGGATAACCCGGCGGGGTGCGCGATCAGGAGAGGGGATCGTGTCCGTTTCCTGCCTTATTCGGAGCTCTACAAGTGAGATGCGGTTGAAAGTAAGAATTCTCTATTTCGCGAGCATCAGGGAAAAGCTGGGGCGCGATAGCGAGGAGATCGACCTGCCGGCGGACGTCGCCACGATTGCCGCGCTCAGGACCCACCTGCGGGCGCGGGGCGGCGCCTGGGCCGATGCGCTGGCTGAGGGCAAGTTGCTGCGCGCCGCGGTGAACCAGGACATGGCGCAGCCCGCAGCCGCGATCAAGGCGGGCGACGAGGTCGCGTTTTTTCCCCCGGTGACCGGCGGATGAGAATTTCTGTTCAAACAGAAGACTTTGATCTTGGGGCCGAAGTAAAAGCAATCTCTGGCAACCCCAAAATCGGTGCGGTTGCAAGTTTCGTCGGCCTGGTGCGCGATGTGGCCATGACGCTTGAACACTATCCCGGCATGACCGAGCGCGCGATCGCAAAGATCGTCGATGAGGCGAAATCCCGCTGGCAGGTAATCGACTGCGCCGTGATTCATCGCTACGGCGCGCTCCAGCCCAACGACCAGATCGTGATGGTGGCGGTGGCGAGCGGACACCGGGGTGACGCCTTCGCGGCCTGCGAATTCATCATGGACTACCTCAAGACCCAGGCGCCGTTCTGGAAGAAGGAACAGACAGAAGAGGGAACCCGCTGGGTCGAAGCAAAAGCCGAGGACGACAAGGCGGCGGAGCGCTGGCCTGATGTGCGTGGCTTGATTCCGGTCAAAAGGCCCCCATCTGCGATGGGGTAAAAGACTATTGAGATCAGTCCCATGCGCTACGATAAATTCACCACCAAGCTGCAGGAAGCCTTTGCCGAGGCCCAGAGCCTCGCGCTCGGCCGCGACCACCAGCAGATCGAGCCCCAGCATCTGTTGCTGGCCCTCCTAAACCAGGAGGACGGTGGCGTAGCCTCGCTGGTCGCGCAGGCCGGTGGCAATCCGAATGCGCTCAAGCAGGCCCTGACCCAGGCGATCGGCAGGCTGCCCAAGGTCGAGGGCACGCCGGGCGAAGTGCATGTCTCGCGCGACCTCGGCAACCTGCTCAATGTCGCCGACAAGGACGCGCAGAAGCGCGCTGACCAGTACATCGCCTCGGAGCTCTTCCTGCTCGCCTGCGCGGCGGACAGGGGGGAGACAGGCAAGCTGCTGAAATCTTCCGGTCTCACGAAGCAAAGCCTCGAAAAAGCGGTCGAACAGGTCCGGGGGGGAGAGAAAATTTCTTCACAGGCAGATGAAGGTCAAAGGAAGGCGCTCGCGAAGTACACCCTCGACCTGACCGAGCGCGCGCGGCTGGGCAAGCTCGACCCCGTTATCGGGCGCGACGACGAGATCCGGCGCTGCATCCAGATTCTGCAACGGCGCACCAAGAACAACCCGGTCCTGATTGGCGAGCCCGGTGTTGGCAAGACCGCGATCGTCGAAGGCCTCGCGCAGCGCATCATCAACGGCGAGGTGCCCGAGTCGCTCAAGAACAAGCGCGTCCTGGTGCTCGACATGGCATCGCTCCTCGCCGGCGCCAAGTACCGCGGCGAATTCGAGGAGCGCCTGAAGTCGGTGCTCAAGGAGCTGGCGCAGGACGAGGGCAGCACCATCGTCTTCATCGACGAGCTGCATACCATGGTCGGCGCCGGCAAGGCCGAGGGTGCGATCGACGCCGGCAACATGCTCAAGCCCGCGCTCGCGCGCGGCGAATTGCATTGTGTGGGCGCGACCACGCTGGACGAGTACCGCAAGTACGTCGAGAAGGACGCGGCGCTCGAGCGTCGTTTCCAGAAGGTGCTGGTCGGCGAGCCGACGGTGGAGGCGACCATCGCCATCTTGCGCGGCCTGCAGGAGCGTTACGAGGTGCACCACGGCGTCGACATCACCGACCCGGCGATCGTCGCCGCCGCCGAGCTCTCAAACCGCTACATCACCGACCGCTTCCTGCCCGACAAGGCGATCGACCTGATCGACGAGGCGGCGGCGCGCATCAGGATGGAGATCGACTCCAAGCCCGAGTCCATGGACCGCCTTGAGCGCCGTTTGATTCAATTGAGAATTGAACGGGAAGCCGTGAGGAAGGAAAAGGACGATTCTTCCCGTAAGCGGTTCGCCCTTATCGAAGACGAGATCAGGAAGCTCGAAAAGGAATACTCCGACCTCGAGGAAATCTGGAAAGCCGAAAAGGCGCAGGTCGCCGGCAGCCAGCACGTCAAGGAAGAGCTGGAGAAACTCAAGCAGCAGATGGAAGACGCCAAGCGCAAGGGCGACTGGCAGAAAATGTCCGAGATCCAGTACGGCAAGATTCCGGCCCTTGAATCTCAGTTAAAAAATCAAGTCAAACCCGTCAAAGCCAGGCTCCTGCGCACGCAGGTCGGCGTCGAGGAAATAGCCGAGGTGGTGTCGCGCGCGACCGGCATTCCGGTGTCGAAGATGATGCAGGGCGAGCGCGACAAACTGCTCAAGATGGAAGACCGGCTGCATGAGCGCGTGGTCGGCCAGGACGAGGCCGTGCGCCTGGTGTCAGACGCGATCCGGCGTTCGCGCTCGGGGCTGTCCGATCCGAACCGGCCTTACGGCAGCTTCCTGTTCCTGGGGCCGACGGGCGTTGGCAAGACCGAGCTGTGCAAGGCGCTGGCCGGGTTCCTGTTCGATTCCGAGGACCACCTGATCCGCATCGACATGTCCGAGTACATGGAAAAGCATTCGGTGTCGCGCCTGATCGGCGCGCCGCCGGGCTATGTCGGCTATGACGAGGGCGGCCAGCTCACCGAGCTGGTGCGCAGGAAGCCGTATTCGGTGATCCTGTTCGACGAGGTCGAAAAGGCGCACCCGGACGTCTTCAACGCGCTGCTGCAGGTGCTGGATGAAGGCCGCATGACAGACGGGCAGGGCCGTACCGTGAATTTCAAAAACACGGTGATCGTCATGACCTCGAACCTGGGTTCGCACATGATCCAGCAAATGGCCGCAGGTAATCCCGACGTCGACTACGAGGTGGTCAAGCTCGCGGTGATGGGGGAGGTGAAGACGCATTTCCGGCCCGAGTTCGTCAATCGCATCGACGAGGTGGTGGTGTTCCACAGCCTGGCCGATGACAACATCCGCTCGATCGCCAGGATCCAGCTCAGGCACCTTGCCGCGCGCCTCTCGAAGATGGACTACGGCTTTGACATCGCCGATGCCGCGGTCGCGGAAATCGCCAGGGCCGGCTTCGACCCGGTCTACGGCGCGCGGCCGCTCAAGCGCGCGATCCAGTCGCAGATCGAGAACCCGCTCGCCAAGGCAATCCTGGAGGGGCGCTTCGCGCCCGGGGAAACGATCCGCGTCGACTACCGCGGATCGAAGATGACGTTCGAAAAGGCGCCGGCAAAAGCGGCGGCATAAGGAACTTCACCCCCGGCTCTGATGCGCCGGGTCTGGCGCAGCATTTCTTCCCACAGGCCTTCCATGTCCTTGCGGAAGACCACGTCCAGGTCGGCGCCCAGCACCGACCAGATGCCGCGGTCGATCTCGGTCTTCAACTCGCCTGGCCGCCAGCCGACGTAGCCGACGTAGTAGCGCGCGTCATTCGGCCTCGATTCAATGACCTGGTCGATGGTATTGACGCGGAACGCCATGTAGAGATTCTTCATCACCTGCAGCGTGCCCGCGCCGGGCGCGGCGTCCGTCTTTATCAGCGCCACCAGGGCGCCGCGCGAGAACGGCCCGCCGTAGTGCACCGGGTCCATCACCTTCTTCGAGGGCTCGTGTTCCGGAAACAGGCTGCTGAGGGAACGTCGCGTGGGACGGTTGAGAATTACGCCAACGTGGCCGCCGTTTGGCCCCGGCGCCGCGAGCAGCACGGTCTGGCGGTAATCGAGGTCGCGGAATGCGGGGTGCGCCACCAGCAGCATCGCCGCATCATCGTCCTGGGCGAACGCGGGCATGGCCCACGCTGCCGCGCAGGCAAGAAAAATCACGGCGATCAACAATCGCATGGGGCGGCCCATTTCGCGAATATTGTAACCCCAGGATTGTGCGTCCGGGGGCCGCGCGACAGCGCGCGTTCCAGCAGTTCCTCCCACAGGCCTTCGGCGCTTTTGCGAAACAGCATTGCCTCGTCGGCCGGCAGCACGTACCAGCCGTCGCGCGTGAACTCGCTCTCGAGCTGGCGAGGCGCCCAACCGGAGAATCCGGCGTAGAGCCGGTACTTCGCGCCGGGCGTGGCGAGCATCAGCTTGAGGTTGTCCGCGTGCATCGTCAGGTAGATATTCTTCAGGACGTGGAACGCCGCCGCGGCGGGCACGGTCTCGGTACGGTACACGGCGACGATGGCCTGGCGCATCACCGGGCCGCCCAAGTAAATAGGATCGCGGTAATTCCGCGTCTCGAATTCCTGCGACAGAAACTGGGACAGCCCCAGCGTGCTCGGCCGGTTGATGATCACGCCCACCGTGCTCGCGTCCTCGGTTTGCGTGACCAGCACCACCGTCTTCTCGAAATTCGGATCGGTCAGCGCCGGCTTGGCGACCAGGAACAGCCCGTTGGCGGGCAGGTTCTGCTGCGCAAGCGTCCAGGCCGGCGCAAGGAGGCCGGCCAGCGCGAGCAGCCAGACGCTCGACCGGCGCATGAAGAAGGCTAGGATTTCTTGCCGGTTTCGGTCGACTTTTCGGTCGGCGGCTCTTCCTTGTAGTCGCCGATGACACCCTTCAGAGGGCAGGCCTTGAACGCCGGGCACTTCTTGCAGCCGGCTACGATCGCGATCGGGCATAGCGTCATTTTGTGCTCCTTTGGAGCGTCAACTAAAAGCCTGAATTCCGGTCATCGCGCGTCCGAGAATCAGCGCGTGAATATCGTGTGTGCCCTCGTAGGTATTCACCACTTCGAGGTTGACGAGGTGGCGCGCGACGCCGAATTCATCCGAGATGCCGTTGCCTCCCATCATGTCGCGCGCCAGGCGTGCGATGTCGAGCGACTTGCCGCAGGAGTTGCGCTTCAGGATCGAGGTAATCTCCACCGACGCTGTGCCTTCGTCTTTCATGCGCCCGAGGCGCAGGCAGCCCTGCAGGCCGAGGGTGATTTCGGTCTGCATGTCGGCGAGCTTTTTCTGGATCAACTGGTTCGCCGCGAGCGGCCGGCCGAACTGCTTGCGGTCGAGCACATACTGGCGCGCGCGGTGCCAGCAATCTTCGGCCGCGCCCAACGCGCCCCAGGCGATGCCGTAGCGCGCTGAATTCAGGCAAGTGAAGGGGCCCTTCAGGCCGCGTACTTCGGGGAAGGCATTTTCTTCCGGACAGAAGACACCATCCATCACGATTTCGCCGGTGATGGAGGCACGCAGGCCGACCTTGCCATGTATGGCAGGAGCGGAAAGCCCTTTGGAACCTTTATCGAGAACAAAACCTCTTATCGCACCTTCATCGTCCTTCGCCCACACCACAAACACATCCGCAATCGGAGAATTCGAGATCCACATCTTCGAGCCGCTCAGGCTGTAGCCGCCGGCGACCTTCTTCGCGCGCGTCACCATCGAGGCCGGATCGGAGCCGTGGTTGGGTTCGGTGAGGCCGAAGCAGCCGATCCATTCGCCGCTGGCGAGCTTGTGCAGGTATTTCTGCTTCGTCGCGTCGTTGCCGAATTCGAAGATCGGCACCATGACGAGGGACGACTGCACGCTCATCATCGAACGGTAGCCCGAATCGACGCGCTCGACCTCGCGCGCGATCAGGCCGTAGCTGACGTAGTTCAGGCCGGGACCGCCGTACTGCTCCGGGATCGTCGGCCCGAGCAGGCCGAGGGCGCCCATTTCGGGAAAAATCGCCGGATCGGTTTTCTCGTTGCGGAAGGCGTCCACCACGCGCGGCGCGAGCTTGTCCTGGCAGTAGGCGCGCGCCGCGTCGCGCACCATGCGCTCGTCTTCGCTGAGCTGCTGGTCGAGCAGGAGGGGATCGTCCCAGACGAATTTGGCCTTGGTCTTTTCGCGCTTCATTTGACGCGCTCAAGGATGACCGCGAGGCCCTGACCGACGCCGATGCAAAGCGACACCGCGGCGTAGCGGCTGCCGGTTTCCTTGAGCTGGCGCGACACGGTGAGCGCGAGGCGCGCGCCCGAGCAGCCGAGCGGGTGGCCGATGGCGATGGCGCCGCCGTTCGGGTTGACGCGCGGATCCTTGAAATCCACCTTCATCAGCGCGAGGCAGCCCAGCACCTGGCTGGCGAAGGCCTCATTGATCTCGATAATGTCCATGTCCTTGAGCGAGAGCTTCGCGCGCTCGAGTGCCTTCGGGATCGCGTAGGCGGGGCCGACGCCCATGATGCGCGGCTCGACCGCGGCGGAGGCGGCAGAAAGTATGCGGGCAATGGGTTTGCGGCCATATTTTTGCCCCCAAGAAAGAGAACCTACAACAAGTGCAGCAGCCCCATCGTTTACTCCAGAAGCATTGCCGGCCGTCACCACGCCGCCTTCGTAGAGGGGCTTCAGCTTGGTGAGCGATTCCATGGTCGAGTCGCGGCGCGGATGCTCGTCCTGCAAGACGATGGTCGGCGGAGCGTCACGCTTCTTGTTCGGGATTTTTATTTCCAGAATTTCCCCTTTGTAAAAGCCTTCAGCCTCCGCTTTCGCATACTTCTTCTGCGAGCCGAGCGCGAACTCGTCGGCCTGCTCGCGCGAGACGCCGAATTCCCTGGCGACGTTGTCGCCGGTTTCCGGCATCGCCTGGTCGCCGAACATTTTCTTGAAGCGTGGATTCGTAAATCGCGATCCGATCGTGGTGTCGTACATTTTCACGTCGCGCGAGTAGGGCGACTCCGCCTTGGCCATCACGAAGGGTGCGCGCGACATGCTTTCCACGCCGCCCGCGATGTAGAGGTCGCCTTCGCCCGAGGTGATCGCGCGCGCCGCGTCTGTGACAGCCTGCAATCCGGAAGCGCAGAGACGGTTCACGGTGACGCCGGGCACGCTTGGCGGCAGTCCCGCCATCAGCGTGGCGAAGCGCGCCACGTTGCGGCAGTCCTCGCCCGCCTGGGTGACGCAGCCGAGGATCACGTCGCTGATGTCCTCGGGCTTGAGCGCGTTGCGCTTGACCACTTCCGCGATCACTTCTCCGGCCAGGTCATCCGGGCGCAGGCCCGCGAGCTTGCCGGCATGCCGGCCGATGGGGGAGCGGATACCGTCGTAAATGTATGCATCAAGCATTTTGAGCCTCTTCTTTCAGGATTCTTTCGTAAGCAAAGACACGCCCAATCGTGCCCGGCGCTTGAGCCACGGGCTGGGCCGGTAACGGGGTTCTCCGTAAAACGAATGCATGGCTTCCAGGATCGCGAAGATCTTCGGCGCGCCGATCGCATCGCCCATGGCGAGAGGGCCGTGCGGATAACCGAGACCGAGCACCACGGCAGAGTCCAGGTCTACGGGCGAAGCGATGCGCTGCTGCACGATATCGCAGCCCACATTGACGATGTGCGCCACCACGCGCTGCGCGACGAAACCCGCCGAATCGCGGATCACCGATACCGGCACGCCGTCCGACGCCAGCAGCGCGTGCGCGGCGTCCCGCACCTCGGGCAGGGTGACCGGTGTCGTCATCAGGGTGCGGCGCTTGCTGAAACCGAACAGCGGATCGACGGCAACAGTGCGTTCCGGATCGAGCTTCAGTTGCAGCGCCGTCGTGGTGGCGTCATGGCCGAGCGGCGCGACAATGCAAATGGTGTCAGGGGTCGGCTTGGCTTCTATTTTCGTGAATTTCGAAAGAAAATCCTTCAGTTCGGGAACACACCAGACTGGCAGTGATTTTTTTCCCGGGATTTCTTTTTCTGAAATTTTTTCAGCGACGCCGTCTTTCCCATATTTGTACCAACCCCTTCCCGTCTTCCGTCCAAGCAATCCCGCGGCGACGCGCGGGTCGGAGAGAAAGGAGGGCTGGTACTTGGGTTCCCCGTAGTACTGCTGATGCATGGATTTCATCACACCGTGCGCGATGTCCAGGCCGACCAGGTCCAGCAATGCAAACGGACCGAGCCTGAATCCTGCCGCATCCACCAGCACGCGGTCGATGGTGGCGAAGTCCGCGACGCCTTCCTGCAGCACGCGCAGGCTCTCGGGCACGTAGCCGCGCCCCGCATGATTGACGATGAACCCCGGCGTGTCCTTGCAGCGCACCGGCTTGTGGCCGTAGCGCCTGGCGAGCGCGATGAGCGCGTCGCCCACCCAGGATTCGGTCAGTTCGCCGTCCACCACTTCGACGATCTTCATCACCGGCACCGGATTGAAAAAGTGATAGCCGGCGACACGCCCGGGTCTGGCGCAGGCCGAAGCCATGGCGGTGACCGAGAGGGAAGATGTATTGGAGGCCAGAATGCAGTTCTCGGAGACTACGGCCTCGAGCGCCTTGAACAGTTCCTGCTTCGGCGCCAGCAGCTCGACGATCGCTTCGACGACCACGTGGCAGGGTTTGAGCGCGGCGAGCGAATCGACGATCTCGAGGCGCGCCAGCGTCTGCTCCGCCTCGGCTTGGGACACGCGTCCCTTCTGCACCAGGCCTGCCAGCGTCTTGCCGATGGCGTCCTTCGCGGCTTGCGCCGCGCCGGGCTTGGAATCGAACAGCAGCGTGCGCACGCCGCATTGCGCGAGCACCTGCGCGATGCCGCGCCCCATGGCGCCGCTGCCGGCGACGCCGGCAACCAGGTCACTGCGATGGATATCAAGCATGGTGGAACAATTCTAGAGGATATAATCGTCGAGACCAACGTGAGGAGGAGAACTCGATGAGGGCCACGACGCTGAGAACGGTGACTACCGCCGCCTGTGTGTTTGCTGCTGTTTTCTCGTTCGCGGCGCCGCTGCCGGCGCGCGCGCAAGCCTTTCCTACCAAGCCGATCATTCTGATCTGCCCGTGGCCGCCTGGTGGCTCCACCGACACGCACATGCGTGCATTCGCGCAGATTGCCGCCAAGCATGTCGGCCAGACTATCGTGGTCGAGAACAGGCCTGGCGCGAGCGGGCTGCTGGGGCCGATCACCATGGCGAAGACGGCGCAGCCCGATGGCTACACGCTGGCGCAAATGCCGGTGAGCGCGTTCCGTGTTCCCCACATGCAGAAGGTGGAGTGGGATCCGCTCAAGGACTTTACCTACATCATCGGCATCACCGGCTATACCTTCGGCGTGGTGGTGAAGTCCGACTCTCCGATCAAGACCCTCAAGGACCTGGTCGACTACGCCAAGGCCAATCCCGGTAAATTCTCTTACGGCTCCACCGGCAACGGCACTTCGCCGCACCTGCTGATGGAAGAACTGGGCATGAAGACCGGCGTGGAGTTCCTGCACGTACCGTTCAAGGGCAACGCGGATTCCACCCAGGCCTTGATGGGGGGCCACGTAATGGCGCAATCGGATGCCACCGGCTGGGGCCGGCACGTGGACGCCGGTGCGTTCCGGCTGCTGGTCACCTTCGGCGACAAGCGCACCAAGTGGAACGCGCCGACGGCGAAGGAGTTGGGTATCGACATCGTCTCCTATTCTCCCTACGGCTGGGTCGGGCCCAAGGGCATGGATCCTAAAGTGGTCCGGTTCCTGCACGATGCCTTCAAGAAAGCGCTGGATGACCCGGAACATTTGAAGTCACTGGCGCAGTTCGATCAGGTCTACTGGTACAAATCGAGCGAGGACTATGCAAAGTGGGCGGCGGATACATTCAAGGCCGAGCGCTCGACCATAGAACGAGTAGGATTGTTGCTGAAGTAACGTGATGGCAACCTCGCGGAGGCGCGCATGAAGTATCGTAAGATTCTTCTCGCATACAACGGTTCGGTGGAGGGCAAGCGGGCCCTCCTCGAGGCCGCCGACTTGGCAAGTTTTCTCGGCGCCGAGACGCACCTGCTGGCGGTGGCAAGCATGCCCCCCAGCCTGTTCCTCACCGAGGGCTTCGTGCCCGAGGAATTGCTCGAGGACGAAAAAAAGCGCACCCAGACGGTGCTTGACGAGGGCATCAAGAGCCTGACCGACAAGGGTTTCAAGGCCACCGGCCACCTCGCGGTCGGCGAACCGGTGGAGGAAATTTGCCGCGCCGCGAAGGATACCGGCGTCGACCTGATCGTCATCGGCCACAACCAGAGCACCTCCTGGGCGGCGCGCTGGTGGAAGGGGTCGGTGGGAGCGTCGCTGCTCGACTACTCCCCCTGCAGCCTCCTGATCGCGCTGTCCAAGGGTTGAACTCTGCAATGAGCGCGGTCCTCGAATTCCCGCAGCGGCACGCCGTAAGCGCGCAGGAATACGTTCGCATGAGCGAGGCAGGCGTATTCGCCCCCGATGCGCGCCTGGAGTTAATTGAGGGGGAGATCATCGAGATGGCGCCCATTGGCAGCCCGCATGCCGGGGCAGTGAAGATTCTCAATCGGTTCTTTGTTCGTCTCGCTGGGGATCTGGCCATCGTTTCCGTTCAGGATCCGCTCATCATTGGAGATCGATCGGTTCCGCAGCCGGACCTGGCCCTCCTCAGGCCGCGCGCGGACAGCTATTCCAACTCGCATCCGAGCGCCGCGGACGTCCTGCTCGTGGTCGAGGTGTCGGACAGCACTTTGCGCTTCGACATCGAGACGAAGATTCCGCTCTATGCCCGTTTCGGCATCGCCGAGGCGTGGGTGGTAGATGTGCAGGCGCGCGTGCTGCGCGTGTTCCGCGATCCGGGCGCGAGCGGCTACCGAACCAGTCTCGTGGTGTCGGGCGGAGAAAGCGTCAACGCGCTGGCGTTGCCTGCGGTCGTCGTTGCCGTGTCGGCGCTGTTTCCGAAGTAGACCGTTTTTCGGCTCACTGCCCTGTCAAAGGGCTGCTTGAATCTACGCAATAGAAAGCTCCTCCAGTATTTCGCGGTAGTCGCACTGGCGGCGGCATTCGCGGCAGGCGTCGCTCGCACCAACTGGGTTCGCTCGCTCGAGAACATCTATTACGACTACTGGCACCTGTTGTCGGGCGTGCGTTATCAGCCGCGGCACACGGTGTTCGTCTCGATCGACGACGAGACGCTGGCGGCGCTGAAAGACGACCCGTTGGTGTTCTGGGCGCCGCATTTCGCGCGCGCGATGGATACTCTGGCGCAGGCGGGCGTCAAGGCGGTGGGGCTGGATGTGCTCTACCAGGTAAGCGCCGAGAGTTGGCTGCGGAAGCTCGAACTTCCCGACAGCGCGGCCAGCCGTAATTTTGATTCGCCGCTGCGCGCCGCGCTCGCCAAGGGCGACAAGATACTGATCACGCAGTTGGTACAGACGAAGGGCGGCAAGGCCCAGCTGCTGCTCCCGCCGGAGGACCATTTGCTGCTGCTGCCCGCCGGGACGCACGATCTCGGCATCGGCAATTTGCATCCCGACGACGACAAGCGCGTCCGGCACTTTTATCCCTCGATCACCTCCGACCCGGCGTTTCCGGGTATCGGGTTCGCGATGCAACTGGCGTTGCGCGCCGCCGGCAAGGATGCCGCGCAGAATCAGTGGCAGATCGCCGGCAGCGTGTTGCACCGCGAGCCGAAATCACTGCCGATCGGCTACACCGGGCCTCCCGGAACCATCCCTACGGTGTCGATGAACGTACTTCTCCAGGCCGACGCGCTCGAAAGGCCGGAAGTCAAGGCGCTGAAAGGCAAGGTGGCGATCATCGCGGCCGGCAATGCGGGAAGTTCGGACCTCCATTTCACGCCTTATTCCCGCGGTCTCAGGTCGGTACAGATGGCGGGTGGTGAAATTCACGCCAACATCGTCGAATCGATTCTGTCGGGCCGCTGCCGCTCATTTGCGCCCACAGGTAACTCTTTCGCTGCGCGGCACGGCCCGGTTCCTTGAGCACCTGAAGCTCGGTCTCGTCGCCGTGAATGAGCTCGGCATCGAGCAGGGTATCGCGCAGCAGGTTGACGATCGGCTGCACCGCGGCGCCCACCCGCACGAGGCTGCCCGCGAGGGTGTTGCGCGAGAGCTCGCCCCCGAAGCGCCCGAGCAGCGCCGCCTGCCGGTACAGCGGCAGCGCATCCTGGTACTTACTCGTGATCACCCAGGCGAGTGCGGAGGCGGTGAGCAGGCCCTTGGGGATCAGCCGCGCGGGCGCGCTCGCTACGCGCAAGCCCCGCTCGCAGCACGGGCAGGCGTACTTCACGCGCTCGTGCCGGATCACGCGCACCTGGGCGGGCACGATGTCCAACTGCTCGCTCGCCTCGATGCCGATCTCTTCCAGTTCTGCTCCGTCGTGCGGGCAGATGCGCTCGGCGGCAGGCAGTTCGTGCCGGATCACTTCGCGCGGCAGTGCGGGATCGAGGGGCTTCCTGCCACGCTTGACGCGCTGGTGCGCCGGGACCGTAACCTTGTCTTCGAGCTTTACCTCTTGGCTCGGCGGCGCGCTCGGCGCCAGTTGCTCGGCTTCGTTGAAGAACAGATCCTTTTGCTCGGCGCCGCGCGCCTCGGACTTGGCGGCAAAGAGCCGTCGTATGAACGCCTTCAAGCGCTCCTTGAGCAGGTCGCGCTCGGTGCGAACGACGCGCAGTTCGCCGCGCAGCGCTTACTTATGACCGCTGACACGCGCATGCGTTCGCGCGGCGCGAACAAATTTCTCTCTCGCTTCGCTTCAACTCGCGCGCCGGTACTTCAGAATCCGGTGCGTGTGCATCGCCTCAAGATCGATGCCCTCGAGCAACTAGTGCAACTGCTCGATCGTCAACTCGATCACCGCGGAATCGGTGCGCGGCCACACGAACCGCTCGGTCCCCAGGCGCTTGAGCAGCAGCCCAAAGCCGTTCGTCTCCCAGCCGAGGATCTTCACCCGGTTGCGCCGCCGGTTGCCAAAGACGTATAACGCCGCCGCGAACGGATCGAGCCCCAGCG
>CAMDRF010000080.1 GCA_945906765.1 Nitrosovibrio sp. Nv4 | reverse complement strand
AGGTCGAATCATGGTTGCACCAATCGCATCGAAGGACGGATCCAGCAACGGCAAGAACGAAGTGAAGGGCGCGGTCAAGCCGGTGCCGGGCGCGGTGTCCACGGCTCCGCGCGTTCCGGCGGGTCCAGCCGCCACGGCAGCACCCATGTCCGCTACAACTCGGCCTGCGGTGGCGGCAGCGGTCGCGTCGATCGCGCCGGCCTCGGCAAGCGAGAAGCTTTCAGCCGACAAGATTTCAACGGAGAAGATGTCCATGTCCAAGAGCACCGTCGAGGCGAAGGCGCCCATGAGCAAGGAAGCGGCCGCCGACCAGAAGGCGCGCCTGAAGGCGATCGAGCAGGCGATGAGCCAGATCGAGAAGGCCCACGGCAAGGGCAGCATCATGCGCCTTGATGGCAACGATGTGCCCGTGATCCAGGGCGTGTCCACCGGCGCGCTCAGCCTGGATCTGGCGTTGGGTGGTCGTGGCCTTCCCAAGGGTCGCGTGGTCGAGGTGTTCGGTCCGGAGTCGAGCGGCAAGACCACACTGGCGCTCACCGTGATCGCCAACTCGCAGAAGAGGGGCGGCATCGCGGCGTTCATCGACGCCGAGCACGCGCTCGACCCATCGTGGGCCAAGCGTCTCGGCGTGAACCTGGACGAGTTGCTCGTGAGCCAGCCCGACACCGGCGAGCAGGCGCTCGAGATCTGCGAAATGCTGGTTCGCTCGAACGCGGTCAACGTGATCGTGGTCGACTCGGTGGCGGCGCTCATTCCCCGCGCCGAAATCGAGGGCGAAATGGGTGACAGCCACGTGGGTCTGCAGGCGCGTCTCATGAGCCAGGCGCTGCGCAAGCTCACCGGCGCCATCGCCAAGAGCGACTGCATCGTGATCTTCATCAACCAGCTCCGCGAGAAGATCGGCGTGATGTTCGGCAGCCCCGAGACCACCACCGGCGGCAACGCGCTCAAGTTCTACGCCTCAGCACGCATCGACATCCGCCGCATCGGCGCCATCAAGAAGGGCGACGAAGTGATCGGTTCGGAGACGCGCGTCAAGATCGTGAAGAACAAGGTCGCGCCGCCTTTCCGCACCGCCGAATTCGACATCCTGTACGGCGAGGGCATCTCGCGCGAGGGCGAGTTGCTCGAGCTCGGCGTGATCCATGGCGTGGTCGACAAATCAGGCGCCTGGTACATCTACAACGGCGACCGGCTCGGCCAGGGCAAGGACAATTGCCGCGAATTCCTCAAGGAAAATCAGCCGATGGCGCGCGAGATCGAGCAGAAGATCCGCGAGAAAGCGGGCGTGCTCAAGCCCGCGGTGGCAGCGGTCGTCGAGGACAACAAGGTCGAGCAATTGCCGACGCGCAAGCGTGGCGAACGATCAGCCTGATACGGCGGCAGAGCTCCGCGCGCGGGCATTACGGCTGCTCGCGCGCCGGGAGCACTCCCGGGCAGAACTCGGACGCAAGCTTTCGGGGTACGCGCAATCGCGGGAGGCGCTGGACGCGCTGCTTGTATCGCTGGAAGAAAAAAAACAGCTCTCGGACGAGCGTTTCGCCGAGGAGCGGGCACGCTCGCTGTCGCGCAAGTACGGCGCGGCGCGCATCCGCCACGACCTGAAGGCCAAGGGGGTCGATGCGGAACTCATCGGGCGCGCATCGGCCAACTGCGGCGTGGAAGGCGAACTGGAGCGCGCGCGCGGCATTCTCGATCGGAAATATCGCGTGCCCGCGGCCACGCGCAACGAGCGCGCGAAGCGCATGCGCTTCCTTCAGTCGCGCGGTTTTTCCTCGGAAATAATTTTCAAACTCTTGTCAGCGCGCGACGCGGATTGAGCGTTCATCCCTGAGCCGCCTTTGCGGCGGAGAGGAGGTGAATCGAATGAATCAATCTGAAGCATTGAGCGTGGTGCGCTCGCTTGCCAACGGCGTCGATCCGGAGTCCGGGGAAGTGTTCGCCGCCGACAGCGTGTATCAGCGCGCGCAGACCGTGCGCGCGCTGTACGCGGCGGCGGAGGCGCTGGAGAAGTCGGAACGCTTCGAGCGGCGCAAGCAGCAGTTGCCGCCGAAGACCGGCGAGCCGTGGAGCGAGGAGGAGGATCGCAAGCTGCTTTCCGCTTTCGACGCCGGCAGGGGATTGCCGGACTTGGCGGGCGCGCACCAGCGCACGCAAACCGGCGTGCGCGCAAGGCTGGTGAAGTACGGGCGACTCGCCGCCTGAGACAGCAGGGGACCGCATCGCCCGGGCTTTGCGGTCCCTTCCTTTAAAATAGGCGGAACATGAAATCCGCTGAGATCCGCTCGAGCTTCCTCGAGTACTTCAAGTCCCGTGGCCATGCCATCGTCGCCTCCAGTGCGCTGGTGCCGGCGAACGACCCGACACTGCTGTTCGTCAATTCGGGCATGGTCCAGTTCAAGGACACCTTCCTCGGCAAGGAGAAGCGTGCCTATGTGCGCGCCACCACCTCGCAGCGTTGCGTGCGCGCCGGCGGCAAGCACAACGACCTGGAGAATGTCGGCTATACCGCACGCCACCATACCTTCTTCGAGATGCTGGGCAACTTCAGCTTCGGCGATTACTTCAAGCAGGATGCGATCCGGTTTGCCTGGGAGCTGCTCACCAAGGTGTACCAGCTGCCGCCGGAGAACCTCTGGACCACGGTGTACGAGACAGACGACGAGGCCTACGACCTGTGGACCAAGACGATCGGCGTGCCGAAAGAGCGCGTGGTGCGGATCGGTGACAAGCCCGGTGGCGCGAAATTCCAGTCGGACAATTTCTGGCAGATGGCGGAGACGGGGCCCTGCGGCCCCTGCAGCGAGATTTTCTACGACCACGGCGAGGGCATAGCGGGCGGTCCGCCGGGCTCGCCCGACGCCGATGGCGACCGCTACATCGAGATCTGGAATCTCGTCTTCATGCAGTATCAGAAGGAAAAAAGCGGCGACGAGTATGTGATGCATCCGTTGCCCAAGCCCTGTGTGGACACGGGGATGGGCCTGGAACGCATCGCCGCGGTGCTGCAGCACGTCCACTCGAACTACGAAATCGACTTGTTTCAGGACCTGATCAAGGCCGCCGCGCGTGAAACCCGGCAGACGGAACTGAAAAATCCTTCACTCAACGTGATCGCGGACCACATCCGTGCCTGCTCGTTCCTGATCGTGGACGGCGTGATCCCCGGCAACGAGGGGCGCGGCTATGTGCTGCGCCGGATCGTGCGCCGCGCCATCCGCCACGGCTATAAGCTCGGCCAGAAGCAGCCGTTCTTCCATCGCCTGGTGGCGGATCTGGATAAGGCAATGGGCGATGCCTATGCGGAACTGCGCAGCACGGCGAAGCGGGTGGCCGAGGTTCTGAAGCAGGAAGAGGAGCGCTTCGCCGAAACCCTGGAGCACGGTATGGGCGTACTCGAGGGCGCGCTAGCCTCGGGAGAAAGGCTGCTCGACGGTGAGACGATTTTCAAGCTCTACGACACCTTCGGCTTCCCGGTCGACCTGACCGCCGACATTTGCCGCGAGCGCGGCGTCCACCTGGACCTCGCCGGATTCGAAGCCGCGATGGGGCAGCAGCGCGAACGCGCGCGCGCGGCAAGCAGGTTCACTTCCGCGGCAGGGTTGGACTACTCGGGACGCAAGACCGACTTCCGCGGCTACGACACCCTCAGCCTCGCGGCCAAGGTAGTGGCGCTCTACCACGAGGGTTCGTCAGCGGAGCAGCTCAAGGCGGGCGAGGCCGGCGTGGTGGTGCTGGACCAGACGCCCTTCTACGCAGAATCGGGCGGGCAGGTTGGCGACCGGGGTGAGCTGGTCGGGTCTGGAGGCACGTTCTCGGTTGCCGATACGCAGAAAATCCAGCCCGACGTCTTCGGCCACCACGGCACGCTGAAGACGGGCGCGCTCAAGGTAGGCGACAAAGTCGAAGCACGAGTGGACGTCGAGCGGCGCAAGCGGACCATGCGCAACCATTCCGTCACGCACCTTATGCACAAGGCGCTGCGCGAGGTGCTCGGCCCGCACGTGCAGCAGAAGGGTTCGCTGGTCGACGCGGACAAGACGCGCTTCGACTTCGCCCACGACAAGCCCATGGGAGAGAAGGAAATCCGCGAGGTTGAACTTCGGGTGAATAACGAGATCCTGCAAAACCTGCCGACCCGTGCCCAGGTCATGCCCATCGAGGAAGCAAGCAAGTCGGGCGCGGTGATGCTGTTCGGCGAAAAATACGGCGATGAGGTGCGGGTGCTCGATATCGGTTCCTCGCGCGAATTCTGCGGCGGCACCCATGTGGAGCGCACTGGCGACATCGGCGTTTTCAAGCTGTATTCGGAGAGCGGGGTGGCGGCAGGCATCCGCCGCGTCGAGGCGACCACGGGCGGCAATGCGCTCGCCATGATGAACAGCCAGCTGCAGGAATTCTTCGAGGTGGCGAAGCAGTTGCGCGCCCAACCGGGTGCTGGAATGGTCGAAAAGGCGGCGCAGAGCCTACTCGATGAGAAAAAGGCGCTCGAGAAGGAACTCGCGCGGCTGCGCAGCAAGCTCGCCATGGGCCAAGGCCGGGATCTCGCCTCTCAGGCCATCGATGTGAAGGGCGCCAAGCTGCTGGTGGCGACGCTCGAAGGCGCGGACGCCAAGACGCTGCGCCAGACCCTGGACAAGCTGAAGGACAAGCTGAAGAGCGCGGCCATCGTGCTGGCTGCGGTGGGCGAGGGCAAGGTGTCGCTGATCGCCGGTGTCACGGCCGATCTGACCGGAAAAGTCAAAGCCGGGGAGCTGGTGAACTTCGTCGCCCAGCAGGTCGGCGGCAAGGGCGGCGGGCGGCCGGACATGGCGCAGGCTGGCGGCACCGAACCTGCAAAACTCGGCGGCGCATTGGAGAAGGTGAAGGCATGGGTAGAAGAGCGGCTCTGATATTTGCGGCGCTGTTACCCGCGCTGGCGCTGGCGCACCACGGTCTGCCTGCTCGCGCCGCCCTCGCGCATGGAGGCGCGCGGCCTGGCGAAAGAGCTGCTCAAGCCAGGCGCCAGCGTGACGGTGGAGGGCTATGCCAACCGCGGCAAGCCGGAGGAAATGCGCGCGGAGCGGATCACCGCCGGCGGATGTGTTCCAGGACTTCGCCAAAATTGGGCAGTTCCTCGAACAGCGCCTGCATCTCCGGCAACCCCGAGGGCTTGACCGCAAAACGTTGGCCGCCGATACGCAGCATTTTTTCGTACAGGGCGCGCAGCGCGTCGTTGGCCGATTGCGGCAGGTCCTGGAGGGCTTTTTCGACCGCGGCGACTTCGTAGACATCTTTGAATTCCGCGACCGGGATCGATGCCGAGGAGATAGGAAGCGATGCAATTGCCGCCATTTCGACCTCCTTATGTTCTTGTAATCGGCCGACTGTGGGAAAACCGTAGCATGACCCTTTCGACCTAGCAAATGGCCGATTTGGCAGTGCGCCGGCTTGAGCGCCAATCGTGTAGATTCGACGGACCATGAACGCCAAAACTTCCAGCTTCCGCTCTGAGATGACACCGGAAGTGTTCAACGGCCGCGGCGCCGACCACCTCCCGGGCCTGGTGGGCCTGACGCTTGCGTCGCGAACCTGCCGCAAGGGGCGAGCGGCTTTACCACCATCGAACTGAAGGCGAACTTCCTTGGAACCACGCTGGAAGGGGTGATTTTCTGCCGCGCCACGCCCGCGCACCTGGGGCGCACCACGCAAGTCTGGGATGCCGTGGTGACCGTCGAAGGCACGGACCGGAGGATTGCCCTGTTCCGTTGCACCCAGATAGCGGAGTCCGCCTGGGCGGGTTAAAACGGGCGGCGGTCAGGATCGCCAAGGATTTTCACGCGCCGATGTCGGATGATGATTTTCTCGGTCGATGAAACTCCTGCTCGATACACATTGCCTGATCTGGGCGCTCACCGACGCCCCGGCATTGAGCGCGCGCGCCCGCACGACGATTGCGCACGCCGAGGTAGTGGGATTTTCCGAAGCGTCGGTCTGGGAGATCGGACTCAAATGGCGCAAGGGCAAGATCAACCTGCAACCCCGGCGCGTGGTCGAGCAGGCGCTGCGCGACGGATTTCGCATGTTCGCCCTGTCGATCGAACCGATTCTACTTTCGTGCGAATTGCGCCAAACGCATGGCGACCCGTTTGACCGCCTGTTGTATGCGCAGGCAAAGCATACGGGGTTTCGTTTGATGAGCATCGACCGCGCCTTAAGCGATTTCGGCGCGCAGGTGATCAGCCCGCGTTGACGCGCTCGACGTGCGACGGATGGAGCTGCTCGCCGTCGTTTCGCACGACCTGCGAAACCCGCTCGGCGCCATTGTCACCAGCGCCTCTCTCCTCCAGACGCCCATCGACGGCAATGTCGGAGAACGCGTCCACAAGTTGGCTCAGACCATCCTCCGGTCCGCCGGCCAGGTGGACCGTTTCATCGCCGACCTCCTCGACCTGGCGCAAATCCGGGCAGGGAATCTCGGCAGAGGAATTGCCGCGCATCTTCGAGCGCTTCTGGCAGGCGCAAAGGATGAATCGCGCCGGGATAGGCTTGGGCCTCAGCATCGGGAAGGGGCTGGTCGAGGCCCACGGCGGGCGCCTCTGGGTAGAGAGCAAGCTCGGCGCCGGGACGATTTTCTTCTTCACCCTCCCGCTCGCGGATCAAGCTGCCTGATCGAATGGCCGCGCTCCTGGCCGAAACCAGAGATGCGATCGAGAATGAGTTGGACAAGCGCGGGGGATTCGTGTTTGAATCCAGGCCCATGACGCGCCGGTTCTTCTTTTTCTTTTACTTCCCCTGCCTGCTGGCGGACGGGACCGGCTAGACACACGCCCACATCCCAAAAAACCGCCAGTGCAAAAGCCTGGCGGTTTTTTTTTGACCTGAGGCCACCACCATGACCACACCCACTGATTCCTTCCTCGGCCCTGTCCCAGCGGACAAGACCTCGCTTACGGACGACGAGCGCATCGAGAACATCGTTCCGCTGCCGCCGCCGGAGCACCTGATCCGCTTCTTTCCGATCCAGGGTACGCCGGTGGAGAAGCTGATCTCCGACACGCGCCGCCGCCTGCGCGAGATCGTGCATGGAAAATCCGACCGGCTGCTGGTGATCATCGGGCCCTGCTCGATCCACGATCCTGCCGCAGCGGTCGCGTATGCGGGAAAACTATTTTTGGAAAGAAGAAAACATGCAGGCGAGCTTGAAGTGGTGATGCGGGTGTATTTCGAGAAACCGCGCACCACGGTGGGCTGGAAGGGGCTGATCAACGATCCCTACCTGAACGGCAGCTTCCGCATCAACGAAGGCCTGCGGATCGCGCGCGACGTGCTGGTGCGCATCAACAGGGCCGGCGTGCCCGCGGGCTGCGAGTTTCTCGACGTGATTTCGCCGCAGTACATCGGCGACCTGGTGTCTTGGGGCGCGATCGGCGCGCGCACCACCGAGTCGCAGGTGCACCGCGAGCTTGCGTCGGGCCTTTCCGCGCCGGTCGGCTTCAAGAACGGCACCGATGGCAACGTGCGCATCGCCGTGGACGCGATCCTCGCCGCGCGCCAAAAACACCACTTCCTTTCGGTGCACAAGAGCGGCCAGGTTTCGATCGTCGAGACGCGCGGCAACGACGATTGCCACATCATCTTGCGCGGCGGCAGGACGCCGAACTACGACGCGGCCAGCGTCAAGGCGGCCTGCGAAGAACTCGAGAAATCGAAGCTCGACTGCCGCCTGATGATCGACTTCTCGCATGCCAATGCCGCCAAGCAGTACAAGCGCCAGATGGACATCGCGCGCGACGTCGGCGGGCAGATTGCGGGCGGCTCGCGTTGTATCGTGGGCGCGATGGTGGAGTCGCATCTGGTGGAGGGCAGGCAGGAACTCGTGGCGGGCAAGTCCCTGACTTTCGGCCAGAGCATCACCGATCCGTGCATCGGCTGGGAAGATTCGGTCGAGCTCCTCGACACGCTTGCCACGGCGGTGAAAGCGCGTCGCAAGAAAGGCAAGCGCTGAGCGCAATCCCCTCCCGGCAGTGGTTGTTGCTGGCGCTCGCCACGACGCTGGCATTCCGAGTCTGGCTCTCGGCGGTCGCGCCGATCACCGCCGACGAGGCCTATTTCATCCTCTGGGGCCGCGCGCCCTCCCTGGGTTTCTACGACCATCCGCCGATGGTCGGTTGGCTACTGGCACCGCTGACCGCGATCTCGGAGGCGCCGTGGCTGCTGCGCCTGCCCGCCGTGCTGGTGCCTCCGCTCGCCGCGCTTGGCGCGTGGTTCGCGCTGCGCGCCTGGTTCGCGCGCGACGAGGACACGGCGAACCTGGCGGCGCTCGCGGTGCTGCTGGTGCCGATGAATGTCTGGAACGTGCTCGTCACCACGGATACGCCGCTGGTGCTGTTTTCCGTGGCGTCGCTGCTGGTGTTCGCGCGCGCCGCGGGGAAGGATTCGAATGGCTTGTTTCTCGTCTCTGGAATTCTGCTCGGTCTTGCCTTCCTGTCCAAATACTTTGCGGTCCTGCTGGGCCTCGCGTACCTGGTCTGGGCAATCACATCGAAAAATTCGAGGGCGTTTCTTCTCGTGTTCCTCGGCGCACTGCCCTTCGGCCTGCTGAACCTTTACTGGAACTACGAGGCCTGCTGGTGCAACGTGATGTTCAATGCCATCAACCGCCACGCAGACGACGGCAGCGGCTGGTCGCTGGCGGCCTCCGCGCTGTACGCCGCGTGGCTCGCCTATCTCGCGGCGCCGCTGCTGTGGTTCGCGTGGCGGGGCAGGGCCAGGCTGCGCGAGGCGTGGCAGCGGCCCGGCGAGCGCGCCCTTTTGCTCGCCTGGCTGGTGCCCTTTGTGGTGTTCGCCGCGCTCAGCCCGGTGAAGCGCATCGGGCTGCACTGGTTGCTGTCCTTCGTGCCGGCGCTGGTGCTTACCTTGGCGCTCGCGTTGGAGCGGCGGCAGTTGGTCGTGAGCGTGCGCGTGTTCGCGCTGCTGGCGGTGCTGCACGTGATCCCGATCGCCGTCATCGCGCTCCTGCCGCTGGAAACCTGGCAATCCTCGCGCTTCTATCCTAGGCTGGTGTTTCCGGGAAGGATTGCCGAATTGATGGCGGCGATTGCCCCCGACCTGCCGGGCAAGTTGCTCGCGGCCGACAGTTACGCCTCGGCGGCGCTGCTCGCGTACCACGCGCGCCACCCGGTGCCGGTCTTCGGCAGGGGTACTTCTCACGCGCGGCAGGACGACATCGCGACGGATTGGCGCGCCCACGCCGGGAAGGATCTGCTGGTGCTGCGGCGGGAGCCGCCGCTGGCGCAGGACTACCAGCCGTATTTCCGCGAAATCGAAATGAGAAAAGTCCCGCTTGGCGGCGGCACTTATCATGCGCTCATTGGCCGCGGCTTCAACTACGAGGCATACCGCGCCGGCGTCCTGGCGGATGTGCGCGGGCGCTATTACCGCATCCCCGCGGCGCTGCCGACAGGGCGCTGCTATTTCTTCGAGCGTTACTTCCCGCGATGAGCCGCGTGCTGGCGCGCATTTTCCCGCTTATCGAGTTGCTGCGCCCGCGACAGTGGATCAAGAACGCGTTCGTGCTCGTGGGCCCCGTGTTCGGTCACGCCTGGCGCGATCCCGTGATGCTCAACGCGGCGCTCTGCACCACGCTCGCTTTTTGCCTTGCCTCGGGCGCGGTGTACGCGCTCAATGACGCGCGCGACGCGGAGCGCGACCGCGAACATCCAGACAAGCGCGCGCGTCCGGTCGCACGCGGCGCCCTGTCGCAGGGCGAGGCGACCGCGTTGTCCGCCGCCGTCGCCGCCGCGGCGCTCGCCCTTGCCGCCTGGGCTGGGTGGCGGGCCGCGGCGCTCGTCGCGGCCTATCTTTGCCTGAGCGCGGCCTACAGCGTCTGGCTGAAACACCTCCCGGTGCTCGATGTGGCCGCCATCGCCGCCGGCTTCATGTTGCGCCTGCTCGCGGGGACGCTGGGCGTGGGCATCGAGCCCTCGAACTGGCTGCTCGCCTGCGGTTTCCTGCTGACCCTGTTCCTTGGTTTCGCCAAGCGGCGGGCCGAGATTGCGCGTCTGGCGCAGGATGCCGGCCGGCACCGCGCCGTTCTGGCGGACTACAGCATTGGATTCCTGGACAAGGCGATCACGCTCTGCGCCGCCGGCATGATCGCGGCCTACGCCTGGTACACGCTGGCCGCGGAAACGGCCTTGATCCACGGCACCGGCAGCTTCGCGCTGACGCTGCCCTGGGTGCTGCTCGGCACTGCTCGATACCTGTACTGCCTGCGCCTGCGCGGCGGCGGCGGGTCCGGCCGAGGAAATCCTGCGCGACCCGCTGCTGGCGGCCTCGGTCGCCGGCTGGGTCGCGACCGTACTCTGGCTGATCGGCTAGAATCAAAAGCAGCCATGGCCCAACCAGCTGCGCAGCTCTCCCACCTCGAGCACCTCGGGGATGCGACCAAGTTCTCGCCCCAGATCCACGCCCTTATCCCGAAGTGCAATCTGCTGGAGAATTTTTCACCCGCCGAGGTGCGGCTGCTGGCGCACTTCATGGACGTATACCAGGCGGCGCTCGGCGCCGAGATCATCCGTGAGGGCGACGGCGGCGACTTCATGCTGATGCTGATCGAGGGCAAGGTCGAGGTGCACAAGCGCGACCGCTGGAAGACCTCGCAGCTGATCGCGGTGGTGGAGGCGGGCAAGACGCTGGGTGAGATGTCGATGATCGATGGCGAGCCGCGCTTTGCCACCTGCATCGCCGCCGAACCGACCGTGTTCGCGGTGCTCGACCGCGAGAACCTCGCCCGCATCATCGTCGAGCAGCCGATGCTCGGGGCGAAAATCCTGATGGAACTGGTACTCATGCTGTCGCAGCGGTTGCGCTCGACCAGCGCGCGCCTCCTGCAGCTCATAGACGAGCAGTCCCACCGCGCCACGAACCTGCTGTAATTTCGGCAGCGCCGGTTGCGACGAACGGGCAACTGAAAGGCTGTCCACATGAACCGATCCAGGCTCGTCGCAGTTGCCGCGCTTGCCGTGCTGATTGGCGCGTTTTTCGCGTTCGGCGGCCACGACCTCCTCAGGCCGGAGAATCTCCAGGGGTTGCTCGCCCGGGTCCACGGGTACTACCAGGCGAATCCACTTCAGACCGGCCTGGGATTCTTCGCGGTTTACGTCACGGTAACCGGGCTGTCGCTTCCTGGCGCGGCGGTGATGACGCTTGTCGGAGGTGCAATCTTCGGCCTTCTCTGGGGCACGGTGATCGTCTCTTTTGCCTCGACCGCCGGCGCGACGCTCGCCTTCCTCGCGTCGCGCTTCCTGTTGCGCGATTGGGTGCAGGCGAGGTTTGGCGACCGGCTCAAGCCGATAAACGAGGGCGTGGCAAAGGAGGGTGCGTTCTACCTTTTCGCCCTGCGCCTGGCGCCGGCATTTCCCTTTGTCGCGGTCAACCTGCTCATGGGCCTGACCCCGATGCGGATGTGGACCTACTTCTGGGTAAGCCAGATCGGCATGCTCGCGGGCACCATCGTCTACGTCTACGCGGGTACGAAGCTCGGCGAGTTCCGGATTTCGTTCGGCTTGCTCGCTGCGTTCGCGTTGCTCGGAGTCTTTCCTCTGATCGCCAAGCGTGTCATGGACGCCCTCAAGGCGCGCCGCGTCTACGCGCGCTGGTCCCGCCCGGCGAAGTTCGACCGCAACCTGGTGGTCATCGGCGCGGGATCGGCGGGACTGGTATCGGCCTACATCGCGGCGGCGGTCAAGGCGAAGGTGACGCTGATCGAGAAGCACCGCATGGGCGGCGATTGCCTGTATACCGGCTGCGTGCCGTCCAAGGCCCTGATTCGATCGGCGAAATTTGTCGCGCAGGCGCGAAAATCGAAAGAGCTCGGCATCAAGTCGGCCAGCGTTGAATTCGATTTCGCCGACATCATGGAACGCGTGCAACGCGTGGTGAAGACCATCGAGCCGCACGATTCCGCGCAACGCTACGCCGGGCTCGGCGTGGAGTGCATTCAAGGCGAAGCGCAAATCGTTTCGCCATGGGCGGTCGAAATTACGGGTGCGGAAGGAAAAAAGCAGACCCTTACAACCCGTTCAATCGTGATCGCCGCCGGCGCGCGGCCGTTCGTGCCGCCGATACCGGGCATCGAGAAGATCGACTGCCTCACGTCCGACACCGTGTGGGACTTGCGCAAGCTGCCGGGGCGGCTGGTGGTGCTGGGCGGCGGGCCGATCGGTTCGGAACTGGCACAGGCGTTCGCGCGCCTGGGTTCCAAGGTCACCCAGGTCGAGATGCTGCCGCGCATCCTGATCCGCGAGGACCCGGAAATTTCCGCGATGGTGATCAACAAATTCATCGCCGAGGGCGTGGACGTTCGCGTCAACCACAAAGCAAAGGAATTCCGCGTCGAAAGCGGCCAGAAGGTACTAATCTGCGAGCACCAGGGGCAGGATGTGCGCATCGAGTTCGACGAAGTGCTGTGTGCCGTGGGGCGCGTCGCCAACACCGAGGGCTACGGGCTCGAGGCGCTCGGCATTCCAACCACCAAGGCGCGCACCGTAGAGATCAACGAATACCTGCAAACGCTCTACCCGAACATCTATGCCTGCGGCGATGTGGCCGGGCCATTCCAGTTCACCCACACTGCGGCGCATCAGGCGTGGTATGCCGCGGTGAACGCCTTGTTCGGAACTTTCAGGAAATTTCGTGCGGACTACTCTGTGATTCCCTGGGCAACGTTCACGGATCCGGAGGTCGCGCGCGTCGGCCTGAACGAAACCGAGGCGAAGGAGAAGGGTATCGCCTACGAAGTTTCGGTATACGGCATCGACGACCTGGACCGCGCGATCGCGGACGAATCGGCGCATGGGGTGGTCAAGGTGCTGACCGTGCCCGGCAAGGACCGGATCCTCGGCGCGACCATCGCCGGCGAGCATGCCGGGGACCTGATCGCCGAATATGTCGCGGCCATGCGCCATGGTTTTGGCATGAAAAAGATCCTGGGCACCATCCACATCTACCCGACGCTCGTGGAAGCGAACAAGTACGCTGCCGGCGTGTGGGCGAAGGCGCACGCACCGCAGGGATGGTTACGGCTTGCGGAGCGGTTTCATTCGTGGAGGCGAGGGTGAAGTTGTCGATCATCGTACCGGTCCTCAACGAAGCCGCTGTGATCGGCGAGACGTTACGCTCGCTCGCGCCGTTCCGGGCGCACGGCCACGAGGTGATCGTCGCCGACGGCGGCAGCGAGGACGCGACACGCGAGCTCGCCGCGCCGCTCGCTGACCAGGTACTTCAGGCACCGCGCGGGCGTGCGCGCCAGATGAATGCCGGCGCCGCTGCTGCGAGCGGAGACGCACTGGTGTTCCTGCACGCCGACACGCGCCTGCCCGAGGGTGCCGATGCGCTGATTTTTCGTTCATTGGAGAAGTATTTGTGGGGCAGATTCGATGTCCGGATCGACTCTGCCCTGCCGATGCTGCGCATGGTGGAGTTCGCCATGAACCTGCGTTCGCGCCTCACCGGTATCGCGACCGGCGACCAGGCGATTTTCGTGCGCCGCGCGGCATTTCCCGGCTTTGCGGAGATCGCGCTGATGGAGGACGTCGCGTTCAGCATGGCCATGAAGCGGCAATCGCCGCCCGCCTGCCTGCGCGAGAAGGCGGTGACGTCGGGCCGGCGCTGGGAACAGCGCGGCGTACTGCGCACGATGCTCCTGATGTGGCGGCTGCGCCTCGCGTATTTCCTCGGTGCGGCCCCGGACGAACTTGCGCGGCGCTACGCCAGCAAGCCCTGAGACGGCGCTGATCGTTTTCGCGCGGGCGCCCGAGCCCGGGCGCGTGAAGACGCGCCTCGTGCCGCTGCTGGGCGAAAAGGGCGCGATGCGGCTGCATGCGCGCTTGGTGGCGAGGACGCTGAGGACTGCGCTTGATTCGGGTTTCGACAATGTTGATTTGTATTGTTCTCCCGCAATGAACAATATCTTTTTCATAAAAAATCAAAAGCGCTTCGGCGTTTGCCTTCAATCCCAGGGAAGAGGCAATCTTGGAGAGCGCATGTACCGCGCGTTCAAGCGTGCGCTCCGTAGCAATCCGTACGTCGTCCTGATTGGCAGCGACTGCCCGGCGTTGACGCCGGCCGATCTGCGCGCAGCGGCAAGGGCGCTGAAGGCGGGCGCCGATGCGGTGCTGTCGCCGGCCGAAGACGGGGGCTATGCGCTGATCGGGCTGCGCCGGGTTTCGCGCCGCCTGTTCGCCGGCGTCGATTGGGGCGGCCCTGAGGTGCTGGCGCAGACTCGCGGCCGGCTCAAGGCGTTGCACTGGCGCTGGCAGGAGCTGCGCACGCTGTGGGATGTGGACCGGCCCGAGGACGTGGCGCGATTGCGCCGGTCGCGGCTGCTTGAGCCTAGATCGCGCCGGTACCTATAGGTCAGGCTGTCGCCGAAGGCGAGCACCACGGCGTCGGGCGCGAGCGGCGGCAGTTTCGGATGCTGACC
>CAMDRF010000079.1 GCA_945906765.1 Nitrosovibrio sp. Nv4 | reverse complement strand
GGGTGGACGAATCCATGATGACCGGCGAGCCCGTGCCGGTCGCCAAGGCTGCAGGCGGCAAAGTGGTGGGCGCTACCGTGAACGGCAACGGCTCGTTGGTCATCCGCGCCGAGCGCGTGGGTGCGGACACGCTGCTGGCGCGCATCGTTCATATGGTGGGAGAGGCGCAACGCACGCGTGCACCCATCCAGAAGCTGGCCGATATTATTGCCGCGTACTTCGTTCAGATCGTGGTGGCCATCGCGATCGTAACGGCGCTCGCGTGGTGGTTCTTCGGCCCGGAGCCAAGACTGGCATACGCGTTTCTGAACGCGGTCGCCGTGTTGATCATCGCCTGCCCCTGCGCCGTCGGTCTCGCGACGCCCATCTCGATGACCGTTGCGATGGGGCAAGGCGCGCGCGCAGGAATTCTTTTCCGCAATGCCGAGGCGATCGAGCGCATGCGCGACATCGACACGGTGGTGGTGGACAAGACCGGCACCTTGACGCTCGGCCATCCCGCGCTCACCGATTTCATCGTTGAGGGAATTGCAGAAGACGAAGCGCTCGCGCTCGTCGCGGGCGTGGAACAGCTCTCCGAGCATCCGATCGGGCTCGCGATCGTCGAGGGCGCAAAGACCCGTGGTCTTACGCCCGGAACTGCCGGGGCATTCGATGCGATCAATGGCCTCGGCGTGCAGGCCGATATCGGCGGCAAGCGTGTGCTGGTGGGCAGTCGAAAGTTTCTCGATCAGCGCGGCATCGATACGCAACGCTGGGAAGAGCGTGCGGAGACGTGGCGCTCGGAAGCCAAGACGGTGGTGTTCTTTGCCGTGGATGGGTGGGCTGCCGGAATCGCCGCGGTGGCCGACCCGATCAAAGACAGCACCCGCGACGCAATTGCAGCGCTCAAGCAATCGGGGGTACGCATCGTGATGCTCACCGGCGATTCGCGCAGCACTGCTGAAGCCGTTGCCCGTCAGCTCGGCATTGACGAAGCACTCGCCGAAGTCCTGCCCGAAGACAAGGCCGGTCACGTGAAACGCCTCCAGGCCGAGGGTCGCAAGGTGGCGATGGCGGGCGACGGCATCAACGACGCGCCGGCGCTGGCGCAGGCCGATGTCGGCATCGCCATGGGTACCGGTACCGACGTGGCTATGGAAAGCGCCGGCGTGACGCTGATCAAGGGCGACCTGCGCGGCATCGCACGGGCCGCAGTTCTGTCGCGCGCGACGATGCGCAACATCCGCCAGAACCTCGCCTTCGCGTTCGGCTACAACGCGCTCGGCATCCCGGTGGCCGCCGGCGTGCTCTACCCGGTCTTCGGCCTGCTGCTGTCGCCGGTGCTGGCCGGCGCTGCGATGGCGCTGAGTTCGGTGTCTGTGGTCACCAATGCGTTGCGGCTGAATCGCGTAAAGTTGTGAGATGGGAAAGCGCGAACTGCCACTGGAACACGCGGATGCCTTGGGCCAGGGGCTGCTCGACATCGGCCGGGCGTCGAAGGCGAGCGGCGTCTCGGTCAAGATGATCCGCCACTACGAGGCGATCGGGCTGCTGAAGAACGTCGCCCGCACCTACGCCAACTACCGTGTCTATTCCGACAAGGACGCGCACACGCTGCGCTTCGTCAAGCGGGCGCGCACGCTCGGCTTCGCCATGGACGACATCCGCGAATTGCTGGCGTTGTGGCAGAACAAGACGCGCTCCAGCGCATCGGTGAAAAAGATTGCGGGCCGGCATATGCAGAACCTCAAGCGCCGGATCGTCGAAATGCAGTCGATGGTGGCGACCCTCGAGCACCTGACGCACAACTGCCATGGCGACAGCCGGCCGGATTGCCCGATCCTGGAGGACCTGGCCGGCTCGGGGCGTGAGGGCGCTTGACCCTCCCACCGTCGTAGAGTTGAGACTGCACCTATGAACTGCGAGAACTGTTTCCCCGTGCCGCGGTCAATGGGTGGATGCCTGTGATACGATTTTCCGCATGACTCGGCTGGCGAAAGTCATCCTGATGGTCCTGCTCGTGGCGATCCCGCTGCGCGGCATGGCGGGCGTCGTCGCGGCTTTTTGCGAGCCCGCGCATCACGGCGCCGGGGAAGCGGTCCACGCTGAATGCGACGGCTGCGAGCATGATGGCACGCACCACGAAGCGCCGGACGAGGGCTCTGCCGCCAAGTGCAGCCATTGCGCGGCCTGCTCGGTCAGTGCCCCGCTGGTATCTGAATCCGCTCACCGGCTGCCCCTCGCGGCGGCGAATGCGGCCCCTGTTTCTTTCCTCAATCGCAGCCTTCCAGGACGCATTCCCGGACGGCTGGACCGCCCCCCTCTCTCTCTAGTGCCCTGACAGCCTTGCGGCGCCGCTGAATCAGGCGCCGCGCTCGCACGCTCGATCGCGTGCGTCTGTTGGAGTCGGGAGAGCCATGCATAGAACGACCCTTTTTGCGCTGGCGGCGTGCTTCGCCGGCAGTGCCGCCGCACAGACCGCTACGCGGCCCGATCCCGCCGATCCCAAGGCGGCGGTTCCGGCGCGCGCGTACGAATCCGCCTTCAAGGACTACCGCCCGTATGCCGACCCCGAGGTTGCGCGCTGGCGTCAGGCCAATGAGGAAATGGGCCGCCTTGGCGGCCATATGGGCCATGTGCCCCGGGAAACCGGCCCAGCCAGGCCCGGCGCCAAGCCGCCGGCATCCGCAGGCCATGGAGGACACAAATGAAAACCGCAATCGTGGCGTTCGCCAGCCTGCTGCTCGCCGGCTGCGCGACGTTTTCCGAGGACGGCGGTTTCGGCACGGTGCAGCGCACCGTCAAGGAACGCACCGGCCAGGAAGCCAGGTGGGTGCGGACCGACGATGAAGCGAACTCCGTGCGCGCACGCTCGCGAGAGCTGCTCGCCCGGCCGCTGAATGCCGATGACGCCGTGCAACTCGCGCTGCTCAACAACCCGGGCTTGCAGGCGACGTACGCGGAGCTGGGCATCTCGGAAGCCGATCTCGTCCAGGCCGGCCGCGGACCGAACCTGCGGCTGCACTGGCTGCGCACCAAAATCGGCAATGACGTCGCCAAGGTCGAGGAAAGCTTCGCATTCGACCTGCTCGGTGTGCTGCTGATGCCGATGCGCCAGAAGATGGAAGCGCGGCGCTTCGAGCGCGTGCAGGCCGACGTGAGCGCGGAAGTCATCCGCGTTGCCGCGGATGCGCGCAAGGCCTGGATTCAGGCTGTGGCCGCGGCGGAAACCACGCGCTACATGATGCAGGTGAAGGAATCCGCCGAGGCAGGCTCCGAACTCGCGCGCCGCATGGCGGCGGTCGGCAATTGGCCGAAGCTCAACCAGATGCGCGAGCAGGCCTTCTATGCGGACGCCGCAGCGCAACTGGCGCGCGCCAAGCACGCGGCCCAGGCCGAGCGCGAGCGCCTTGCGCGGCTGATGGGCCTGTGGGGCGAGGACCTCGCGTTCCGGCTGCCCGAGCGGCTGCCGGATCTTCCGGCCACGCCGCGCGAAGGTGGTGAGCTGGAAGCTCGCGCCATGGAGCAGCGGCTGGATGTTCGGGCAGCGAAACGCGAAACCGAGTGGGTCGCCGACTCGCTCGGCCTCGCCAAGGCGACACGTTTCATCAATGCCATCGAGTTGGGCCGGGCGCGTACCAAGGAAGGCCATGAGCCGTTTGCCTACGGTTACGTGATCGGCGTCGAGATCCCGATCTTCGATTGGGGCACGGCGCGCATTGCGCGAGCGGAGGCGACCTACATGCAGGCGGCGCAGCGCCTCGCGGAGGCCGCGATCAATGCGCGCTCTGAAGTGCGTGAAGCCTACGGCGCCTACCGCACGAACTTCGACCTCGCCCGGCACTACCGCGACGAGGTCGTGCCGTTGAGAAAGCGCATCTCGGACGAGGTCCTGCTGCGCTACAACGGCATGCTGACGGGCGTCTTCGAGCTGCTCGCCGATTCGCGCGAACAGATTTCTGCGGTGAATGCGTACCTGGGCGCGTTGCGCGATTTCTGGATCGCCGACGTTGAATTGCAGGCGAGCTTGTCGGGCCGGGCTGGCGGCATGGCGGCCAAGGGACCCGAGACATCCACACCGGCGCTCGGCGGCCGCGGCCACTGATTGAGGACAAGGATCATGACAACACGCAGAAGGTTTCTGGAGACAGCAGGTGCAGCGATGCTGGGCGCCGCGGCGGTGAGCCGCGCGGCGCAGGGCGCGGTGCCCGAAGCAGCGAGCATGGACAAGCCCGCCACCCAGCCGCCGCTCGCCCCCCCGAGTGGGCGCCCGTACAACCCGGTGGTGACGCTGAACGGCTGGACGCTGCCCTGGCGCATGAACAATGGCGTGAAGGAGTTTCATCTGGTCGCCGAGCCGGTGGTGCGCGAGATCGCGCCGGGGATGAAAGCGAACCTCTGGGGCTACAACGGGCAATCGCCCGGGCCGACCATCGAAGTCGTGGAGGGCGACAAAGTGCGCCTCTTCGTCACCAACAAGCTGCCCGAGCACACGACCATCCATTGGCACGGGCAGCGGCTGCCCAACGGCATGGACGGCGTGGGCGGGCTGAATCAGCCGCATATTCCCGTCGGCAAGACCTACGTGTACGAATTCACCGCCAAGCGCCCCGGCACCTTCATGTACCACCCGCACGCCGACGAGATGACGCAGATGGCGATGGGCATGATGGGTTTCTGGGTCACGCATCCGAAGGATCCCAGCTTCATGCGCGTGGACCGCGATTTCGTGTTCCTGCTCAATGCCTACGACATCGCTCCCGGCAGTTACACGCCGAAGATCGCGACGATGTTGGACTTCAACCTCTGGACCTGGAATTCCAGGGCATTCCCCGGAATCGATCCACTCGTATGCCGCCTGGGCGACAAAGTGCGGATCCGCATCGGCAATCTGACCATGACCAACCACCCGATCCACCTGCACGGCCACGAGTTCGTGGTGACCGGGACCGATGGCGGCCCGACCGCGCCGGGTTCGCGCTGGCCGGAGGTCACCGCCGATATCGCGGTCGGCCAGATGCGCGACATCGAATTCGATGCCACCGATCCCGGCGACTGGGCGTTTCACTGCCACAAGTCGCACCACACCATGAACCCGATGGGCCACGACGTGCCCACCATGATCGGCATCGATCATCGCGGCGTCGCCGAGAGAATTCTGCGCCTGATACCCGACTACATGGTGATGGGCGAGCGCGGCATGGCCGACATGGGCGAGATGGAAATGCCGCTACCGGACAACACGCTGCCGATGATGACCGGCACCGGCCCCTTCGGCGCCATCGAGATGGGCGGCATGTTCACCACCGTGAAAATCCGCCAGGGGCTCGCGCGCAACGACTACAAGGACCCGGGCTGGTACAAGCACCCGGAGGGGACGGTGGCGTACGAATGGAAAGGAGCACCGCCGCTCGCCGAGCGCGCCGCGCCGGCGGCAAATCGGCCCGGGGCCACCGTCAAGGTTCGCAAGCCGACGGGTCACAAGGGGCACTGACATGATTTCATCGATAGACCAACCATCACCGAGGAGGGAATCATGATCCGCACGCTTCTAACCGCCGCCCTGTCCATCGCGTTTGCTTGCGGCCAGGCGCTCGCGCACGGCGACGCCAAGCACGAAAAAAAGGCCGCCAAGCTGATCTCGGCCGAAGAGAAGGAGTTCGGCCGCGAGGGCGATCCGCAGAAGGCGTCGCGCACCGTGAAGGTCGACATGAGCGACCAGATGCGCTTCACGCCCGCCAATCTCACCATCAAGCGCGGCGAGTCCGTGAAGTTCGTCGTCAGGAACAACGGCAAGGTCATGCACGAGATGGTGCTCGGCACGATGCGGGAGTTGAAGGAGCATGCCGTGATGATGCAGAAGCACCCGACCATGGAACACGACGAGCCGTACATGGCGCATGTCGCGCCCGGCAAGACCGAGACCATGGTCTGGCAGTTCACCAAATCAGGCGAGTTCTATTACGGCTGCCTGGTGCCGGGCCACTTTGAGGCCGGGATGATCGGCAGGCTGACGGTCAAGTAATCGAGTATCCCCATCACTTTTATCAAAGGAAATGCCATGCATCGAATTCTCGCGGCGATCGCCGCTACCTCAATCACCCTCGGCGCCGCGCCGGCGCTGGCCGACAAGGGCCACGCCAAGGACCACGCCAAGCATCAGGCCGGCATGAACGAGACGATCGACGGCGAAGTCCGCAAAGTGGACAAGGACGCGAAGAAGATCACGATCAAGCATGGACCGTTGCCCGATCTCGACATGCCGGCGATGACCATGGTGTACCGGGTCAAGGATGCGGCGATGCTCGAGGAGGTGAAGCAGGGCGATAAAGTGAAGTTCCAGGCCGAGAAGCTGGGGGGCGCCTTCACCGTCACCAAGATCGAGGCGGTGAGGTAAGGGTCGTAAGGGTCCCGTCCTGGGGAGGCCTTTGATGCTGACCGGGCGCGCTGTCCATCGTCTTGAGCGGCGCGCGCTGCCGGCGATCTTGCCGGAACTTGATCCCGGTCAAATTCTGGCCGCCGACGGGTGTCAGCATTCATATTGATTGAAGTCATCGAAAACCCACAAGAAGGATATCTGCGTGTGAACCGTACTGTAGGGACCACGCTCGAGAACGGTGGCGCTCGCGCGGGCGGGTGCCGCGAGGAGCATCCGCTGTGGATGGAACTGGCGCGGCAGTGCCCTGCTGATTCTTGGTCTGAACTTCAAGGACGCAGCGGACTGCGAGCAGGGAATCGGCCATGACGGACGCCGCGGCCATCGGGGTGCTGGCCGCATTCGCGGCGGGGATCGTTTCGTTTCTTTCGCCGTGCGTGCTGCCGCTCGTCCCCGCCTACGTGTCCTATATCGCCGGAGAGAGCTATCAACGGAGACGGCATCTGCACGCGCAGGAGAGGCTCGCGGCGCTCGGCATGAGCGCGTTTTTCGTCGCCGGCTTCTCGGCCGTGTTCATCGCGTTCGGCGCCAGCGCGACCGCGCTCGGACAACTGTTCTTGCGCTACCGCTACGAGGCGAACCTCGTTGCCGGCGTGATCGTGATCGCGTTCGTGCCAGGCTGCGCGGAATCGGCGCGGCGTTGCAGATCGGCGGCGGGTTGGTGCTGGTCGCTTTCGGCGTCGCGATGATCACCGGCTAGGTTTCCGTGATTGCGATCTGGCTGCTTGATGCCGTCCCCGCGCTCGGTCGATTGGGATGAGACCGCGAATGGAGCCTGCAATTCAAAAAGGCATGCGCACCGAAACCGTGGCGTGGGTGCTGGTTTTTGGCGCCTGGCTGGTCGCCAGCGTCTCGACACTTGGCGCCCTTTTCTTCGGCGAAGTCATGCAACTGCCGCCCTGCGTTCTATGCTGGTACCAGCGCATTTTCATGTTTCCGCTGGTCCTGATACTGCCGATCGGAATGTTCCCCTTCGACCGGAAGGTGGTCCGCTACGCGCTGCCCATGGCTGCGCTCGGCTGGCTGTTTGCCGCCTTTCACCTGCTCCTGGTCGCCGGGGTGATTCCCGAGAGCATCAAGCCCTGCACGCAGGGAGTGCCATGCTCTGTAACGGTGATCGAGTGGTTCGGTTTTGTGACGATTCCTCTGCTGTCCCTCGCGGCTTTTTTAACCATCATTGCGTTGCTTGCTCTGGCGTATCCTCGGGATCCAAAATGAAAAAAGAAGTGCTGTTCATCATTGCCGCAGTAGGACTGCTGTTGGCGTTCCTGTTTGGAACGCTGATTTACAAGAGCGCAAAAAGCGACTCGTCCGCGCAACAGGCCGAGCGCAATCGCGCGCATCTTGTGCGAATGCACTCACCGACGCTCGGCAGGGACGATGCGCCGGTCGTGATCGTCGAGTTTCTCGACCCCGCCTGCGCGACTTGCCGGGAGTTTTACCCGCTGGTCAAGAAAATGATGGCGGCGAATCCTGACAGGATTCGCCTGGTGTTGCGTTATGCGCCTTTCCACGACGGCTCGGACAAGGTGGTGGCGGTGCTGGAGGCGGCACGCAAGCAGGGCAAGTTCTGGCCGGCGCTGGAGGCCCTGCTGGCGGCGCAGGCCGAATGGGTACTGGACCACAAGCCCCAGGTGGCATTGGTCTGGAAACACCTCGAAGGGCTCGGCCTGAATTTTGAACAGCTGCGGGCCGACATGACCGCGCCCGAAATCGCCCGTATGATTGCGCAGGATCTGGAGGATGCGCGGGTGCTCAATGTCACCAAGACGCCCGAGTTTTTCGTGAATGGCAAGCCGCTGCCGAGCTTTGGTTACGACCCGCTGAAAGAACTGGTGGATAAGGCTCTGGCTTCCGCCCGGTGAGGGTCTGCCGCGACGGACCGGGCAAGAGATCGGTGATGGGGCGGGACAATTGATCTGTATCAATGCCGCCGTGATGGCACGAGTAGAATGAGCCAATGATTTCGCGATCCACGCTGAAGGGAATGGCGCGCTTGGCGCTTGCCGCGATGCTGTTTACGCAAGCGGCGCTGGTGTCCGCTGCGTGCGAATCCGCGTGGCGTGCGCCGGCGCGCGCGATCGCGCTTGCTGAAAACGGGATTGACGGCGAGAACTGCCACGAGCAAGGAATCAATGTGAACCTGTGCCTCGCGCATTGCCTCGGCGAGGATCAGAGCCTGGATAAGCCGCTCGTCAAGGCACCGGCGCTTTCCGTTGCGCCGGTCTTTTTCATGCCGACGGTACTTGTATCACCATATGAATTGCGCGTGCCGCGGCGCCTGGCCGTGCCGCATGCGGCCGGTCCCCCGCCCAGGATCCTGTTTCAGTCGCTTCTCATCTGATCGCATGATTCCTGCGCGCGCCGTGAGGCGCGCCGCGGGAACGCGTCTGCCCGGCGCGCCTCGACAGGCGTTGCGCCGGGCCCCGATTCCTTATGCCGCCTTGTATGCAAAGGAGCGACCGCAATGAAGAGATTATTCGAGAACCAGCTTGAACATGCATTGATCGCGCTGCTGTTGTTTGCCGCGGCGTCGGCGGGCGTCCGTGCAGCGCCCGAGGAGCCGCGCGACGCGCAATTGCAGGAACTCATCGCCGAGGCGGCGCGCAACAGCCCCGAGATCGGGGCGGCGGGCAATGAGCGCCTGGCGGCGCAGCATCGCGTGTCGCCCGCCGGGGCGCTCGATGATCCGATGCTCGAGGCGGGGGTGATCAACGTGCCTCTGACATCGCAGAACTTCAGGCGCGAAGACATGACCATGAAAATGCTTGGTCTGTCGCAGAGATTTCCGTTCCCCGGCAAACGCGATTTGCGGCAGGACGTCGCGGTGAAGGATGCGGAATCGGTCGCGCACGGGTACCAGGAAACCGTCAACCGGGTGATCCGGGACGTCAAAACGGCGTACTTCGAGCTCGCGTTCATCGCCGAATCGGCGCGGCTGGTCGAGAAGAACAAACAGGTTCTCGAGCAGTTCCTGAAGATTTCCGAATCGCGCTATTCGGTCGGCCAGGGAAACCAGGCCGACGTGCTCAAGGCGCAGACCCAACTCTCGAGGATGGCCGATGAGCTGATAAAGCTCGGCCGTGAGCGCCGGGTGATCGAAGCGGAGCTGACCCGCGCCCTCGGCCGCGGGCCCGAAGCCGGCGCGCCCATGCCGGCGGCGCTTCGCCTGCGCGAAGCGCCGTTGCAGTTCGAAGCGTTGCGGGAAACGGCGCTCAAGGAACGTCCGCAGCTCCTGGGGCTGAGAAGTCTGGTAGAGCGCGGCGGCAAGGCGCTGGACCTCGCGCGCAAGGACTACTACCCGGATTTCGACGTGAAGTTCTCTTACGGCCAGCGGGACAAGACTCTGGACGGAATGCGCCGCGACGACATGCTGAGCTTCACCGTCGCCATCAATCTGCCGGTCTGGCGGGAAAGCAAGCGCGACCCGCGCGTCGCGGAGGCGATCGCGATGCGCAATCAGGCGATGGACATGTACCAGGCGCAACTAAACGAGGTGTCGTCGAAGCTGCGCCAGCAGACGGCCAATGCCGAGCAGAGTTTGAAATCGGCGCGGCTTTACGAGACCGGAATCCTGCCGCAAGCGCGGCTTGCCGTGGAATCCTCGCTCGCCGCTTACCGGGTGAATCGGGTCGATTTCCTGACGCTGCTCGACAATCAGATGACGGTGCTTAATTACGAGGTCAGCCACGCGTCGGCCCTGTCGAGCTACAACAAGGCGCTGGCGGAGATCGAACTGCTCACCGGCAAGCCGGCACTCTAGCTCCTGGAGAAAAAAATGAAGTGGATCTCGACTGCAATACTCCTGATTGTCGTGGCTGTCGCGGCCTCGGTCGCCGGATACTGGTGGGGGACCGGCAGGTCAACGCAATCCAGTGCTGCCCGCCCCGAGCAGGCAAAGTCTCAGGCCGCGCGCAAGATTCTCTACTACCGCAACCCGATGGGCCTGCCCGACACCTCGCCCGTGCCGAAGAAGGATTCGATGGGCATGGATTACACCCCCGTTTACGAGGGCGAAGAGCCCACATCGGATGGTTCGGTGGTGAAGATCAGCGTCGAGAAGGTGCAGAAGCTGGGCGTGAGGACCGAGGCCGCCGCGCCGCGGGAACTCATCCGTACCGTGAGGGCGGTGTCGACGGTACAGGCCGACGAGCGGCGACTGCACACGGTGGCGCCGCGGTTCGAAGGCTGGATCGAGCGCCTCTACGTCAATACCACCGGCCAGGCGGTAACAAAGGGCGACGCGCTGATGGATGTATACAGCCCGGAACTGATCACTGCCCAGCAGGAATACCTGATCGCATTGCAAGGCGTGCAAGCGGTTGCCGGCGGCAGCCCGGAAGTCCGGGCAGGCATGCAGCGGCTGGTGGAGAGCGCCCTGCAGCGGTTGCGCAACTGGGACATCTCGGAGGCCGAACTGCTGCAACTGCAGAAGGAAGGCAAGGCGAGGCAGTACATCACATTGAGATCCGCGGTGAGCGGGGTGGTGCTGGAGAAGCCCTCAATACAGGGCAAGCGCTTCATGTCCGGAGAAGTGCTGTATCAGATCGCCGACCTGTCCAGCGTCTGGGTGCTCGCGGACGTGTTCGAGCAGGACCTCGGCATGGTGCATCAGGGCCAGCCGGCCGCAGTCAGGGTTGATGCGTATCCGGACAAGGTGTTCAACGGCAAGATAACGTTTATCTACCCGACGGTGACCCCGGAAACCCGCACCGCAAAAGTGCGCGTCGAATTGTCCAACGTTCAGGCGCTGCTCAAGCCCGCCATGTACGCGAGAGTGGAGTTCGCGTCGAGCCATAACAAAGGCAAGGTGCTCGCCGTGCCCGATTCGGCGGTGCTCGATTCCGGTACGCGGCAGTTGGTGCTGGTTGAGCTTGGCGCGGGCCGGTTCGAGCCGCGCGTCGTGAAACTCGGCATGCGTGGCGACGGCTACATTGAAGTGCTGGACGGCCTGAAAGCCGGGGAAGTGGTTGTGGTCAGCGCGAACTTTCTGATCGACGCGGAAAGCAATCTCAAGGCGGCGCTCGGAGGGTTCAGTCAAGGCGCCCAAAGCGCCAAGCCGGTGACGCACCGCGGCGAGGCCAGTATCGAGGCAGTGGATCCTGCCCGCGCCACTGTGACGCTCGCCCATGCCCCGATAGCCAGTCTCAAGTGGCCGGCGATGTCGATGGATTTCCGCGTCAAGGACCCGGCCTTGCTCCGGACGCTGAAGCCGAATCAGAAGATCGTCTTCGAATTCGTCGAATCGGGCAGCGGCGAGTACCTCATCGTGCGCGTGCAACCTGCCGCCGGCGGCCACGGAGCGCACTGACATGCTCGCGCGCATCATCGAGTGGTCGATCCGCAACCTGTTCCTGGTGCTGCTCGGCACGTTCTTTATCGTTGCCGCCGGCATTTACGCGGTGATCCGCACGCCGCTGGACGCGATTCCGGATCTCTCGGACGTGCAGGTGATCATCTACACCGAATATCCGGGCCAGGCGCCGCAGGTGGTGGAGGATCAGGTCACCTATCCCTTGAGCACGGCGATGCTGGCGGTGCCCAAATCCAGGGTGGTGCGCGGGCTTTCGGTGTTCGGTGCGTCGTTCATCTACGTCATTTTCGAAGACGGCACCGACATCTACTGGGCACGGACGCGGGTGCTGGAATACCTGAACTTCGCCTCCGGGCGCATGCCGCGCGGCGTCACTCCGACCCTGGGCCCGGACGCCACAGGGGTCGGCTGGGTGTACCAGTACGCCGTCGTCGCCGCCCAGCGCACGTTGGCGGAACTGCGCAGCATCCAAGACTGGTTCGTGCGCTACCAGCTCACCAAGGCCCAGGGCGTGGCGGAAGTGGCGAGCGTCGGCGGCTTCGTCAAGCAGTATCAGGTGATCGTGGAGCCACGCAAGCTGCAGGCCTACGGCATACCGCTGATGAAAGTGGCGGAAGTCATCCGGGCCAGCAACCGGGACGTGGGCGGCCGGGTCATCGAAATGGCGGAGACCGAATTCGTGGTGCGCGGCCGGGGGTATCTGCGCGGTGTGGCCGACATCGAGAATCTGGTGCTCAAGGCGGACAAGGGCGTGCCGGTGCTGATCCGCGACGTGGCGAAAGTCGAGCTTGGGCCGGACGAGCGCCGCGGCATCACGGAGCTGAACGGCGAAGGCGAAGTGGTCGCCGGCATCGTCGTCGCCCGCTACGGCCAGAACGCCCTCGATGTGATTCACAACGTCAAGGCGAGGATCGCGGAAATCGCCTCCGGCCTGCCGGAGGGCGTATCGCTGCTGCCGGTGTACGACCGCTCCGATCTGATTCACCGCGCCATCGACAATCTGACGCGCACCCTGATCGAAGAAAGCCTCATCGTCGCGCTGGTGTGCATCGTGTTTCTGATGCATGCGAGGAGCGCGCTGGTGGCGATCGTCATGCTGCCGGTCGGCGTCCTGATAGCGCTCATCGCGATGCACTGGCTGGGGCTCAATTCCAACATCATGAGCTTAGGGGGCATCGCCATCGCCATCGGCGCCATGGTGGATGCGGCGATCGTCATGATCGAGAACGCGCACAAGCACCTGGAGCGCGCGCCGCCGGAGGCGCCGCGCCTGCAGGTCATGATCGATGCTTGCCGGGAGGTCGGCCCCGCGCTGTTCTTCAGCCTGCTGATCATCACTGTCTCCTTCCTGCCGGTGTTCACGCTCGAAGCGCAGGAAGGCAGGATGTTCAAACCGCTCGCCTACACCAAGACCTTCGCCATGGCGGGCGCGGCATTCCTGTCGATCACCCTGGTGCCGGTGCTGATGCTGCTGTTCATTCGCGGCAGGATCATGCCGGAGCAGAAGAACCCGCTTAACCGCTTCCTGATCTGGATTTACCGCCCGGCCATCGTCTGGGTGATGCGCTGGAAGAAACTCACCATCGCCGCCGCCGTGCTCGCGCTGGGGCTCTCCGCCTATCCCGCGATGCGACTGGGCAGCGAGTTCATGCCGGTATTAAACGAAGGAACCCTGTTGTACATGCCGTCCTCGCTGCCTTCGATGTCGGTCACCAAGGCCGGCGAGTTGCTGCAGACCCAGAACAAGATCCTCAAGACGTTTCCCGAAGTGGCGTCGGTTTTCGGCAAGGCAGGGCGCGCCGCGACGGCGACCGATCCCGCGCCGCTCGAAATGTTCGAGACCGTCATCAACCTGAAGCCGCAAAGCGAATGGCGGCCGGGCATGACCATGGACAAGCTGGTCGCGGAGATGGACCGGGCGATGCAGATCCCGGGGGTTTCCAACGCCTGGACGATGCCGATCAAGGCGCGCATCGACATGCTCGCGACCGGCATCCGCACGCCCATCGGCATCAAGGTCTTCGGCAAGAACCTGACCGAGATCGAGAAGCTGGCGAGAACCATCGAGTCTGTGGTGAAAAGCGTTCCCGGCACCACCAGCGCTTATGCCGAGCGTGTCACGGGCGGGTACTACCTCGATATCGAGCCGGATCGCCTGGCCCTGGCGCGCTATGGCCTGGGCGTGGGAGAACTGCAAGAGGTGATCGGCACGGCCCTGGGCGGCGAGATGGTGACCACCACGGTCGAGGGTCTCGAGCGCTTCGGCGTGATCGTGCGCTACCCGCGCGAGTTGCGGCAGGATCCCCAGGCCATCGCCACCCAGGTCCTGGTGCCGATCATGGGCGGCGCGATGATTCCTCTGGGGCAGCTTGCCCGCGTCAGCCTGATGCAGGCGCCTCCCGCCATCCGCACCGAGAACGCGCTGCTGGCCGCGTACATCTATGTGGATATCCGCGACCGCGACATCGGCGGGTACGTGGCGGACGCGCAGAAGGCGGTGCGCGAGCAGGTGCAGTTTCCGCCCGGCTACTACGCCACCTGGAGCGGCCAGTTCGAGTACATGGAGCGGGCGAAGGAAAAACTCGTCGTCGTGGTGCCCCTGACCCTGCTGATCATCTTCCTGCTTCTGTATCTCAACTTCAAACGATTGACGGAGACGCTGATCGTCATGCTCTCGGTGCCGTTCTCCCTCGTGGGCGGGATCTGGCTGATGTGGTGGCTGGACTACAACATCAGCGTCGCGGTGGCGGTGGGTTTCATCGCGCTGGCGGGCGTCGCCGCCCAGACCGGCGTGGTGATGCTGATCTACCTCGATCACGCTTGGGAGGCGATCAAGGCAAAGCGCGCGGCCGAAGGCGTCAAGCCGACCGCTGCCGACCTCTACGCAGCGGTGATGGAAGGCGCGGTGGAGCGGGTGCGCCCGAAGATGATGACGGTCGTGACCATCATGGCCGGCCTGTTGCCGATCATGTGGGGCAGCGGCACAGGCTCGGAGGTGATGCGCCCCATCGCCGCGCCGATGGTGGGCGGGATGATTTCCTCGACCATCCTCACCCTGATCGTGATTCCCGCGATCTACGGACTGGTCAAGGAATTCAGCATCCGGCGCCCGTGGCAGCCAGTCGGGAAGGTTACGTAGCGTGCCGGTCGCCGACTTGTCCATGCACGGAACCGCG
>CAMDRF010000078.1 GCA_945906765.1 Nitrosovibrio sp. Nv4 | reverse complement strand
GAGCTGGCTCTGCCCCATGCCGTCGCGGATCACCTTGCCGCCGCCGAACTTCACTTCCTCGCCGTAGACGGTGTAGTCCTTCTCGACCTCGATCCACAGGTCGGTATCCGCGAGCCGCACCCGGTCGCCGACCGTCGGACCGAACATTTCCGCGTAAGCCTGCTTTGTGATTTTCACTTGAGTTTGCCGTTCACTTTTCCGGTGAAGCCGAAAACCCGGCGCAAGCCGGCCAAAGCAAGCAGTTCAACCGTTCTCGTCTGCCCGGGCTCGAAGCGCACCGCGGTGCCGGCGGCGATGTTGAGCCGGCAGCCGTAGGCCTTCTTGCGGTCGAAGCTGAGCGCCTCGTTAGTTTCGAAGAAGTGATAGTGCGAACCGACCTGTATTGGTCTATCTCCAGTATTTACAACTTTCAATTCAACAACACGGCGCCCCTTGTTGAGCTCTATGTCGCCGGACATGACTTTCATTTCGCCCGGGATCATGGGATGGGGTTGTGGACCGTCACGAGTTTGGTGCCATCGGGAAACGTCGCCTCGACCTGGATGTCCGGGATCATCTCCGGCACGCCTTGCATGACGTCGCCGCGCTTGAGGATCGTGGCGCCGTAGCCCATCAAGTCAGAGACGGTTCTGCCATCGCGTGCGCCTTCCATCACCGCGGCCGTGATGAACGCCACGGCCTCGGGGTAGTTGAGCTTCACGCCGCGCCCCTTGCGCCGCTCGGCGAGCAGCGCCGCGGTGAATATCAACAGCTTGTCCTTTTCCCTTGGGGTCAACTCCATGTCAGGTGATTCGCAGCGTCGCTTCGCCGATGCCGGCAAAGCGGGCCGTTACCTCGTCGCCCGGCTTCGCGATCTCCAGTCCGGTCCAGGCGCCGGTGGTGATGAGGTCTCCGGCATGCAGGCCGAGGCCGCGCTTGGCGCAATGCGCCGCGAGCCAGGGCAGGAGCCGCAGCGGGTTGCCGAAGGAATGCGCGCCTTTCGCTTTCACCGTGCGCGCGCCGATTTTGAACTCGACTTCCTGCTGCAGGAAATCGATCTTCTGCCAGTCCTTGGTGCCGCTGCCCGCGACCAGGCCGCTGCTGTTCTGGCAGTCGGCCAGCTTCCACAGCCCGGAGGTTTTCTTCCAGTTCGCAAGGCGCGTATCGCACAATTCGATCGCCACCAGCACCTCGCCCACGGCGGCCGCGACCGAGCGCTCGGAGTACGGCCGGGTCCGCGACGGCAGGTCCTTCGCCAGACGGAACGCGACCTCTGCCTCGACGCCGATCATCCGCATCGCCGCGCCTGCGACGCTCGCCGGGCTGAGCTGAAGCGAACCCGGTGCGATCGGCGCCGCAGTCGGCTCGACCTTGTCGCTCGGCCCGCCCACCTTCCACGCCACCGGACGGATGCCCGGCCAGAGCTCGGCGTAGACCGCGTCCTGAACCCGGTAGGCCTCTTCCTTTTTATTCAGCACCACGTCGCCCGTCGCTGCGGGCGACCGCGTGCGGCGCGCCTCTACCAGCAGCCGGGTGGCCTTCGCGATCGCGGAGATGCCGTGCTTGCGCATTGCATGGACCAGCGCTTCATTCGCTTTTTCTCTCGTCATGTTTGCCAGATCCTGGGTTCGGTTGCCTCGCGCCCCATCAGAGCGGGACGCAGGATGCGCCACAGCGCGACGAAATAGCGCCGCGCCGCTTCGCTGGAGCCGCCCAGGTAACGGGCGAGAAGAATTCCGGGCAGGAGCGTCACCGCGCCGGCGCCGGGCGTCGGCTTTTGTTCTCTCAATTTATCTAGAATCTTCTTGTCGAAATGCATGAATGAAGCGAACAGTGTTCCAAAAACCGGACTGCCTGCCAATCCCGCGGGCGAATCCAGCAGCCTGCCACCGCCATCGATGCGCCCGCGCTCCAGCCACAGCAGCCGGCCTTCGCGGCGGATCCGGATCGAACTGCGGAAAGACCCTCGCGTGAACCGTTCTCCCGATCCGGTACGCCCCAGGCAGACGATGTCCCAGCCAATGAAGCCGGCCTGCGCGCCGAGATCCACATCGTACGCCGTCTCCGCCAGAGCGCCGTCGAAGACAATGGTTTCCTGCGGCAGCCACTCGAGCGCTCCCTGCACGTCGAAGGCCACGCTCTGCTTCGCCCACGGGCCCGCCGACCGGTACCATTTCGCCGCGCCGGGGGTAGTCAGCAGGGTCGAGGCGCCATTTCCCGTTTTTACCTGCAGGCTCAATTCATCGCCGCCGGCGATTCCGCCGGGCGGATGCACCACGATCGCGTGGCAGACCTCGCGGCCCTCCGGGTAAAGCGGCTTCTGCACCACCAGGGGGCCGTCGTGGCTTCTCCCCGCGAGGACGGTTTTTTCGTCTTGAAACGCGAAATCAAGCGCGAGCCGCGCCTTCCAGGAACTGACCGTCGGCTCTGCGAGAAGCATGCCGGCATCATACCCGGATGATGTCTCAGAAAGCATCAGCGAGGACCTGATCTACCAGGGACACGCGCTCGATGCTCGGCTTCTTCTTCAGGGTCTTCAGCCAATCGAGTGGGTGATTTTAGGAATTTTCCGGGATGTTTTTGAATTTCGGGTTCTCTCGATGAACAGTGTGATGCAGGGTTATCCACTGGAACTATGAGCGATTCGCTATGATGCGCCACCCGGCCAAGTTGGGAAACAGGAGCAAGTTGGAAATGACCACTCGCAGCATCTCTTCAGGCGTAACCGGTTGACACTGACCGGCTCACATCTGCTGACCCGCGCGCTGCGCGAGGAGGGCGTGAACACCATCTTCACGCTCGCCGGGGATCACATCCTGCCGTTGCTGGACCTGTTTGCCGACGAGGGTTTCCGGCTCATCGACTGCCGCCACGAGCAGGCCGCGGTTCACATGGCCGATGCCTGGGGGCGGATCACCGGGCAGCTGGGCGTGTGCGCGTTCACCACTCCTGGACACGCCAATGCGATTCCGGGTCTCGTGAACGCGCTCTCGAGCGAATCCCCGGTGCTCAACATCGCGGGCTCGGCCGATCTGCGCAACGCCCATCGCGGCATCATGCAGGAGATAGACCAGGTGGGCATGGCGCGGCCGGTGACGAAAGGCGCGTGGCTGGTGCACGATGCGCGGCGCATCCCGGACATGGTGGCCACTGCCGTGCGCACCGCGTTCGAAGGCAGGCGCGGCCCGGTCCACCTCACGGTGCCCGTCGACGTACAGACCCAGCGCGTCGAGGAATCGGAGGTGTGCTTCTACGCAGCGGCCAGCTACCGCCCACAGGCCCCGCGCGTGGCTGCGAAGGAGCAGGTGGAGGAGGCGATCCGGCTGCTGCGAGCGGCGGAGCGCCCGCTCATCATCGCGAGCACGCCGGCGGCCTACGGCGAGTGGACAACGCAGTTGCAGGAGTTCATCGAGACTACCCGCCTGCCGCTGATGACAGAGGAAGCGGCGCGCGGCATCGTGTCCGACGAGCATCCGTATTGCCTCGGTTTTTTCGACCTGTCTTTGCACCAGACCGCGAACCTGATCCGTGAAGCCGACGTGGTGCTGTTTCTCGGCAAGCTCCTCGATTTCACCGTCGGCTTTGGCCTGCCGCCCATCGTATCTGAGTCGGCCAAGGTGATCCAGGTCGAGCCCTCCGGCGTGCAGGTGGGGCGCAACCGGGGCGTGGACGTGGGCATCGTGGGGGATGTCGGCCCCGTGGTCGCGCAGCTCTGTGCCAAGGCCGCCGAGCATGAATGGAAAGATTTGCCTTGGTTGCAACGCCTGCGCGATGTGCGCGCGGCGGAGCGTGCGCGCATCGAAGCATTCGCCACGGACGAAACACCGCTGCGCTCGATGTTCGTGCACAAGACGCTCGCCTGCTTCCTGCGGCCGGACGACGTGCTGGTGTTCGATGGCGGCGACTACGCGTACTACGGCCGCGCTTATCTACCCGCGCGCAGGCCGCGCTCCTGGTATTACCTGCCCAATCTGGGCATGCTGGGCTCGGCGGTGCCGGTCGCGATTGCCGCCAAGCTCGCCAGGCCGGGCAGCCGCGTGTTCTGCATCACGGGCGACGGCTCCTTCGGTTTCAACGGCATGGAGCTGGACACCGCCGTGCGCCACGGTCTCGATATCGTGGTGCTGTTAGGCAACGATGCGGCCTGGGGAATCGACAAGAACATTCAGCTCGGCCTCTATGGAAAGCCGGTGATCACCGATCTGGCGCCCACCCGCTACGACATCGTTGCCGAGGGCCTCGGCGCGCACGGCGAACTGGTCGAGCGTCCCGGGGAACTGGCACCGGCGCTGGAGCGCGCGCTTGCGGCGGGCAAACCGGCGTTGCTCAACATCCGCGTGCAGAGCCAGATCAGCATGCGGGCCCAGGGCATCGTGGACAGCCGCAAGAAGGGCGGCGCGTTCTGACTAGAGCCGGCCACCCGGCATTCGGTGCCTTTCTGTTCATATCTTATTGAAATGTATAAAAATAGACATTTCAATTGATTAACAGAATAAGCAAAACTAGGGTCTAAGCCTATTATGGACCAGCATAGTAACTATCGAAGCTTGGGGCCCACCGAGAGCCGTGTCGTGCTGGGTCTGACCGAACAGGGCCGCCGCGAACTGACGCGGCAGGAGGCCATGGAACGGTTTTCGCTCGCCGAAAACACCGTCAACGAAGTGCTTTCCAGCTTGGTGCGCAAAGGCTGGCTTGCTCGTGCCGGCAACGGTAAATACCTGCTCATCCCACCCGACTGGGGGGGCGACGCCGATGAGCGAGTCGAACACGCTAGCGCTTGCCGCCCAACGGACGTCGGACGGCTACATCGCCTTCTCCACCGCTGCTGCGCATTGGGGCCTCACCACCCAGGTGCGCAACGTGGTCTGGATCGTCACCCGCACCCATGCCCGCCGGCGGCGCATCAACGATAGCGACATCCGCTTCGCGCGCCTGCCGGTGAAAGCCCTGTTCGGCTTCAAGCGCGTGCCGGTATTCGACTACCCCGTGCCCATGAGCGATCTAGAAAAAACCGCGCTTGATTGCATCGAATATCCCGAACGCGCCGGCGGTTTGTCCGAGGCATCCGCCATTCTCGCCAAGGCTGCCCGCCGCTGGGATTGGGAGAAGGCTGCCGGTTACTTCGAGCGCCGGGGCAATACCGCGCTCATCCAGAAGTTCGCCTATCTATGCGATGCCGGTCACATGTCGATGCCGGAAGCCATACGCGTACGTCTGCATAACCGCATGAAGCCGTCCAGTCGCACCTACCTCGTGCCGCGCCGTCACAGCGAGCCCTATCAAAACTATGACCGCGAGTGGGGAGTGGTTATCAATATAGATCCGCACACGCTGTTCGAGAACTGAGCGTGCTGACCTACTTCCTGCAACTGCTGTCGGAGCGCGGCTTTCTCGCTGACATGGCGTTCAAGGGCGGCACCTGCATCCATAAAACCTGGCTGGGTCCCAACGGACGCTTTTCCACCGACGTGGATTTCACGGCGACTCGCCAGGAGAGATTCGCCGATGATTGTGTGCTGCACCTCGCTGAAATTACGGCACAGCCTTTTCACGGTGTCCAGTTTGAAATCGACATGGGTGACAAAGGTTGGTACGAGGCCGACGATGAGGTTTCCTGGGGCGCGCTGCCGAATTATCGGCATGACCTCGGCAACGGGATAGTGAAGCTCCAGGTAAGTAATCGCGAAACGCCAATGCTACCGCCCGACTCCCGCGCCCAGCTTGCAATCTCCTACTTCAAGTTGCTACCCTTCGAGCCCGCCGACCTGTCTTGTTTGCGCATCGAGGAAATCCTCGCCGAGAAAATTCGTGCCACCTATCAGCGCAACAAGCCGCGCGACATCTGGGACCTTGACCACTTCGCCAACCGCCCCCTGCCGGAAACATTGATCCGCAAGCTGGTGATCATCAAGCTGTGGCAGGTGCGCGACAGCTTTTCGTCCGATCGCTGGAATGCGAAGCTGAACGATGCCAAAGCGTGGCACTGGGACGACCTGCGCCAGCTCGTGCGGGGCGGCGTTTCCGAACCGGAACGCATGCTGGAGCGATGCGCAAAGCGCTTCGCCTTTCTCGCCGACATGAACGCAGACGAAGCCGCATTGGCTGCCGATCCTTATCAGCGCAAGCATGACATTCACCAAAAACTCGTCGCCGAGTGCAACGCACTGGCGCGGGAGCACCGCCTGACATGACGCGCCGCGAAGTGCTGCACAAATGAGCGAAGCGCTGTTCCGCGTGGGCAACGCAGCGGGATTCTCCGGCGACCGCGTGGACGCGCCGGGCCCGGTGGTGGATACGCTGATCGCGCGCGGCGGTCCCGCGGCGCTGTTCTTCGAGGTGCTGGGCGAGCGCACCGTCGCGCTGGCGCAGCTGGAGAAACGGCGCAATCCGGCGCGCGGCTACGAGCCGATGCTCGAGCGCCTGCTCGAACCGATCCTCGCGAAGTGCGCGCGCCACGGCATTCCGATCGTTGGCAATTTCGGCGCGGCCAATCCGCCCGGCGCGGCGCGCCTGATCGCCGCCCTCGCGCTGCGCCTCGGTGTTCCGGGACTGCGCATCGCCTACGTGGAGGGCGACGATATCCGCGGGCGCATCGATCTGGGCCAGCATGAGGTCTACGAGGCCGACGCGAGCCTCGATCTGCAAACCGGTGAGATGGTCTCGGCGAATGCCTATCTCACCGCGCAGCCGATGGTCGAAGCGCTCGGCAAAGGCGCGCAGGTGGTGGTGACCGGGCGCACGGGCGATCCGTCGCTCGCGCTTGCGCCGCTGATCCACCATTTTGGCTGGAGCGCCGAGGACTGGGCGCGGCTCGCCGCCGGCGCGCTTGCCGGGCATCTCCTTGAATGCGGCGCGCAGGTGACCGGCGGCTACTTCTACGACCCTGGCTTCAAGGATGTCCCGGACCCTGCGAACATCGGCTTTCCGATCGCTGAGGTCAGCGCCGATGGCCGCCTGACCATCACCAAGGCAGATGGCACGGGCGGCGTGGTCAACGCGCAGACGGTGAAGGAGCAACTGCTGTACGAGATCCACGACCCCGCCAACTACATCACGCCGGATGTCGCCCTCGACCTTACCGGCGTCACGGTGCGCGAGCGCGGCAAGGATCGCGTCGAGGTCGCGGGCGTGCGCGGCAAGCCCGCGCCCGAGCGCCTCAAGGTGACCGCGTGCTTCGAAGGCGGCTGGTTGGGCGAAGGCGAGGTGTCGGTTGCCGGTCCCAACTGCCTCGCAAGAGCGCGCATGGCGGCGCAGGTGCTGCACGAGCGGCTCCGGCTGCGCCGGCTCGACGTGCGCGCGCGCGTGGACCTGATCGGTGTCGCGAGCGTGCACGACAGCGATGACGGCGCTCTCTGGCGCAGCTACCAGGGCCCGGAACCCTCGGAAGTGCGCGTACGCCTCGCGGCCTCGGGCCTGCGCGAGGACGACGTGGACCAGGCGGCGCGCGAAGTCCTCGCGCTGCTGTGCTGCGGCCCGGCGGGTAACGGCGGAGCGCGCTGGCGCACCACGCAGCGCATCCGCACCCAGTCGTATCTCGTGCCGCGCAGTGCGGTCGAGCATCGCGTAACCGTCGGCACGGCGAAGGAGATTGCGTGAACACCGCCGCCGACACGCTCGTCGAAGTTCCCCTGCACGCCGTCGCCCACGGCCGCGCCGGCGACAAGGGCAACCGCCTCAATGTCAGCCTCATCCCCTACGACCCCGCCCTCTATGCGCTGCTCGCGGAACAGGTCACGGCCGGGCGCGTGCACGAACTCTTCCGGCATCGCGGCGCGACCGGCGTGAGACGCTACGAGCTGCCGCTCATCGCCGCGTTCAACTTCGTCATCGACGACGTGCTCGAAGGCGGCGTCAACGGCAGCCTGAATCTCGATGGCCACGGCAAGACCAATTCGTTCCGGCTGCTCGCGCTACCGGTGCGCGTGCCCGCGCGCTACGTACGGAGCACTGATTCTCTGGGAGGAAATCCATGAAACGCCAGGCCCTGCTCGCCGCATCGCTGCTCGCCCTGCTCGCCGTATTCGGAACCGCGCAGGCGCAGGACTACCCCAACCGGCAGGTGAAGTTCATCGTCCCCGCAGCGGCGGGCAGCGTGCCGGACTTCCTCGCGCGCATCATTGGCCAGCGACTCTCGGACAACTGGCGCCAGCCGGTGGTGATCGAGAACGTGATCGGCGCCGGGGGCGACATCGGCACCGAGCGCGTAGCGAAGGCGCCGGCCGACGGCTACACGCTGCTGCTCAACACTATTGCGCCGATCGCGGTGAACCAGAGCCTGTTCGCCAAGCTGCCCTACGACCCGGTGAAGGACCTCGCGCCCGTCACGCAGGTGGCGAACACGGCCAACATCCTGCATTCAGTCCGAGATCGCCAAGTGGGCGCGCGTGGTGAAAGAAGCGGGCCTCAAGATCGACTGACGGGCGCCGCCCCCCGATTCAATTCACGGTAGCGCCGGCGCCAGACTCAGGCCCCCTATGCCACCGCCGGCGACTGCAATCTTCATCGGGTTCTCTTGGGTTGCCGGCGCACCGCTCACTCGGCGGAGATCTTTTGAGCCTTGATCAGCTCGGCCCAGCGTTTGGCATCTTTCTCGACCAGCCGCTGAAAGTCGGCCGGTGAGCTGCTGGTCGGGTCCATGCCCTGGGCCTGAAAGGCTTTCTTGACTTCGTCGGTCAGCAAAATGTCAGTGATCTCACGGTTCAACAAAGCCACCAGATCGGGCGCGGTGCCGGGCGGCGCGAAGATGCCGTACCACATGTCGACATTGACATTGCCGACTTTGGCTTCGATCAGCGTGGGCAGCTCCGGCAGCAGGGGGTGGCGCTTGTCGCTGCCAATGCCCAGCGCCACCAGCTTGCCCGCTTTCACGTGCGGTAAGGCCACGTGGATCGGCAAAAACATGGTTTGAATCTGGCCACCCAGCAGATCGGTCAGCGCCGGGCCGGTACCGCGGTAGGGAATGTGCGTGACAAACACGCCGGCCGTGGACTTGAACAACTCCATCGACAGGTGGTGCGGCGTACCGACTCCGGGCGAGCCGTAGTTGATGCGGCCGGGGGCTTTTCGGGCCGCCTCGACCAGATCCGTGGCGCTTTTGAAGCCGGTCGTCGGGTTGGCTACCAGCAGCAGTTGGCCCCAACTGGTCAAGGTGACCGGGGTCAGGTCTTTCACCGGGTCAAAGGCGAGCTGAGGGTAAAGGCTGGCGTTCATCACCAGCGTATTGACGGTCACCAGCAAGGTAGCGCCATTGGGCGCCGCGCGCACCACGACTTCGGTGCCAATATTGCCGGAGGCGCCGGCGCGGTTATCCACCACCACCGGCCGCCCCAGACGCTCCGACAGCCTGGGGCCGATAGTGCGGGCAATCAGGTCAATGCCAGTACCCGGCGTAAACGGCACGATCAGACGAATCGGGATGGGCGGCAATGCCGCCGTCTGGGCCAGCACGCCCGCGCTGGCGACAGCCGCGGCCAGCAGCGCGCCGAGTCTGAGCGCCAGCCGGCGGTAGTTGAATATGACATTCATGAACAAGCCCCTTTTCTTCATGACAGCGGTTGTCTGCTACTGCTGCCGCCACTTCAGGTGATCTTGAAAACTGTCTCGGCGTTGGTCTGGAAGAACTTCTTCTTGTCTTCGGCTGCCATCGCCATGTTTCCGGGTGAGTTGCTGAACAAATCATATTAATGGCGCTTATGTCGCGTCGAGATCCGTATTGGTGAAAAACCACATGGCAATCTATCCGCTTGGCGCGTCTTGAGCAATAGACGATCTCGGCAAGGCGAACCCGCCCCTCGCGCAGCGGATTTACGCGATGTCGGGGACGGGGTGGTAGGTCAGGACGGGCTTGGATGGTTCGGGTGAATTATGGACGGGCGGCCCAATTTGCGTTCTCGGCGTTTGTTGCGACGCCCACAATCCCAAGTGGTGAAGGATCTTGCGGATGACTGCCGAATCGTCGATGAGGGCGATCACGCGCATCGGCCCCTTGCAGCGAGGACATTCGATACGTCGGCGCTTTCCTCTGCTGCGGTTCGAGTACCAGCCGGCGTAGCGCACCAAGTACTCGAAGCGATCCGGGATGTGAGAGCAAAGCTGCGCCAGCCGATTGTGAAGCAGCCGCTACCCTCCGGTGGCCGCAGCCCTCATACCGCCAGCAGTCCCTTGACGCCGTCCTTCTCCATGTCGGCGCCGGAGCCGCGTTTGACGATTTCGCCGCGGTCCATGACAAGGTACTGGTCCGCCAGCGAGCGGGCAAAGTCGTAGTACTGCTCCACCAGCAGGATCGCCATGTCGCCGCTGGCGGCCAGCGCGCGGATGGCGCGCTCGATGTCCTTGATGATCGAGGGCTGGATGCCCTCGGTGGGCTCATCCAGGATCAGCAGCTTCGGCCCTATCGCCAGCGCGCGGCCGATCGCCAGCTGCTGCTGCTGGCCGCCGGAGAGGTCGCCGCCGCGCCGGCGCATCATCTGGCTGAGCACCGGGAACATCTCGAAGATGCGCGGCGGCACGGGTTCGCCGCTCGGGCGCGTCGCCAGGCCCATCTCGAGGTTCTCCGCCACCGTGAGGCGCGCGAATATCTCGCGCCCCTGCGGCACGTAGCCGATGCCGGCGCGCACGCGTTCGTAGGGTTTGGCCTGGGTGATGTCCTTGCCGAAGAAAACGACCTCGCCCGTCCTGGACGGAATCACCCCCAGCAGCGTCTTCAGCAGGGTGGACTTGCCGACGCCGTTGCGGCCCAGTAATACGGTGACTTTGCCCGGAGGGATCTCGAACGACAGGTCACGCAGGATGTGCGAGCCGCCGTAGTACTGGTTAAGGTGGTTTACAGACAGCATTTTTTAAATTGATTCAAAAATAAAATCCTACCTGCCTAAATAAACTTCAATCACCTTGGGATCGTTCTGCACCTGGGCCATGGAGCCCTCGGCAAGCACGCTACCCTCGTGCAGCACCGTGATCTTGCGCGCTATTTTCTCGACGAAAGCCATGTCGTGCTCGACCACCACCAACGAATGCTTGCCGGCAAGCGACAGGAACAATTCGCCGGTGCGCTCGGTCTCGTCGTCGCTCATGCCCGCGACCGGCTCGTCGAGCAGCAGGAGCCTGGGCTCCTGCATCAGCAGCATGCCGATCTCGAGCCATTGCTTCTGGCCGTGGGACAGCAATCCGGCGATGCGGTCCGCGCTATCATTGAGGCGGATCTGCTTCATCGTCTCCGCGATCCGGTCTTTTTCGCCGGAGGACAAGACCGAAACAAGCGTCTTGCGCACGCGCTTGTCCGCCTTCATCGCCAGCTCGAGATTCTCGAACACGCTGTGATATTCGAATATCGTCGGCTTCTGGAACTTGCGGCCGATACCGGCGTGGGCGATCTCCGCCTCCGAGTACCGGGCAAGGTCGATGGTCTGGCCGAAAAATGCGGATCCTTCGTCGGCGCGCGTCTTGCCGGTGATCACGTCCATCATGGTCGTCTTGCCCGCGCCGTTCGGGCCGATCACGCAGCGCAGCTCGCCGACGTCGATCGACAGGGTCAGCTTGTTGAGCGCCTTGAAACCGTCGAAAGACACCGAAATGTCCTCGAGATAGAGCACCACGCCGTGCGTGGTGTCCAGACCTTCGGTGGCGATGTGCCCGAAACCGCCGCTCTCGTTCGACGCATTGGCGTTGTCGGTCATGTCTTTTTCTTCAGCAGGCCCATCACGCCCTGCGGCAGGAACAGGGTGACGAGGATGAAGATCAGGCCCAGGGCGTAGAGCCAGTACTCGGGGAACGCCTGCGTGAAGTAGCTCTTGCCGAAATTCACCAACCCGGCGCCGAGGATGGCGCCGGTCAGCGTGCCGCGGCCGCCGACCGCGACCCAGATCGCGATCTCGATCGAATTGGCGGGCGACATTTCGCTCGGGTTGATGATGCCGACCTGCGGCACGTAGAGCGCCCCGGCGATGCCGCAGATCACCGCCGAGAGCGTGAAGATGGCAAGCTTGTAGTGCACCGTGTTGTAGCCGCAGAACGCGACGCGCGTCTCGGCGTCGCGGATCGCCGTCAGCACGCGGCCGAACTTGGACGTCACTATCCAACGAGCCAGAAGAAGGGTCGCAATTAAAACAAAAGCTGTAAAAGTAAAAAGCATCATGCGCGTTTCCGGCGTCGTGATCGGCAGGCCGAGAATGCGCTTGAAGTCGGTGAAGCCGTTGTTGCCGCCGAAGCCGGTGGCGTTGCGGAAAAACAGCAGCATCGCGGCGAAGGTCAGCGCCTGGGTGATGATCGAAAAATACACGCCCTTGACGCGCGAGCGGAAGGCGAAGAAGCCGAAGACGAGCGCCAGCAGCCCCGGCACCAGCACCACCAGCAGCGCCGCCCACCAGAACTGGTCGGAATTCCACCATGCCCAGGGCAGCTCCTTCCAGTCGAGGAACACCATGAAATCGGGCAGGTCCGACTGGTACTGCCCCTCGCGCCCGATCTGGCGCATCAGATACATGCCCATCGAGTAGCCACCAAGCGCGAAAAAAAGGCCATGTCCGAGCGACAGGATGCCGGTGTAGCCCCACACCAAATCCATGGCGATCGCCACGATGGCGAAGCACATGACTTTGCCGAGCAGCGTCACCCAGTATTGCGAGATATGGAAAGCGCTGTCCTGGGGCGTTGCAAGGCTCAGGACCGGAAAAATCACGAAGACAATGAAGGATGAAAGGCAGATAACAGCCCAGCCCCTGGCTCCGTACATGCGGGAAAGATGCGGGGAAAGATGCGGGCTCACGCTTCCACCGACCTTCCCTTCACCGCGAACAGGCCCTGCGGCCGGCGCTGGATGAAGAAGATGATGAACACCAGCACCACGATCTTGGCGATCACCGCGCCGGACACCGCTTCGAGGAATTTGTTGGCGAAGCCCAGCGTCATCGCCGCGTAGACGGTGCCGGCGAGCTGGCCGACGCCGCCGAACACCACCACCATGAACGAATCCACGATGTAGCTCTGGCCGAGGTCGGGGCCGACGTTGCCGATCTGCGACAGCGCGCAGCCGGCCAGCCCGGCGATCCCGGAGCCCAGGCCGAAGGCCCACATGTCCACGCGCCCGGTGTGGACCCCGACACAGGCGGCCATCTCGCGGTTCTGCGTCACGCCGCGGACGAAAAGTCCAAGTCTGGTTTTCGTCAATAGCAGATATATCAAAAATAAAACCAACGCAGCAAACACAATGATGCCAATGCGGCTCCAGGGCAGCACCACGCCGGCGAAGGCCTGGATACCGCCGGACATGAACGCGGGATTCTCCACCTGCACGTTGGCGGCGCCGAAGAGGGTGCGCACCGACTGGATCAGCATCAGGCTGATGCCCCAGGTTGCGAGCAACGTCTCCAGCGGCCGGCCGTAGAGCCAGCGAATCACCACGCGCTCGAGTACCATGCCGACTGCTGCGGCGACGATGAACGACGCGGGGACGGCCAGCAGCAGGTACCAGTCGAAGAAATTCGTCTTCCTGAAGAGGACCTGTACGACGTAGGTCGTATAGGCGCCAATCATGATCAACTCGCCGTGCGCCATGTTGATCACGCCCATGAGGCCGTAGGTGATGGCCAGGCCGAGCGCCGCCAGCAGCAGGATCGAGCCGAGCGAGATGCCGGCGAACAGCAGCCCCGCGCGCTCGCCCCAGGCGAGCTTGCCCTGCACCGCGAGCAGGCTCTTTTGCGCCGCGATGCGGATGTCCTCGTCCGCGTCGGTCACCGCTTCCGCGAGCAGCGTGCGGCTGTTGGGGCTGTTCGATTCGCCCAGCCGCCGGATCGCGGCGAGGCGCGTTTCCTTGTCGCCGCTCTTCATCTCCATGGACGAGGCCGTGAGCTCGAGCAGCGGCTTGATGTCGGGGTCGGTCTCCTTCTCCAGCGCCTTCTTCACCAGCGGCAGCATCGCCGCGTCGGCGCCGCCCGCCAGCGCCTTCGCCGCCTCGAGGCGCGCCGTGCGCTCGGGCGACAATAATTTGAAAGCCGCCAGCGCGCCTTCGATCTCGCGCCGCAGCCGGTTGTTGGCGACCACGTCTTCGCGGCCCTCGGGCAGCGGGCTGACCGCTTCGCCGCTGACGGCGTCGGTGGCCTGCTCGCCCTTGACGATCAGGACCCGCTTGCCGGCGGTCTGCATATCGCCTTCGGACACCGCTTGCAGCAGCGCCGCCGTGCGCGGATCTCCCTCCGCAAGCAGCGCCGCGATCGCGGCGCTGCGCTCGTCGGCTTCGCCCAGCGCGAGCTTTTCCACCGCGGCCTTGTCGATCGCCTGCGCGGGGCAGGCGATCGAAAGGCAGAAGACGAACAGAATGAACTTTAGGGTTCTCATACGTGAAGAGGGCCGGCGAACCGGCCCTCCTTTTCTATCACATTACCTTAGGACTACTTCTTCTTCATTTCCGCCATCAGCGCGGGCTCGTCCTTCTTCTTGTCGTTGCCCGCGATGAACGGGCTCCAGGGCACCGCCTTGACCGGGCCCGTGGTCTTCCAGACCACGTTGAACTGGCCGTCGGCCTTGATTTCGCCGATGAACACCGCCTTGTGCAGATGGTGGTTCTTGGCGTCCATCGTGGAGGTGATGCCCGAGGGCGCCGTGAACGTCTGGCCCGCCATCGCCGCGCTCACCTTGGCGACGTCGAAGCTCTTCGCCTTCTCGACCGCCTGCTTCCACATGTGGATGCCGATGTAGGTTGCTTCCATCGGATCGTTGGTCAGCGGCTTGTCCTTGTGGCCGGCGATGTTTTTCGCCTTGGCGTAGGCCGCCCATTTCTTGGTGAACTCGTCGTTCGCCGGGGCCTTGATCGACATGAAGTAGTTCCAGGCCGCGAGATGGCCGACCAGCGGCTTGGTGTCCACGCCGCGCAGTTCCTCTTCGCCGACCGAGAACGCCACCACCGGCACGTCAGTCGCCTTCAGGCCCTGGTTTCCCAGTTCCTTGTAGAAGGGGACGTTCGAGTCGCCATTGATGGTCGAGACCACCGCGGTCTTCTTGCCTTCCGAGGCGAATTTCTTGATCTTGGCGATGATGGTCTGGTAGTCGCT
>CAMDRF010000077.1 GCA_945906765.1 Nitrosovibrio sp. Nv4 | reverse complement strand
GGTGAAGAAGGCCATCGGGCCGAAGGTGACGCTGATGGTGGACTTCAACCAGGCGCTGACGGTTGCCGAGGCGATCCGGCGCGGCCGCATGATCGACGACGAGGGCGGGGTGCTGTGGATCGAGGAGCCAATCCGCGCCGATGACTTCGCCGGTTGCGCCAAAGTCGCGCGCGAGGTAGCGACCCCGATCCAGATCGGCGAGAACTTCATGGGGCCGGAGCAGATGGCGCAGGCGATCGCCGCCGGCTGCTGCGACTACGTGATGCCGGATGCGCAGCGCATCGGCGGCGTCACCGGTTGGCTGCGTGCGGCCGCGCTGGCGCAGGGCGCGGGGCTGGAGATGTCGAGCCACCTGTTCCCAGAGGCGAGCTGCCAGCTGCTCCCGGTCACGCCGGGCTGCCACTGGTTGGAGTACGTGGACTGGGCCGATCCTGTGCTCGAGGAAACGGTGCGAATCGAGGGTGGCAATGTGATTGGCGTTGCTGGTCCGGGCCTTGGCATGCGCTGGAACGAGAAGGCCGTGAAGAAATTCGCCGCATGAGTTTCTTCGATCGGCACTTCGCGCACTGGCCGCCGGGCGTGCCGAAGACGCTTTCGGTGCCGCGCACCAGCCTTTACTACAACCTCGAAGTGAGCGCGCGCCGCTACCCGGACAAGGCGGCGATTCTCTACTACGGCAGCGCGCTAACCTACGGCAGGCTGGAGCGCGAAGTCGTGGCGCTGGCCGGCTACCTGCAGCAGCGCTGCGGTGTGAAGCGCGGCGATCGCGTCCTGCTCTACGCGCAGAACTGCCCGCAATTCATCATCGGCTATTACGCGATTCTGCGCGCCGACGGCGTCGTGGTTCCGGTCAACCCGATGAACAAGAGCGGCGAGCTGGCGCATTACATCGGTGACTCGGATGCGCGCGTCGCGATCGCGGCGCAGGAGCTCTACCAGGAGATCGAACCGCATCTCGGAAAACCCGGCGGCAAGGGCCTCGCGCATTGCGTGCTGGCGGCCTACTCGGACTACCTGCGCGATGACACGGATCTCAAGGTGCCTGATTTCGTTCGGCTGCCGCAATTCGATCCGGGACATCCCGGGATCTTGCTTTGGAAAGATGCGATTGCCGCGGACATCGTCCCTCGTGCAGCGGAGGCGGGTGCCGACGATCTGGCGGTGCTGCCGTATACCTCGGGCACGACCGGGCATCCCAAGGGCTGCATGCTGACGCATTCGAACCTGCTTGCCACCAGCACCGGTGGCTGCGCCTGGTCGCAGACTTCCAGCGAGGCGGTGGTGCTGGGCGTGCTGCCGATGTTCCATCTCACCGGCATGCAGGCGAACATGAACATCCCGATCCAGCTGGGTGGCACCAGCGTGCTGATGACGCGCTGGGACCGCGATACGGCGGGTGAAATGATCCAGCGCCACAAGGTCACCAGCGTGACCGGGATCACCACCATGATCGTGGATCTGCTCGCCAACCCGGACTTTGGCAGGTACGACTGGTCGTCCCTCGTCCGGATCGGCGGCGGCGGGGCCTCGATGCCGGAGGCGGTGGCCTCGAAAATAGAGGACACGCTTGGCATGCCGTTCATAGAAGGCTATGGCCTGACGGAAACTTCTGCGCCGTCGCATTCCAATCCGATCCACCGGCCCAAGCGCCAGTGCGCCGGCATTCCGTTCTTCGACACCGACTCGCGCGTGATCGACCCGGCCAGCTTCAAGGAGCTCGGGCCGAACGAGGTGGGCGAGATCATCACCCACGGGCCGCAGGTGTTCCGCGGCTACTGGAAGCAGGAGAAGGCGACTGCAGAGGCCTTCATCGAGCATGACGGGAAAAGATTTTTTCGCACCGGCGACCTCGGCTACTACGACGAAGAAGGCTATTTCTTCATTACCGATCGCCTCAAGCGTATGATCAACTGCTCCGGGTTCAAGGTCTGGCCGGCCGAGGTCGAGGCCATGCTCTACGCCCACCCGGACATTCAGGAAGCCTGCGTGATCGCGGCAAAGGACCCGCACCGCGGCGAGACGGTAAAGGCGTTGGTGGTGCTCAAGCCCGCGGCGCGCGGCAAGACGGATGCCGGGGCGATCGTCGCCTGGGCGCGTGAGAAAATGGCGGCCTTCAAGGCGCCGCGCATGGTGGAGTTCGTCGAGTCGCTGCCCAAGACGGCAACCGGAAAAATTTTCTGGAAAAAACTCCAGGAAGAAGAAAACAAAAAGACAGCATCATGAAGAGTACGTTTTCAGTTCTGCTTTTCTCTTTGCTTTGTTTTTTCTCGCTGCCGCTTTCGGCCCAGGTGGCAATCGAGAAACCCTGGGCACGTGCGACCGCGCCCGGCGCCAGTGTCGCGGGCGGCTACCTGGTGATCCGCAACCAGGACCTCGCCGCTGACCGGTTGGTGGGCGCGTCCTCGCCTGCGTCCGCGAAGGTCGAGTTGCACGTGCACATCAATGACAACGGCGTCATGAAAATGCGCGAGGTGCGCGGCTACGACGTGCCGGCGAAAGGGACCTTCGAATTGAAGCCCGGTGGCGCGCACCTGATGTTCATGGACATCAAGCGGCCGTTCAAGGAAGGCGAGAAGCTGCCGGTAAAGCTGAAGTTCGAAAAAGCCGGCGACGTGAACGCCGAGTTCCTTGTCGGCGGCATGGGCGGCGCCTCAGCGCCGACGATGCACCAAAAGCACTAGTCGTCCCCTCTCAATTTTGGGTCGGCCATGATTGCGGCGCGCAAGCGGCGCATGCCGCCCAGCCAGCGGTCGCGGTCGGTGGTCTTGCGGCGCTCGTATTCCGCCACCTCGGGATGCGGCAGGATCAGGAATTTCTCGGACTCGATCGCTTCCATGACGCGCGCGGCGACGTCCTCCGCGCTTACCGAGCCCTCGGAGAGGAACGACTTGCGTTCGCCCGACGGGCCGAGCAGCATCGGCGTGCGCACGCCCTGCGGGCAGAGGCACGAGACCTTGATGCCGCGTTCGGCATAGTTCACCGACAGCCATTCGGCGAACGCCACCGCCGCATGCTTCGAAACCGTGTAGGTGGCCGAATCGACCTGCATCAGCAGGCCGGCCGCGGAGGCGGTGGCGACGATGTAGCCGCCGCCCTGCTTGAGCATGACCGGCACCACCGCGCGCGCGGCGAGCACGTGCGCCATGAAATTCACGTCCATGGTGCGCCGCCACTCCTTGAGCGAGGCATCCAGGCCGTGCCGGGCGATGATGCCGGCGTTCGAGCAGAAGATGTCCAGCGCGCCGTATTTCTCCAGCGCCGCGACCACCAGCGCGTTCATGTCGCCTTCCTGGCCGACGTCGCAGCGCATCCCCAGGCCGTCCACGCCGGCTGCGACCGCCTTGGCATCCGTTTCGTTGAGATCGGCGCAGACCACGCCGCGCGCGCCTTCCTTCGCGAAACGCGCCGCCAGCGCTTTGCCGATGCCGCTCGCGGCGCCCGTGACGACGACAACCTTGTCTTTTATTTTCATCGGACGATTGTTCCATACTTTCATACAATCCCGGCCTATGGCTGAACTGGTCCTGGTGCGGCACGGGCAGGCGTCCTTCGGTTCGGACGACTACGACAAGCTCTCGGAGCTCGGTTGGCGCCAGTCGCACTGGCTGGGCGAGTATTTCGCCGAGCGCGGCGCAGCATTCGATCGCGTGATCCGCGGATCATTGCGGCGCCATGCAGAAACGCTGAAAGGAATCGCCGAAGGTATGGGCAAGCCGCTGGATGGCGGCGAGGATCCCCGGCTGAACGAGTACGACAGCCATGCGTTGCTGAGCGCCCACCTCAAAGGCAAGCCGATGCCGCAGGGCGATGACCGGCGCGAACACTTCCGCATCCTGCGCGAGGCAATGTACGCCTGGACTGACGGCACGCTGGCGGGTTCGCCGCATGAACCTTTCGCGGAATTTCGCGCCCGCGTGCTGGCGGCGCTGACCGAACTTCGCGGCGGCGCGCTAAAGCGGGTGCTGGTGGTGAGTTCCGGCGGCCCGATCTCGACCATCCTTGCCGAGGTGCTCGGCATGCCGCGGCGCGGCGTGGTGGACCTGAACCTGCAGACGCGCAATACCGGGATCAGCGAATTGCAGGCGGGCGCACGCCGCATTCACTGCGTGAGCTTCAACAACGTGCCGCACCTGGACCGCCCGGACAGGGCAGGCGCGCTGACCTATTCTTGAACCAGATGACCCCGGACCGGCGCAGCTCGTTCTGCTCCGTCTCTGAAGGACCCGGATCCCCGCAAGCGGGCCGTTCATTCCTTGAAGTTCAATCCGGACGACTTCAGCTTTTCAATCCCGGCCGGCGAAAAGCCCCAATCCACCAGCGCTTGCCTGCCGCCTTCGCCGCGCTCGGGCGGCGCGCGCCGGATGGCCCCGGGCGTGCGCGAGAAGCGCGGCGCCGGCGCAGGCTGGTCCACCTTTCCGGAGCGCACGAACGTGTGCCGCGCGGCATTGTGCGGGTGCGCACGCGCCTCGGAAAACGTCAGCACCGGTGCGAAGCAGGCATCCGAGCCGTCGAATACCTTGCACCAGTCATCGCGGGTCTTTTCCTTGAACTTCTCGGTAAACAATTTCCTCAGAGCTGGCCAGCTCTTGCGGTCATTTTGTGGCGGCAGGTTCTGGTCCTTCAGCCCCAAACGGAAAACCAATTCCTCGTAAAACTTCGGTTCGATGGCGCCGATGGCGACGTACTTGCCGTCCCTGGTTTCGTAGGTGTCGTACCAGGGCGCGCCGGTATCCAGAACGTTCTCGCCGCGCGTTTCGCTCCAGCGCTTCGCAGCCAGCATGCCGGAGAACATCGTCGCGAGCAGCGAGGCGCCGTCCACCATCGCCGCATCCACCACCTGGCCTTTGCCCGAGCGCTGCGCCTCGACCAGCGCGCAGGCGATGCCGAACGCGAGCAGCATGCCGCCGCCGCCGAAATCGCCGACCAGGTTCAGCGGCGGCACCGGCGCGCCGCCGGCGCGGCCGATCGCGTGCAGCACGCCGGTAAGCGCGATGTAGTTGATGTCGTGCCCGGCGCGGGCGCTGAGCGGCCCGTCCTGGCCCCAGCCGGTCATGCGGCCGTACACCAGCCTGGGATTTTTCTTCAGCAGCACCTCCGGCCCCAGTCCGAGCCGCTCCATCACCCCCGGGCGGAAGCCTTCGATGATCGCGTCGGCTTTGCCGGCCAGTTCAATCGCCGCCTCGACGCCGCCTTTCGATTTAAGGTCCAGCGTCGCCGAGCGCCGGCCGCGCACCATGACGTCGAACCAACGGTCGCGGCCGAAGCCGAGCCGCGGATCGTCGGGCCGGTCGATGAGCAGCACGTCGGCGCCCATGTCGGCGAGCATCATGCCGCAGAACGGACCCGGTCCGATGGCTTCGAATTCAAGGACCTTCAGTCCGGCAAGCGGCCCCATGAATCTACTGGTCGAGCTTGATGCCGACTTCGCGGATGATCGCGCTCCAGCCCGCATCCAGACGCCGCACCTCTTTCGCCATCTCCGCGGGCGTCATGCCGGAGGCCTCCGAGCCGCCGTCCGCGAACAGCTTCACAGTGTCGGGATGCTTGATCGCGAAGGCGAGGTGCCGGTACAACGTGTCGACGGTCGCGGAGGGCATGCCGGCGGGTCCCCAGAACCATAGGTAGCTCCACATGCCGACGTCGAAGCCCTGCTCGCGCATCGTCGGCAGGCCGGCGAGCGCGTCGCCGCTGCCCTTGTAGGGCACGTGCGTCGCGATGGTGTAGAGCAGGGTGTGCCCGTCGGGCGCGGCTTTCTGCACCTCGCGGGCCCCGATCACAGTCGAGGCGCCAGGCTTGTTTTCCACGATTACCGCGGCGCCGAGCGTTGCGCCCATCTTCTGGGCGATGGCGCGTGCCTGGATATCGGTCTGGCCCCCGGGCGGAAACGGCACCACGATGCGAACCGGTTTGCCGGGTTGCGGGAACGTCTGGGCGTGCACGGACGCCGCGAACGCGAACGCGAACGCAGATGCGAACAATGCAAATCTGCTCATGGCCCCTCCTGCTTGGCGGCGTCGCGGATCATGGCTCAGTGAATGCCGAGCGCTGCTTCGATGTTGCGCACCATCGCCACCAGGCGCGGGCCGATATCCTCCTCGAGCTGGCCCTTTTTCACGATGAACGCGGGTATACCGCAGTTGAAGGTCACGATCTCGCCGTCCACGTTGCGCCGCATCGGCACGCCGACCGCATGCACTTCGCGCCGCAGTTCGCCGGTCGAGACGCAGTAGCCCTTGCCGCGAATGTCTTCAAGGCCCTTGTCGATCTGCGCTTTGTACTTGCGCAGCGACTCCGGTTCCTTCACTTTCATCTGGTTGAGCACCGCCTCGCGCTCCGGCGGCGTGCAGGCGTAAAGGAAAGCGCGGCCCATCACCGACTGGGCGATCGGAATCGAGGTGCCGATGTCAGGCAGATTGGTGAGATTGCCGCTGCGGCAGGCTTCCACATAGACCATGCTCAGCCGGTCGCGGATGCCCATGTTTACCGAGCCGTTGGTGTAGTCGGCGAGTTCCTTCATAAACGGGCGCGCGATCTGGCGTATGCTCATCGAGGCGAGAAGCGGATAGCCGATCGAAAGTACCGCCGAGCCGAGCTGGTATTTTCCCAGGCGCATGTTGTGGCGCAGGTAACCCAGCTTGGTGAGCGTGTAGGTGAGGCGCGACACGGTGGGCTTGGGCAGGCCGGTGCGCACCGAGATTTCCTTGTTGCCGAGCATCGGCTCCACCGGCGTGAAGCAGCGCAGCACTTCAAGGCCGCGCGCGAGAGTGGTGGCGAATTGGCGATCGCCCTCGTGCTCGTAGCTGTAGGGGCCTGGGGCGGGGGAAAGCGATACTGTAGGCTCGGAAGCACCCATGGAACTCCTCCTGGATTGGTACAGCAGAATGTTTCGCATTTCGATATTCCATCCGCAGCAACGGCGTGTCAACTTAGTCATACGAAATATCACATAGTGGAACAAACATGTCCAAGTCCCTGTTTGATTTGAGCGGCAAGGTCGCGCTCATCACTGGCTCGACGCGCGGCATCGGCAAGTCGATGGCCGAAGAGCTGGCGCGGGCAGGCTGCAAAGTCGTCGTCTCGAGCCGCAAGGCCGAGGCCTGCGACGAGGTGCGCGCGGAGTTCGAAACGCAGGGCTTCGAGGTGCTGGCGCAACCCTGCAATGTGTCGCGCAAGGAGGAGCTTCAGACGCTGGTCGATGTGACCGTCGCGAAGTGGGGGCGCATCGATATCGCCATCGCGAACGCTGCGGCGAACCCGTACTACGGCCCGCTCGCGCAGATACCGGACGAGGCCTTCGACAAGGTATTCCTCAACAATGTGAAGAGCGTGCTCTGGCTCGCCGGCATGACCCTCCCCGGGATGGCCGAACGCGGCGGCGGCAGCTTCATCTCCATCGGTTCGATCGGCGGCATCATTGCCAACACCGTGATCGGCGCTTACGGCATGTCCAAGGCCGCCGATCATCACCTGGTGCGCAACCTGGCCGCCGAGTGGGGTCCGAAGAACGTGCGCGTCAACGCCATCGCGCCGGGCCTGATCAAGACCGATTTCGCCAAGGCGCTCTGGGAAGACGAAAAGCGCCGCACCGAGCGCGAAGCCAACACGCCGCTGCGGCGTCTGGGCGTGCCGCGCGACATCGGCGGCATCGCGGTGTTCCTGGCCTCCGACGCGGCGGCGTTCATCACCGGGCAGACGATTGTGGCGGATGGAGGCGTGACGATTCTTTGAACCCGCGTATTACCTCTGGTATTATTAATTCCGGAGGTTGTTCATGACCCTTACGGTGAAGCTCGACCCCGACCTCGAGTCGGCGCTTGAACGCCGTTGCGCCGCCGATGGCGCCACGAAGAGCGCGCTGGTACAAGCAGCATTGCGCGATTACCTCGCGCGTGCCCGCTCGCCGTACGAACTCGGCGAGGATCTCTTCGGCCGGCACACGAGCGGCCGGGGCGGCCTCTCGGCGCGCCGGCGCGAACTCTACGCGCGACTGACGGATGCGAAACGCCGCGCTCGCGGATAGCGGGCCGCTGCTCGCGCTGTTCGACCGCAGCGACGCGCATCATCGGCGTGTGGCGGCGTTTCTCCGCGACCATCCGGACCTCAGGCTCCTGAGTACTCTTGCGGTAGTCACCGAAACCGCGGCCCTTCTTGCGGCCCGCGTGGGGCGCGCGGCGCAACTCGATTTCCTCGAATGGGTGGAGCGCGGCGGTCTCGCGCTTGTCGATCTGGGACCCGCAAGTCTCCGGCGCGTCATCGAGATCGTGCGCAAGTACCAGGACCTGCCGTTCGATTTTGCCGATGCAACGCTCGCCGAGGCCGGCGCCCGGCTGGGAGTCGATGCGATTCTATCGATAGACCGCGATTTCGACATTTATCGAACGAAAGCCAAGCTGCCGCTCGAGAATCTTCTCGGCCACGCGGCGCCCCGAGCGAAGCGGCGCACCCACAAGTGATCTGAAATTCGCGCGCTGAACGATCTCGCGCGTTAGCCGGATTGCTGGAGCGCCTTCCGTTCGCAGCGGACTTCGCGGCGGGCGTGATCCTCTACCAGCTCCTCACCGGCGACAAACCGTTCACCGGGTCGGTCACCACCATCATCCAGAAGGTGCTGCGCCAGGAACCGCTCGCGCCCTCGGAACTGAACCCCACGCTCTCGCCCGCATGGGATCGCGTGGTCGCGCGGGCGATGGCGAAGAAGCCAGAGGCGCGCTTCGAGTCCGCGGCGCGGCGGACTGCGGGCAACGCCCGCAAAGCGGGCGGGCGCGGGAACAAGCGTGTGCCGGCAATGGCGGTTGTTATCTTGGTTTCCGTTGCAGTCATTGGTGGGGCTGTCTACATTCAGAAAAATTCCGAGGATCAGACTGCCAAGGCTGAATCGACGCGCATTGCCGCCGAGTCGCGCGCAAGGGATGAGGCTGACAAGCGAGCGGCGGCCGACAAGGCGATCGCGGAAAAGTCCTTCGCGGACAGATTGGCCGCGGAGAAAGCAGCGGCGGAGAAAGCAGCAGCCGAAAAAGCGGCGGCGAAAAAATCTCCGGCGGAGAGATTATTCGAACAATTCATGGCGCGGCGCCGCGCGCCGGGACCTGTCGCGCGCCGGGACCTTGGAATAGATGTAGCTGGTGTGTTAGCCTATGCCTTGACATAGGCCAGGAGGATCCGATGGAAACCCGGAACGTCCGGCTGTTTCGCAACGGCCGCAACCAGGCGGTGCGCATCCCGCGCGAATTCGAGTTGCCAGGGCGCGAGGCACTGCTCAGCCGCGAGGGCGAGGTGCTGACCCTGCGGCCGGCGAAATCCCGCTCGCTGCTTGCGGTGCTGAAATCGCTCGCGCCGCTGGACGAGTCCTTGCCCGAGGCGCGCGATCGCGCGCCCCAGCGCTTCGAGCTCTAGACTCCAGGCAGTGCCTTCTGCCGCGCACCGCTACCTGCTCGACACCAACATCGTTTCCGATCTGGTGCGCGATCCTCACGGCGCAACCGCGCGGCGCATCGCCCGGGCCGGTGAAGATGCGGTGTGCACCAGCATCGTGGTGGCCTGCGAACTGCGCTACGGCGCGGCGAAAAAAGGCTCGCCGCGCCTTGCCGCGCAGCTGGAGAGCATTCTGCAGGCGCTCACGGTGCTGCCGCTGGAAGCCGAAGCCGACCGCCACTATGGGGAGATTCGCGCCCATCTGGAGCGTCTCGGCCGCCCGATCGGCGCCAACGACCTGCTGATTGCCGCGCATGCGCGCGCCGCCGGCTTGCAGCTTGTTACGCGAAATTCGGACGAGTTTTCGCGTGTTCCGGGCCTCAAAGTGACGAGCTGGCCCGCGAGCGCGGGGCGCCTGCGCCCGATCCCGCGCCGCCGCGACGCCTGAAAGGTTCCAGTCGATAGCTCTGAACGGCGTTTGAAACACCCGCGCCGGCTCTGCCCGCGGCGGCCGGGTCGCAGTAGACTTGCCAATCGCACCGAAGGGTACCCATGGACCTCAACTATTCTCAGGACGAGTCCGCGTTTCGCGACGAGGTGCGCGGCTGGCTGAAGGTGAATCTGCCGCAGGACCTGCGCGACAAGATCGCGAACTACGACGAACTCGGGCGCGAGGACCTGCTGCGCTGGCACAAGATCCTCGCCAAGAAGGGCTGGGTCGCGCCGGCCTGGCCGAAGGAATTCGGCGGCACCGACTGGAACGTGGTGCAGCGCTACATCTTCGAGGAGGAGTGCGGCTTCGCCGGCACGCCGCCGTTGATTCCGTTCGGCCTGTCGATGTGCGGTCCGGTGCTGCTGCGCTTCGGCACCCCGGAGCAGAAGAAGCGCTTCCTGCCGGACATCTACAACGGCGAGGTGTTCTGGTGCCAGGGCTATTCGGAGCCGGGTTCGGGTTCCGATCTGGCTTCGCTGAAAACGAAAGCCGAACGCGTGAGGGATGAAAAGTCTGGCGACCATTACATTGTCAACGGCCAGAAGACCTGGACTACCCTGGGGCATTTCGCCGACTGGATCTTCTGTCTCGTGCGCACCGACTCCAGCCTGTCCAAGCGCCAAGAGGGCATTTCCTTCCTGCTTATCGACATGAAGACCCCCGGCATCAGCGTGCGGCCGCTGATCCTGATGGACGGAGGCCACGAGGTGAACGAGGTGTTCTTCGACGAGGTGAAGGTGCCGGCGGAGAACCTGGTGTTCGAGGAAGGCAAGGGCTGGACGGTGGCCAAATACCTGCTTGGCCACGAGCGCATGAACACCGGCCGTATCGGCGGCTCGAAGCGCGAACTGGCGAAGCTGAAGGTATTCGCCGGCCAGCAGAAGGGCGACGACGGCAAGCCGCTGATCGAGGACGCACGTTTCCGCGACAAGCTGACGCGTGTCGAGGTCGAACTGATGGCGCTCGAAATCACCAACCTGAGGTTCCTCGACCAGATGCGCCGCAGCGGCCAGCCGCCGGGCGCGGACGTCTCGATGCTCAAGATCAAGGGCACGGAAATCCAGCAGGCGCTCACCGAGCTCGCGATGCAGGCGGCCGGGCCGATGGCGCAGCCGTTCAAGCCGGTCGCCGACGAAGCCGATTTCGACCAGTTCACCGCCGGACTCGCGCCGCGCTACTGCAATTTCCGCAAGACCTCGATTTACGCCGGATCGAACGAGATCCAGAGGAACATCATTTCCAAGATGACCTTGGGCTTGTAGGAGGGCAGATGAACTTTGACTACAACGAAGAGCAGCAACTACTCGCCGATTCCGTGCGGCGCTTTCTCGCCAAGGACTACGGCTTCGAGGCGCGCAAGAAAATCGTCGCATCGAAACAAGGCTGGAGCCCGTCTGTTTGGGCGACGCTGACCGAGATGGGCCTCACCGGCCTGCCATTCTCGCCGGACTACGGCGGCTTCGGCGGCGGCGCGGTGGATCTGATGGGCGTGATGGAAGCGGCGGGCGAAGCGATGCTGGTGGAGCCCTATCTCGCCACCGTCGGCCTGGGTGCGCAATTCGTCGCGCGTGCCGGCAGCGACGCGCAGAAGAAGGCGATCCTGCCCGCGGTCGTGGAGGGCAAATTGAAAATGGCCTTCGCCCAGACGGAGAAGGGAGCGCGCTACAACCTTTCGAACGTGGCGGCGCAGGCAAAGAAGGCAGGCGGCGGCTGGGAAATCACCGGCGAGAAATTCGTCGTGCTGGGCGCCCCTGCGGCGGACACGTTTGTGGTCTCCGCGAAGACGGACAAAGGCCTGTCTTTGTTTTTAGTTAAAAAAGAATCCGTCAAGGTGAAAGCCTACGTAACCTTGGATGAGCAACGCGCCGGGGACGTTTCCTTCTCGAAAGCGCAAGGCGAACTGCTGGGCGTGGAGGGCGGCGCGCTGCCGGTCATCGAAGAGGTGATGGACTTCGCCACCGCGCTAATCTGCGCCGAAGCGGTGGGCGCGATGAAGTTCGCCTGCGACACCACGCTCGAATACCTGAAGACGCGCAAGCAGTTCGGCGTCACGATCGGTACCTTCCAGGCCCTCCAGCATCGCATGGTCGACATGTACGTGAGCTACGAGCAGGCGAAGTCCATGGCCTGCCTCGCGGCATCCAAGTTCGACGCGCCCGCGGATGCGAAGGATCGGGCGCGTTCGATCTCGGCGGCCAAGATAAAGATCGCCGACAACTGCCGCCACATCAGCCAGGAGGCGATCCAGCTGCACGGCGGCATGGGCATGACCGACGAAATGAAGGTGAGCCACACGTTCCGGCGCCTGACCATGATCGCGCAGCAGTTCGGCGACGCGGAGCACCACTTGGCGCGCTTTGCCGCTCTGTCTTGATGAATTCATTCTGAAATTCAGGTTATGACTGCAAATAGAGCGTGGACTCTTGCCAGCTATCCCTCGGGCTGGGTCACTGAAGAGAATTTCAAGCTGATTGAGTCGCCGGCGCCCTCGCCCGGGGACGGCGAGGTGCTGGTGAAGAACCTGTGGCTGTCGCTTGACCCGTACATGCGCGGGCGCCTGAGCCAGCAGAAGAGCTACGTCAAAGGCATTGAAATCGGCGACGTGATGACCGGCGAAACGGCCGGCGAGGTCGTCGAATCGAAGCACCCGGGCTTCAAGCCGGGCGACAAGGTGACAGCGCCTTCGGGCTGGCAGCTGTACTGCTGCCTGAAGGGCGATCTGCTCACGAAGGTGGACGCATCGAAGGCGCCGCTGTCGTACTTCCTCGGCTGCCTGGGAATGCCGGGGCGCACGGCGTACTTCGGCATGAAGGACATCTGCGCGCCCAAGCCGGGCGAGACGGTCGTCGTGTCGGCCGCATCGGGCGCGGTGGGCAGCGTGGTCGGCCAGCTCGCGAAAGCCTGGGGCTGCCGCGCCGTCGGTATCGCCGGCGGCAAGGTAAAGTGCGATTACGTCGTCAAAGACCTCGGCTTCGACGCCTGCGTCGACTACAAGGCGGGTAACCTGTTCGAGAATCTGAAGGCGGCGTGCCCGAAGGGCGTCGACGCCTATTTCGAGAACGTCGGCGGCGAAATTCTCGATACGGTGCTGCGCCTGATGAACTTCAAGTCGCGCATCGCCGTCTGCGGCCTGATCTCGGACTACAACGCGACCGAATCCTATGGCGTGAAAATGTTCCGCGCGATCCTGGTCAATCGTATCAAGGTGCAGGGCTTGATCGTATTCGACTGGCTGGAACGCTATGCCGAAGGCAATAAGGCGCTGCTGGATCTGGTCGCCGCGGGCAAGCTGAAGACCCGCGAATCGGTGCTGGACGGCATCGAGCAGGCGCCCAGGGGCCTGATCGGCCTGCTCAAGGGCGAGAATTTCGGCAAGCAACTAGTCAAACTAGCTTAGGAAACTTCCATGATCGAACTCTACACCTGGCCGACGCCAAACGGCCACAAGGTCCACATCATGCTCGAGGAAACGGGCACGCCCTACAACGTGCAGCCGATCGACATCGGCAACGGCGACCAGTTCAAGCCGGAATTCCTCAAGATCTCGCCCAACAACAAGATGCCGGCGATGGTCGATAGCGACGGTCCGGGCGGCAAGCCGATCTCGATGTTCGAGTCGGGTGCGATCCTGATCTATCTCGCCGCGAAAACGGGACGTTTCCTGCCCGAGGACCTGCGCGACAAGTGGTCCACGCTGGAGTGGCTCATGTTCCAGATGGGCGGCGTGGGGCCGATGCTCGGCCAGGCGCATCATTTCCTCGGCTACGCGCCGGAGAAGATTCCCTACGCCATGAACCGCTACAAGAACGAGGCCAACCGCCTGTACATGGTGATCGACCGCCGCCTCAAGGAATCGAAGTACCTTGCCTGCGACGAATACACCATCGCCGACATGGCCACCGTGCCGTGGCTGCGCTTTCCCGAGCGCCAGGGCGTGGAGATCGACGAGTACCCGGCGCTCAAGCGCTGGCGCGACGCGATCCTCGATCGTCCGGCGGTAAAGAAGGCGCTGCTGGTGCTGGCTGACCGGCGCCGTCCGCCGAACGAGATGTCGAAAGAACAAAAGGAAAACCTGTTCGGCGCGGCGCAGTATGCTAAACGGTAAGGTTGCCTGGATTACGGGAGGAGGGTCGGGCATCGGCCTCGCCGGCGCGCTTGAGTTGGCGAAGGCTGGCGCGCATGTTGTGATTTCAGGACGTACAGCAAACACTAACGAAAAAGCGCTTTCCGAATTAAAAAAAATCGGCAGCGCGGAGGCGACGCTTCTGGATGTCTCTGACAAGAGCGCCGTCGCCGCTACCGCCGCCGGCATCGAAAAGCGCCACGGCCGCATCGACATCCTGGTCACCAGCGCGGGCACCAACATCGGCGGCGCCAGGCGCAATTTCAAGACGATGTCGCTCGAAGGCTGGGACGACGTCGTCGCCATCAACCTGAACGGTTTGTTCTACTGCTGCCACGCCGTGATTCCCGGCATGCGCGCGCGCAAGGACGGCCTGATTATCAACATCTCCTCCTGGGCGGGGCGTTACGCCAGCGTGCTGACCGGCCCGGCCTACAACGCCACCAAGCGCGCGGTGATCGCGGTGACCGAGTCGATCAACATGGAAGAGTGCATGCACGGCATCCGCGCCACCTCGATCCTGCCCGGCGAAGTGGCGACTCCGATCCTGGAGAAGCGCCCCGTACCGCCCTCCAAAGAGGAGCGCGCGCGGATGGCCCAACCCGAGGACTTCGGCAAGGCGATCCTGTTCGTCGCGACCATGCCGGCGCGCAGCTGCGTCAACGAGCTGATCATCGCGCCGACCTGGAACCGCTTCTACCTCGGCGGCCTGGAAGCGCCGAAAAACTAGGGACAGACCACGTTTTCCAGTGACTGACGGAAAACGTGGTCTGTCCCTGTTTTGGCGCGTCACCCTGCCGTTCCTGGCGGGATATTTTGTTTCGTACATCTACCGCTCGATCAACGCGATCATCGGGCCGGAACTGGTGCGTGAATTCGGCCTGTCGGCGGCTGGCCTCGGCCTGCTCTCCGGGATCTACTTCTTCGCATTCGCCCTGTTTCAGCTGCCGCTGGGCGTATTGCTCGACCGTTACGGCCCGCGGCGCGTCAACGCGACGCTGCTCATAGTGGCCGCCTCGGGGGGCGTGTGGTTTGCGCTGGCCGGATCGACCACCGAACTGACGCTCGCGCGCGCCCTTATCGGCCTGGGCGTTTCGGGTTGCCTGATGTCTTCGTTCTCGGCCTTCGCGCTGTGGTATCCGGCCGAGCGCCTGGCGACCATGAACGGCATCGC
>CAMDRF010000076.1 GCA_945906765.1 Nitrosovibrio sp. Nv4 | reverse complement strand
GGCACCACCGGCACTGCAAAGGGCGTTGTGATGTCGCAGCGCTCCGTGGTTGCCAATATCCAGAATCTGCTCGCGCTCACCGGGCGCCTGCCCGATCAGATCGACCGCGCGGACCAGGGCACCGTCAGCCTGCTTACGATGCCGCTGTTCCATCTTGCCGGGATCCAGATCAGCCTCACCACGCTGCTCTCGGGCGGCAGGCTGGTGCTCTTCGAAGGCCGTTTCGAGCCCGAGGAAGTGCTGCGCCTGATCGCGACCGAGAGGGTGCGCGCCTGGGGGGCGGTGCCGACGATGGTGTCGCGCGTCATCGACTGTCCGCGCCTGCGAGAGTTCGATACCTCCAGCCTACGCTCCATACCGATGGGAGGGGCGGCGGTTTCCCCGGAGCTGCGCGACAAGATCGGCGCGGCTTTTCCCGCAATCCGCAAGCGCGTGGGCAGCCTCTACGGCCTCACCGAGGCAGGCGGGGTGCTCGCCGCGGGATCAGGCGGTGATGTGGAGGGGCGGCCGCAGTGCGTAGGCCGGCCGCTGCCCGTAGTGGAACTGCGCATCGCCGATCCTGATTCGAACGGTGTGGGTGAAATACTCGCGCGAACGCCGAGTGCGCCGAGCGGCTATTGGGGCGACGCGACGCCGCTGACCGGTACCGACGGCTGGCTGCGTACCGGCGACATCGGTTGGCTGGATGCCGATAACCGGCTCTACGTCGTTGGGCGGTCGAAAGACATCATCATCCGCGGCGGAGAGAATATCGCGAGCCAGCACCTCGAGCGATGCCTGCTCGGTCACCCCGAGATCCTGGAATGCGCTGTGGTGCCGCTGCCCCATGTCGACCTCGGCGAAGAGGTCGGCGCAGTGCTGGTCGTGCGGCCCGGTGCGGCGCTTACCGCCGACGACCTGCGCCAGTACGCTGCCACGCATCTTGGCCGGTTCGAGATTCCCACGCGCTGGTGGTTACGCCGGGAGCTGTTGCCCACCAACGCCTCAGGCAAGACGCTCAAGCTCGAATTGATCGCCGGCTGGCGGGACCTGCCGCACTGCTGAGTCGCAGCTGGTTCGGATCAATCCGTACGATAAACATTAGCATGCCGCGCAAACAACTCGGTGCCCTATCCCAACTGCGTGCACAGCGCATCGGCCCGGGCAGCGCGCGTTCTCTGCTATTGACCTTGCTGGGCGAGTTCGTCCTTCCGGCGCCGCAACCCGCCTGGACTGCCCAATTGCTTCACGGGCTCGCCGGCGTCGGCGTGGCGGAGAAAGCTGCGCGCCAAGCGCTTGCGCGCGCCGCGACTGCGGGGTGGACGGAAAGCGAATCGAACGGCCGCCGCATCGCGTGGCGGCTCAGCGAACGCGGCCGCCGCTTGATCGCGGATGGATCGAGTCGCCTTCGGTCTCTCGCCAATAACGGGGCCGCGTGGGACGGCAACTGGCTGATCATGCATATCAGCCTGCCGGAGTCGCGCCGCGTCGATCGGCTGCGCATGTACCGCGCGCTGAGCTGGATCGGTTGCGGCAATCCGATGGCGGGTGTATGGATCAACCCGCACGCGGATCGCGCTACCGAGGCACGCCTGCTTATCGAAGCACTCAAGCTGGATCGGCATACGCTCGCCCTTACTGCGCGGTCGCTCGACTTCGGCATCCCCCAGCAGGAGGTGGTTGCTAAGGCATGGAACCTGGAGACCGTGGCAGGCCACTACCGCCGCTTGGTCAAACGCTTCGGCGCCTTGCGCCCGCGCACCGACGACGAGGGGCTCTTTGCGTATATCAAGTTGGTGAATGAACTGCAGCGCTTGCCCTCCATCGATCCCGGCCTGCCGAGGGATCTGCTCCCGCCTGACTGGGACCGGCGCCGACACGCCGACCAGCTGTGGGCGCTGCGCGAGGAGTGGCGCAAGCCCGCGCACGTCCGCTGGGACGCCCTGTCGGCGGAACTCGCCGGATAGCGCCCAGTGCGCGCAAGAGCGGATAGTCGCCGCCGTTCCAAGCCGGGTCGGTCATGATCGCCTGGCGCGTCACGATCGTGGCCGGCGGCATTCTGGAAGTGCAGCCGAAAGTCATCACTGTCCTCGCGGACGCAGCGATCCGCAAACTACGGAAAAAGTAACCTAGAGCAGCAGGCTCGGATTGCGCAGGTTCTGATCGCAGTCGATCAGGTTCAGCTGCTTCACAAGAATCTTCCAGCCTCCGCCGTCCCGCGCCAGGCGGTGCGCGTTCCAGCCGGCGAAGGTACGCGCTTCGCCGCCGCGCAGTTCCGTGATCAGGAAGCTCGAGCGGACCATGCAGACCGCTTCGCTCTCGCCTCGGAATGCTTCCACATTGGACACGATCCGGCTGGTGCGCGACTGCGGCACCTGCGACCAGGCGTAACCGGTGCGCAGGCGGTAGATCCTTCCTTCCAGTTGTCGGCGGTCGTCGAAGGCCACCGCAATCTCGCGCTTCGGATCGCCGCCGGGCGAGCCCGGCACCCAGAACAGGCATTCGTCGGCGAAGAGGGCGAGCCAGTCTTCGAAACGACCTTCGTCCAGGAGGCGCGCTTCCAGGTGGAGGAGCGCGCGGCAACTCTCCAGCAGCGACGGATCTGAAATGCGCCGGTCCTCGCGCTGCCAGTCGGCGAACCCGGCCGCGAGGTCGCGGTAGAACGCGTCGTCGACATAGCCAACGTAGCTCACGGCGCGCGCTTCACCGAGAGGACGGGGTTGGCCTTCATCAGCTCCTTCCAGTGATGGATGTAGAGCCGCATGAACACTTCGTCGGTCGCCGGACCGGTGACGATGCCGCGCTCATCCGTGGTGATGCGTCCAGGGATGTCCATGCCGCGGTGCATATAGACCCACTCGTCTTCCTGCGCGGCGAGCCCTTTCTGGATTTCCTCGAAATTGGTCAGATCGTCCACCTCGCCGAAGGTCGGGAAGCCTTCCTGCGTGCGCAGGCGCAGTGCATTGATGTCCTCGGCGACGCCGGGTGGAATGTCGGGGCCATCGACAATCGCAGTGCCGTACCAGACCGTATTGGTCTCATCCACCGACACCGGCTCCAGCACCTGGATGTGATTGCCGAGGATCAGCAGGTTGGGAAATATCGTCAGGTTGATCGGCTCAGAGGAAGCGAGGTCCAGCCAGCGGTCCGCCTCCTTGCCGAAACGCTCGCGCAGCCTAGCCTCGTAGCGCTCTTTGCCCGGGTGCGCGCCCTCGATCGCCCAGAGCGCGCCCGCGCGCTTCTCGACGTTCGGGCGCTTGTCCTTCAGGTGGTGGCCGCGGCCGTAGCAGCGGCAATACATCGGCGCTTCGTCCGGCTTCGACTTGTAGTAGGACATGCCCTTGTTCGGATCTTTCTCGTGCCGGTTCTCCATCTCCAGGAGAGACCGGTGCGAGAACACCACGTGGTAGCCGTCGCAGGAATTGTCGTAGGCGAGCTTCCAGTTGCCCTTGTACTTGAGCCGGTTGGCGCCGCATACCGCGATCCGGCCCCCGGGATTTCGGTCGATCCATTCGTCCAGTGGGCGTGCCGCTTCGCCGAGGTACTCCGTCAGCGGTGGCATTTCAAGGTTGAGAGTGCCGAAGATGAAGCCGCGGTAGCTCTCGACGCGCGGCAGCTGCGCCAGGTTGAACTTGTCGTCCTTGAAGTCGCACGCATAGCCGTCGGGCCAGGGCACGCCTGCCAGGCGGCCGCTGTTGAGGAACGTCCAGCCGTGGTACGGGCACTGGAAGGCCTTGGCATTGCCGCTCGCGGCGCGGCAGACCGTCGAGCCGCGATGCGTGCAGCGGTTGTACAGGGCCCGCAGCGTGCCGGCGCTGTCGCGCAGCAGGATCACCGGGCGCAGGCCGAGCTTGGTGGCGATGAAATCATCCTTCTTCGGGATCTGGCTTTCGTGCCCGAGATACACCCAGACCGCGCCGAAGACCTTGGTCATTTCCTCCTGGAACACCGCCGGGTCCGTATAAAGGATGCGGTGCGCGCGGTCGGCCTGCACCAGCGCGTCCCAGTCGTGCAGCGGCCTAGAAGAAATCGAAATATTCATTCTGCTCCCACGCGGTGGGTTCGTCGGGCTTGTCCTCGATGCCGTGTTCCTCGAGGAACGCCGCAAACCGGCCGGCTTCGTTTCGTTTCAGCTTGACGTAGTAGTCGACGAACACATCGCCAAGCTGCTTCCTGAACAGCGCATCCTCGTCCAGAGCGTCCAGCGCCCCGGCAAGCGTTGTCGGCAGCATCGTACGCTTCGCGTTGTACGGGTCGAGATCCTGCGGACCGGGATCGAGCTTGCGCTCGATGCCATCCAGTCCGGAGACGATTTGCGACGCCGCGAACAGATAGGGATTGGCGGATGGCTCGCCGACGCGATTCTCGAGCCGCGTCGCCGGGTCGCCCGCGCCGCCCAGCGCCCGCACCATGGCGCCGCGGTGGTCGTAGGCCCAGCTCGCGCGGTCGGGTGCGAGCGAATCGGGTTTGAGGCGGCGATAGCCGTTGACCGTGGGCGTGGCGAACACGGTCGCCGGGACCGCGTTGGCGAGCAGGCCCCCGAGATAGTTCTTTCCGAGTTCGGAGATCGGTGGTTCCTTTCCCGCAGACGGCATGAAGCGGTTCTCGCCGGTCTTCGCGTCCACCAGCGACTGGTGCAGGTGCCAGCCGCTCGCGTAGTAGCCCTTCAGCGCCGGGCGCGCCATGAAGGTGGCGAAATGACCGAGCCGCCGGCAGACCTGGCGCGTCGCCGTCCTGAAGAGGAGCAGGTCGTCCGCGGCACGCAGCGCGCCCTGCGCGGAGAAGGTGCACTCCACCTGGCCCGGCCCCCATTCGTTCTCGATGGAGCGCAGCGGCAGGCCGAGCGCTTCGTAGGTTTCCGCGAGCGCGCCCAGGACCGGCTGCATCAGGTCCATGTTGGTTTCGGAGTGATACGAATAGCCGGGCTCCGCGGGGGTGGTGCGGATCGGCCGCCCGCGCAGTCCTGGAATGCCGACATGCTCGTCGCCGAGCGTCTCTTCGGCGACCTTGGCGAGGTACCACTCCACCTCCAGCCCGATACGCAACTTGTAGCTCTTGCCTTCCAGTTCGCGCGTCAGCTTGCGCAGCAGCTGCCGCGGCGAAAAATGGAACGGCAGGCCGCTGTTGAAGTATTCGTCGCACAGGATCCAGCCCACGCCGGGCGCCCAGGGCAGCACGCGGAAGGTCGCCGGATCCGGAACGATGGTCAGGTTGGGCGAGCCAGTCATTTCCGGGAGGCCCATGCCGCCGCCCTGCGTGAACGAAGCGAACACGCGCCCGCCGGCGGAATCCAGCGTGGTGGTGGCGACGTTGATGTTGTAGCCATTCTTCAGCGCTTCCAGGAACACGGGCACCGTGACCGCCTTGGCACGCGAGGCGCCGTGCGGGTCAGCCCAGGCGAGCCGGATCAACCGGAGGTTGGCGCTGCGGATACGGGCGCCGAGGTCCGCGGCGAGCCTGCGCTGCTCGTCGCTCCAGACGGAATATTTCTCGATGAACTCCGCCATGGATCAGCGGGGTGCGGTCGCGTAGGGCTCGTCTTCGGCGACGAACTCGGTTTCCTTCACCGCCTCCGCGCTCCAGGCCCCGACTCCAGGAGATTCCAGCAACGCCTGCTGATACTCCCGGGCGGCGCCCTTCAGCTCGACGGCGTAAGTCACGAAGCGGGTGGCAACCGGGGCATAGAACGCATCGGCCGCGCCGAATGCACCGAACAGGAACGGGCCTTTCCCGCCGAAGGTCTTTCGTGCCTCGGTCCAGAGCGCCTGAATGCGCCCGATCTCCTTTGCGACATCCGGGTTCATTCCCCTGCCGGGGTAACGGCTGCGGATGTTCATCGGCATGGCGCCGCGGAAAGCCCGGAACCCGGAGTGAAATTCCGCGCACAGCGAGCGCGCCCGTGCGCGCGCTTGCGCGTCGGATGGCCAGACCTTCGCGTTCGGAAACAGCTCATGCAGGCGCTCGACGATCGCGAGCGTGTCCCAGGTGGCGAAGCCGCCGCCGGGCTCGCCTTCCCAGAGGACCGGCACCATGCCTGAAGGCGAGAGCCCGCCGATGCTGTCGCTCCATTCCTGCGTGTGGAACTTCAGCTGCCGTTCGCGGAACGCAATCTCCAGCCCGCGCAGCAGCACCCAGGGCCGCATGGACCAGGAGGAGTAATTCTTGTTGCCGATCACCAACGTCAGCGGGGCGCCCATGGCCTGCATTCTAGGCAGGTTTCTGCGCCGCCGGCCGGTCCGGACCCGAAGGGTTCGCAGCGACGGCGTACCAGTCGACGTGGCGCGTGGCGACCATCGCTGCAGCCAGGGCCGAGAAGACCAGGATGACTCCGGCCAGCAGAGCATGATCCCCCGCGCGCAGCAGCACGTACAGCAATCCGTACAGCGAGGAAAGCAGGGCGGCGAATCCGGCACCGCGCTGGAAGCTGCCCAGCGCGTACTGGATCAGATCGATGTTGCCCTCCACGGTTAGCGTCCCCGGCAGCAGCGCGACGTGGCCGTGTCCGATCTTTTCCTTGCGCACGGTACGGCTGTGCCCGCCGTCGTCCGTGGTGGTGGTGGCATCTGCGCTGCGCCGCGTCCAAGGGACGTAGAGCACAGGACCGATGATCCTTTGCGCATCGCTGGCCTCGAAGTGCGTTTATTGCCGAAGCCGGCGCGCCCGCCGCCGCGGTTCGTGAAGTAAAACTCAGGCCTAGCGCTTGAGTGCCGCGTAGAGCCAGATCAGGGTTCGACGCATCAAGGTTCGCCTCAAGCGCGTGTAGCCGCAGCCCGAGCGCTGGTCCAGGCGGATCGCGGGCAGGGCGGCTTCCACCCCGAGCGCGACGTCGCCGTATTTCGTTCCGCCGTTCATGCGGCGAGGAGCAGCACGGCGCCGGCCAGCACGATGCTCACGGACAAGCCGATCGCGGCAGCGAGCAGGATCTGGGCAGCGAGTTCCAAGGCGAAGAATCTGGTCCTGATCATGCAAGCTCTCCTTGTTGATTGACGCCATTACAAGCGGGGAAAGAGCCATGCCCGGGCCGGTGTTCTGGCAAGGTGATGAAGAAATATGGCGAAATGATGGCAGCGTCGCTTCCGGTATATTCCCCGCATGGCTCGCCGCATCGTGATCGTCGAGGATGACGCCGCTATTCGCGCCAACTACGCGGAGGCATTCAAGCGCCACGGCTATGACGTGGCGGCTTACGCGGGCCGGCGCGAGGCGATGGATGCGCTGCGCAGCCGTTTGCCGGACCTGGCGATCATCGACATCGGCCTGGGCGACGAGACCGAGGGCGGCTTTGCGTTGTGCCGCGACCTGCGTGCACTCTCGCCCCAGCTGCCGATCGTGTTCCTCACGGCGCGCGATTCCGACTTCGACGTGGTCTCCGGGTTGCGCCTCGGAGCGGACGATTACCTCACGAAGGGTGTCAGCCTGCCGCACCTGATGGCGCGCATTGCGGCCCTCTTCCGGCGCGTGGACGCGCTCGCCGAGGAAAAACCGGTCGAGGAGCGCATCGTACGCGGTGAACTGGAGCTCGACCTCAAGCGCTTCAGCGTGCAGTGGAAGGGCGCCCGCGTTGAGCTCACGCTGACCGAATTCTGGATTGTGCATTCCCTCGCACGCCATCCGGGTCATGTGAAGAACCGCGACCAGTTGATGCGCGACGCGGAGCTGGTGGTGGACGACGCGACTGTCACATCGCACGTCAAGCGCGTGCGCGCGAAGTTCGTCGCCGCGGATCCCGCGTTCGACGGAATCGAGACCGCCTACGGCCTCGGTTACCGCTGGAAAGCCTAGCCCGTGCTGGAACGGCACTAGCGCTGTGGCCCGTTTCCCGCTGCGCGCCAAGCTGGCGCTGGTCGCGCTGGTATTGCTGGTGTTGCCCTGGGCAGGTTGGCTCTACGTGCGTGAGATGGAGCGTTTCCTCCTCTCCGCGCAGGAACAGGCGCTCGCCGCCACTGCGCGGGCGGTGGCGACGGCGCTGCATGAGCGGCCCAAGCTGCTGGACTACCGGGCACGCGGCGAATCGGCGCTGCGAGACGAGGCGGAACGCGAGCTGCGGCGGCTGACCGGCGGCGTAATCGAGAACGAGGCGCGCGCGCGCGAAGCCGCGGCCGACGGCGAGATCGCCGCGATACTGAAAGGACTGGAGCGCGCGAGCTCGCGCGTCTGGGTGGTCAGCCGCGACTACCATGTGCTGGCGCTCGCGGGGAGCCTGAAGCTGCCGGATCCGCCCGCGCCCAGCATTGCGCAAAGAGCGCTCGGCTGGCTGCTCGCGCCGCCGACGGAGGAATTCGACGACGCTATCGCCGACGACGCGCTGGCTGCGGGCCGGGAGATCGGCGCGGCGTTACAGGGCGCCGCCAGTACGCGCAGGCGCAATACGCGCGACGGTCGCGCGGTGGTGGTTTCCGCGGCGCATCCGATCTGGGTGGGCGACGAAGTACACGGCGCGGTGGTGGTAGAGGAGACGGCCAACCGGATTGCGTCGCTGCGCAGTCAGGCGCTGGAACGCCTGCTGCTGGTGACGCTGGCGGCATTCGCGCTGGTCGCCGCGGTGATGCTGTGGTTCGCAACGCGGATCTCGAACCGCATCCGCCGCCTGAGCGACGAAGCCGAAGCCGCCATCGACGCGCGCGGGCGCGTCACGCGGCTCACCACCGCCTCGGATGCGGCCGACGAAATCGGCGATCTGTCGCGCAGCTTCAGCACCGTTCTTGGCCGGCTTGCGCGCTACAACGACTACCTGGAAGCACTCGCCGGCCGCTTGTCGCACGAACTGCGCACGCCGGTGGCGGTGGTGCGCTCGTCGCTGGAAAACCTGCACGCCGCGCGCACCCCCGAGGAAACGCGGACGTACGTCGCGCGTGCCGAGGAAGGGCTGGCGCGTCTCAGCACCATTCTTTCGCGCATGACCGAGGCAAGCCGCCTGGAGCAAAGCCTTTCCACGGCGGCGCGCGAACCTTTCGACGCTGCAGCGGTGGTGCGCGGCTGTGTCGAGGGCTATCGCCTCGCGTACGCGCCCAGGGTGTTCGAGGTGACGGTTCCAGCCGAGCCGGTACCGCTGCCTGGCGCAGCGGATCTGCTCGCGCAGATGCTCGACAAGCTGGTGGAAAACGCGGCCGACTTCGCTGCCGGCGGAACCTCAGTGCGGGTTTTCCTGACCATGAATGAGGACACGGCAGTCCTCAGGATTGAAAACGACGGGCCGCCCTTGCCCGAGGCGATCCGCGAGTCGCTGTTCGATTCGATGGTTTCGCTGCGCGGCGAGCGTTCCGGGAGTGTGCCGCACCTGGGGCTCGGGCTCTACATTGCGCGGCTGATCGCCGAGTTCCACGGCGGTGCGCTGCGGGCGGAAAGTCTTGCCGGCGGGCGCGGCGTCGCCTTCGAAGCGAGCCTCGCGCGCGCCGTATAATTTCGCGCTTGCAAACGTAGGAAATTCCTGGAAAACAAGATCGACCTGCTGGTCGTGGGCGGCGGCATCAACGGCGCCGGCATCGCGCGCGACGCTGCTGGCCGCGGCCTGTCGGTGCTCCTTTGCGAGAAGGGCGATCTCGCGTCCGCGACCTCGTCATGGTCCTCGAAGTTGATCCACGGCGGCCTGCGATATCTGGAGCATTACGAATTCAGGCTGGTCGCCGAAGGGCTCAATGAGCGCGAAGTGCTCCTCAAAGTTGCCGCGCACCTGGTCTGGCCGGCGCGCTTCATCATGCCGCACGTCCCGGAGCTGCGGCCGCGCTGGATGATCGGCGCCGGGCTGTTTCTCTACGATCACCTTTCACGCCGCACCAGCCTGCCCGGTTCCAGGGCGATTCGGCTCGATTCGCCACCCTACAACTCGGGGCTTCAGTCGCGGTTCAAGCATGGCTTTATTTATTCCGACTGCCGGGTGGACGACGCGCGGCTCGTGGTCGCGAACGCGATGGATGCGCGCGCGCGCGGCGTGCGGGTGCTGACGCGAACCGAATGTGTTGCGGCGCGCAGGCAGGCAGGGGGTTGGAAGGCCAGACTGTCGAACGGGGAGGAAGTAGAGGCCAGGGGTATCGTGAATGCCGCCGGTCCCTGGGTGAAGACGCTGTTGAACCGGCAGCTGGGGCAGCCCTCGCGCGACGCGGTGCGGCTCGTGAAAGGCAGCCACATCGTGCTGCCCAAGCTATACGAAGGCGAGCACGCCTTCATCCTGCAAAACGATGACCGGCGGGTCGTTTTCATGATTCCCTACGGCGATCTGCACACCCTGGTAGGCACGACGGACATTCCTGTCATCGGGGAGTACACGCACCCCGAGGCGAGTGCCGAGGAGGTCGAGTACCTGTGCCGTGCGGTCAACCGCTATCTTGCGCGCCCGGCGCGGCCCGCCGACGTGGTGTGGAAGTATTCAGGCGTGCGACCGCTCTATGACGATGGCACCGCCGACCCGTCCGCGGTGACGCGCGACTACACGCTGCGCGTCGATGACGATGCGGGCGCGGCGCCGGTGCTCTCGGTGTTCGGCGGCAAGATCACGATTTACCGCCGGCTGGCCGAGCAGGCGATGGACCAGCTGGCGCCGTATTTTCCGGGACTCAAGCCGGCGTGGACCGACCGGGTACCGCTTTCCGGCAGCGACTTCGGGGGCGTTGCGCGCGTTGAGGCGCGGGACGCGTTCTTCGCGAGCCATCCGCACATCGCAGAAGCCACGCTGCGGGGAATCTTCCGGCGCCACGGCACGCATGCGCAGGCAGTCGTCGGCGACGGCGACCTGGGCGAGGACTTCGGCGCCGGGCTCAGCGAACGTGAAGTGCGCTACTTCGTCGCGCAGGAATGGGCGCAGAGCGCCGAGGATGTCCTTTGGCGGCGCACCAAGGCCGGCCTGCTGATGACGCCGACCCAGCGGCAGCGTGTCGCGAAGGTGCTCGCCCGCGCATGAAGCCCCTGGCCGAGTTACGCGACCCGCAGCGTATACGCGGATTGTTGTTCGACATCGACGACACTCTGACCACCGAGGGTCGGCTCACGGCTGAGGCCTATTGCGCGATGGAATGCCTGAAGCGCGCCGGCAAGCTGCTGGTGCCGGTCACGGGGCGTCCCGCCGGATGGTGCGATCACATCGCGCGCATGTGGCCGGTGGACGCGGTCGTCGGCGAAAACGGAGCATTCTATTTTTGCTCTGTTCAGGGGAAACTTTACAAGAAATTTCAGCACACCGACCAAGTTCGCGCGCGCAGCCGAGGCCGGTTGGAAGCGATTGGCGCGCGCATTCTCGAACAAGTTCCCGGGTGCGCGCTCGCCGCTGACCAGTCCTACCGGGAGACGGACCTGGCGATAGATTTCTGCGAGGACGTGCCGGCGCTGCCGCTGGAGGCGGCCGAACACATCGCCCGGCTGATGCGCGAAGCGGGACTCACCGCAAAAATCAGCTCGATCCACGTCAACGGCTGGTTCGGCGGATACGACAAGCTGGCGACCACGCGGCAGCTTTTTGCCGAGCAGTTCTCGATCGACCTCGATGCAGCGAACGCGGAACTCGCCTTTGTCGGCGATTCGCCAAACGATGCGCCGATGTTTGCGTATTTCGATAACTCGGTCGGTGTGGCGAATGTCGCCCGCTTTGCGGGCAGGCTGGAGGCGGAGCCGAAGTACGTGACGCGCGGCTTCGCCGGCGCCGGCTTCGCCGAGCTCGCCGCGCACCTTGTCGCACATTCTTCCGCGGAGTGCTGATGGAGTGGTGGTGGGCCTATCTCGCCATCGGCCTGACGGTTGGCTTTCTCGCGGGATTGCTGGGTATTGGCGGCGGCATGATCATGGTGCCGATGCTGGTATTTGTATTCACGGCCAAGGGTTTCCCGGCCGAGCACATGATGCACCTGTCGCTCGCGACTTCGATGGCCACGATTGTGTTCACGTCGCTTTCGAGCGTGCGCGCGCATCACCGCCACCAGGCGGTGGACTGGATGGTGGTGCGCGCCATGGCGCCGGGAATCGTAGCTGGTGCATTGGCTGCGACGCTCGCCGCGGGCTTCATTCCGACCCGGCCGCTGGCAATTTTTTTTACCGGATTCATGTTTTACGCCGCCCTACAGATGTTCATCGAGATCAGGCCCAAGCCCTCGCGCCAGTTGCCGGGAGTCGCGGGGCTGTTCGGCGCAGGCGCAGGGATCGGCGCCTTGTCCAGCGTCCTTGCCGCCGGGGGCGCGTTTCTATCGATCCCTTTTCTTGCGTGGTGCAACCTGCCGTTGAAGCGCGCCATCGGCACTGCCGCGGCGAACGGATTTCCGATCGCGGTAGCCGGCACCGTGGGGTACGTGCTTAACGGCCTGCGCGTCGAAGGCCTGCCCGAGGGCAGCCTGGGGTATGTCTACCTGCCGGCGCTGGCGCTCATCGTCGCCGCAAGCATGCCGCTCGCTCCCTTGGGCGCTCGCCTCGCCCACCGGCTGCCGGTGAAGCGCCTGCGCATCCTATTCGCGCTGATGCTATTCGGACTTGCGCTGCGCATGCTTGCGAACCTCTGGTAGATTGCCGCACATTCTGAATTGGGAGCGCCTCATGGCAGGTCCGCTGTCGCATGTCCGTGTCCTAGATCTGTCGCGCGTCCTCGCCGGCCCTTGGGCCGGCCAGAATCTGGCCGATCTCGGCGCCGAGGTCATCAAGGTAGAGCGCCCGACGGTCGGAGACGACTCGCGAGCCTTCGGGCCGCCCTGGGTGAAGGACAAGGAAGGCCGCGAAACCAGAGACTCCGCCTATTTCACCGCCGCGAACCGCGGCAAGAAATCCATCACGGTGAACGTGGCAAAGGCGGAAGGTCAGGCGCTGATCCGTGCGCTCGCCCGCGAATGCGATGTCCTGATCGAGAACTACAAGCATGGCGATCTGGCGCGCTACGGGCTAGGCTACGACGATCTCAAGCGCGTGAACCCGCGCCTGGTTTATTGCTCGGTTACCGGATTCGGCCAGACGGGCCCGTATCGTGAGCGGCCGGGTTATGACTTCATGATCCAGGGCATGGGTGGGATGATGAGCGTCACCGGCGAGCCGGATGGCGCGCCGGGGGGCGGCCCGCAGCGCGCGGGCGTACCGATCGCCGACATCATTACCGGGATGTATGCTTCTATCGCGATTTGCGCCGCGCTCGCAAGCCGCGCGCAGCCTGGTCCGAATTTCGGCAAGGGGCAGCATCTCGATCTCGCGCTGCTCGATTCCCAGATCGCGCTGCTCGCGTACCAGAATACCAATTACTTCTCCACTGGCACGCCGCCCACGCGCATCGGCAACCTGCATCCGAACATCGTGCCCTACCAGCCGTTCAAGTCGAGCGATGGCGAGGTGATCGTGGCCTGCGGCAACGACAACCTGTACCGGAAATTCTGCGAAGCCGCGGGTTGTCCCGAACTCGCTACGGACGCGCGTTTCGTCAGCAACGGCAAGCGCGTCGCGAATCGCGCAGAAATGAGCCGCCTGATTCAGGAAATTTTCCGCAAAAAAACCACCGCCGAGTGGCTCGCGCTGCTCGAATCCGCCGGCGTGCCGAACGGTCCGATCAACGACATCGCGCAGGTGTTCGAGGAGCCGCAGGTCCGGGCGCGCGGCGTGAAAATCGAACTCGATCACGCGGCGGCAGGCAAGCTGCCGCTGGTCGCCAGCCCGATGCGCTTCTCAGGAACCCCGCTCGAGTACCGGCTGGCGCCGCCATTGCTGGGCGAGCATACCGATCAGGTATTGAAGGAATTCCTGAAACTGAATGAAGCCGAAATCGCCAAACTGCGAGCCGACGGCATCGTCTGACGCTTAGTTATCCACCTTTGCGCCAGCGTCCTTGACCACCTTGGCCCACTTTACGATTTCGCTGCGCACCAGCTTGACCATCTCTTCCGGTGGCATGCCACCCGCGTCGGCGCCCTGTTCGGCCCAGATCTTCTTCAGGTCCGGCTGGTTCATCGCGATCACGACTTCCTTGTACATGCGATCTTTGGCTTCCTTGGGCGTGCCCTTGAGTGCCCAGATGCCATACCAGGTGCGCACCTCGTAGCCCGGCAGGCCGGCCTCGGCCATGGTCGGAACATTCGGCAGCACGGGATTGCGCGCCACGCTCGTGATGGCCAAAGGATTCAGTCTCCCGGCCTTGATCTGCACCGACGAAGTACCCATGCCGTCGAAGGCAAGGTCAACCGTGCCCGACAATAGGCCGACCATCAGCGGACCGGCACCCTGGTAGGGGATATGAACGATGAAGGTCTTAGTCATGGTCTTGAACAGCTCCACCGCCAGATGGTGCGTGGTGCCATTGCCCGCGGAGCCGTAGTTGAGCTTGCCGGGATTGGCGCGCACGTAGGTGATCAAATCGTTGAGCGATTTGATCTTGTCGGCATGCTTGGGATGCACGACCACCACGTTTGGCACGAACGCCACCACCGTGATCGGCTCGAAATCCCTTTCCAGGCTGTAGGGCAGGCGCGCATACAGGCTCTCGGCGATGGTGTGGTGTACCGCGCCGAAAAACCAGTTGTAACCGTCAGGTGCGCGCTTGGTGACGTTGGTCGCGCCTACGGTACCCCCGGCGCCTCCCTGGTTCTCGATCAGAAACTGTTCGCCGACCTGCTGCGAGAGCTTGGCCGCGATCGGCCGCGCAAAAGTGTCGGTTCCGCCCCCGGCAGGGAACGGGTTCAGGAACGTGACCGGTTTGTTCGGCCAGGATTGGGCGTGCGCGGCGAAGCCGACAGCTGCAATTGCCGTGCACAAAAGTGTTCTAAGCATTCTTCCTCCTCCTAAAAGAAATGGGTCTCCCGAGAAAAGCATAGCACTTCGCCGTCCCTCAGGCGGCGGCACGCGCCGGGCGGGCGTGACATTCGGCAAGATAGCCCATTGCAGCCTGCAAGCCTTCCTTTTTTACCGGGACCCCTGCGAGTTGCAACCCCATCTCGCAACCCGCAAGGGTACCCATGAGAGTCAGATCGTTGAAGTCGCCCAAGTGGCCGATGCGGAACACCTTGCCCGCGAGCTTGCCCAGGCCGGTACCGAGCGACATGTCGAAATTCTCGAGGATCATTTTCCTTACCTTGTCGGCGTCGTGGCCGGCAGGCATCAGTACCGCGGTAAGAGAGGATGAGTACTCGGCGGGATTCTTCGCCAGTACCTCCAGCCCCCAGGCGCGCACCGCGCGCCGAGTCGCCTCGGCATGGCGCAGGTGGCGCGCAAAGACGCTCTCCAGGCCTTCTTCCTCGAGCAGCATTTTCAACGCCTCGCGCAGGCCGTAGAGCAGGTTGGTCGCGGGGGTGTAGGGAAAGTAACCGTCCTTGTTGCTGGCGATCATGTCGCCCCAATCCCAGAAACTGCGCGGCAGCTTCGCTGCCTTCGAGGCTGCAAGCGCCTTCGCCGAAATGGCGTTGAACGACAGTCCGGGCGGCAGCATCAGACCCTTCTGCGATCCGCCGACCGTGACATCCACGCCCCATTCGTCGTGGCGGTAGTCGATCGAGCCAAGCGATGAGATCGTGTCCACCAGAAAAAGCGCCGGATGGTTCGCGGCATCGATCGCGCGCCGCACTTCGGCGATACGCGAGACCACGCCAGTGGCGGTTTCGTTGTGCACCACGCACACCGCTTTGATCAGGTGACCCTTGTCTTCGCGCAGGCGGGCCCCGATCGCCTGCGGGTCGGCGCCGGTGCGCCAGTCGCCGGCGATGAACTCGGGCTCCAGGCCCAGCCGTTTGGCCATCTTCTGCCACAGCGCCGCAAAGTGACCGGTCTCGTACATCAGAACCCGGTCACCCGGGGAAAGCGTGTTGACCAGCGCTGCCTCCCAGGCGCCCGTTCCCGAGGCCGGGTAGATGACGACATGGCTGGAGGTTTTGAAGACTCGCTTCATTCCCGCGAGGA